>JAFGGY010000122.1 GCA_016930365.1 Prolixibacteraceae bacterium | reverse complement strand
TCTATGAGACAGTTGCTTTTTTTAATTCTTTTTTTTATTCTTTTCGGTTGTGCCGAAAAACGACAGGACATTTTATCAAAAGACGATACTATACAAATGATTTTTAACAAAAATGAGATTGTTGATTTGTCGGAAATCTTAATCTTTTTTGAACAAAGTATTGGTTTGTCGGAAAACTACACTGATGACGAATTTCAAAAAGCTTACTCAGACTTCTTCAGTTTAAATAAAGAAATTGGAATGAGTTCTGAGCTGAGGTTTTCTTTTGACTACTCAGATACGATGAATCTTCTTGGGAAAATTGATACACTTACCATGAATGAAATTTGGGAAAACAAACTTGTAAGGACGAAAATGTCTAAAGATTCTACGTATGTTTTTAAGATAAACTTTAATGGTAAATACATGAAGTTTTTACAAAGACTGGGCGAACAAAACAGAAAAATTGAGAATTATTACAACACAATTAAAGTAGCATCAGATATTACACCAGCCTTAGTTGCTGATATTGCATTAAACTATAAAGACTACAATATTTACGACCCAAAAGTAAGATTAGTAATTGCTATTCATTATTTAACGTTAAACGTTAAATTGAATAGAATTTAATAAGTTGTAGGTAAATTGAGTGTTATGCTGAGTGAATTGATTTTTTTTGAATTACAAATTGTTTAAGAGAAATTTGAATCTTTGATTTGAATTTCGATTCGCGTTGACTGGATTTTAACTCGTTTTTCAGATTTGCTTGCTTAAAATGCAATAGAGCTTTGATAGGTAAACTATTGAATATGAGATTGACAACTCAAGAGACTTAAAATTATATATATTGATATGATTCATTCTAAAATAAAAATGTTTATTTTCAAAACATTGATTCAATAGTACGTTATATTTTAGATATGAGATTTTATACTTTGTTTGTAAAAGTTGATTGTCAGCAATATAGATAATCAATCGAGCACAATACAAACAGTTTATTGTCAAATGCTTAAAAGGCAGTAACAAACGGTTGTGATTATAACAAGAAAAATAATACGATGAAAACAAAGTTTGGTTATAAGTTTGACTTTTTATTTGACAACGACAAGAAACATACGTCGGTAAGTAATATTTAGATTTGATTGCAGTTTCGGTGTGGATATTAATATTTCGATCACTGCGATTTCGAATAAATCGGGGGTTGATTTTATGTGTTTTTTTTAACTTGCACCGTGTTTCGGACTGACAGAAAATAATATAACTAACAAATATTAATAACTAAACAGAATTAATAAATTAGCAATTACAAAAAGAGAATCAGTATGAAGCAAGCATGTTAAGATGTACGTCGGAACATGCGAGTTTTCTCGCCAAAGCGGGACAGGCTACGATTCCTTATAAACAATTAATTTAATCGTATGACTAGAAAAACAATTTTTCGTTCGCTTATTGCCGGGGTACTTATTTGTTTCTCGGGATGGGCAATGGGCCAGCCCGGAGGCTTTGGGAGATCTCCGCAGATCAATCCCGATAAAACCGTAACATTTCGCATTAGCGCACCTAATGCACAGGATGTTAAATTGAGTGTACAATCAGAAAAAGCACCGGTTCAGATGGTTAAAGACTCGAGAGGCTCGTGGAGTGTAACGGTTGGGCCTGTTAAACCCGACATTTATCCTTACCACTATATTGTCGATGGCGTTCGGGTTATGGATGCAGGTAATATGCACTATTTTCCTAACGAACGATTCAAAGGAAGTTTGCTTGATGTGCCGGGCGATACTCCACTGGTTCATTCAATGAGAGATGTCCCTCACGGAACTGTAACGTATGAGTTATACCCATCGGCCGAAGGAACAACTGGAACAGTGCTTGTTTATACTCCACCCGGATACGACAAGAATCCTAACCAGAAGTACCCGGTATTTTACCTAATAAGTGGAACTACGGATACCGAAGAAACATGGTTTAAAGTAGGTAAGGCTAATCTCATTCTCGATAACCTTATTGCCGAAGGAAAAGCAAATCCTATGATTATTGTGATGCCTTATGGTAATATCGAAGCCAGGATTGCAGAACAAAAGGAAGGGCTTAAACCGGCCGATCCGTTTGGAAGGGAAAGTGAAGAAGCCGTTGCGCGATCAAAGACTTTCGAAAGAGACCTGGTAGATAATCTTATTCCTTATGTTGAAAAGAATTACAGGACAATTGCCAACAGCGAAAATCGTGCAATCGGGGGATTCTCACGCGGTGGAGGCCAGACGCTCAGGACCGGTTTCGGAAATTTGGATAAGTTTGACTGGATATGCTGCTATAGTGCTTACTTGTCAACAACTGAGCTCGAACGTGACTTCGCAACGGTTGTTGAAAATCCTGAAGAAACAAACGATAAACTAAAATTATTGTGGGTTAGTGTAGGCAATGAGGATCGCCTTTACCAGCCGACAACCGAATTTATTGACTATCTCAAAGCTAAGGGTATTGAGCATAAGACGCTCATCACAACAGGTGGTCATACTTGGATGAATACAAGATTATATCTTGCCAAAACTGCACCTTTACTTTTTAAATAATAATCGGACCTTATATATAAAGAGATGAAAAACATACTTTTAACATTAATGATATTGGTCTCTACCGGCACTTTCCTGTTTGCCCAGAGACCTTCTGTTGTTTCACCTGAAGTACATTCAGACAATAGCGTTACATTCAGGTATTCGGCCAGGAACGCCAAAAGCGTTACTCTTCATACTGAGATACTACCTGAACCAGCGGAAATGACTAAAGATGATTCAGGTGTATGGTCGATAACCATTCCTTCTGTAGAACCTGATATTTATCCTTATAGCTTCGTGGTTGATGGCATTGAAGTGAACGATCCCAACAACACCTATCTGTTCGCAAACGAAGGCTTTAAACGCAGTTTAGTCGATATCAAAGGCGATAAACCGCTTGTACATTCGCTGCAAAATGTTCCTCATGGCAAAGTAAGTTACCGAAGTTATACTACTGCCCAGGATAGAACCGGAACACTGTTAATATATACCCCGCCCGGATTTGATGCCAATGGTGAGACGGAATATCCTGTGCTCTATCTTATTCATGGCGGATCGGATACCGAAGAAACCTGGACTAAAGTTGGGCGAGCCAATCTTATTGCTGATAACCTGATTGCACAGGGTAAAGCAAAGCCTATGATTATTGTAATGCCGTATGCCAATACCGGGCTCATGTTTTCAGACGCATTCGGAAACGACATGATGAACAACATTATACCTTTTATTGAATCGAATTATCCTGTTTTAACTGACAGGGAGAACCGGGCTATAACAGGTTTTTCGGTCGGTGGCGGAGCAACGCTCAACATAGGTCTAATGAATCTTGATAAGTTTGCTTATGTTTGCGCTTATGCACCGTATGTACAAACCCCGGAGTTCAGGTCAAATTTTGGCGATTGGAGCCCTGATGTAGAAGCCTATAATAATCAACTTAAAAAATTAAGTATCTATGTTGGAGAAAGCGATCAGTACATTGGAATTGTAAACAGTGCTATAGAATTGTTCAATGAGAAAGGCCTTGATCTGGAGACCATGTTCGTGCCGGGTGGGCATACCTGGATGAACTGTAAACTCTTTCTGGCAACTACTTTGCCGCAGTTATTTGAATAAAAATTATTAGTGTTGTATGCAAACTGTAAAAAAACATTTTGTAATACCGACTCGAATTTATTTTTACTCAGCCATTTCTCTCAGTTTGGTCCTGGAAAATAAACATCATGCTATTCATATCGGGACAAAAGCAGGTATTTTGTAGTTGAGATTTAAAAGTTTTGTTAAAAAGCCCGGTCAGGTGAAGTTGACCGGGCTTATCATTATCAATAGTAAGACGCAACCAAATGGTTTACAGTGTCTGCAAAAAAAAACTCTTTATTTCGAAGTTTTCTTATCAAAGACGAATGCTTCGTTCTTTATTCTTCTATTTCGCGCTCCCAGGTTTGAGTCCGATATAAAAAGCCAATATAACCGCGTACATTCAGCTTGTTCTCATTTTCTTCGTCAACCCAAATTTTTACATCGTACAGTTTTCCATTGTCGGGGTCAAGTATGCCATCATCGCCAGCCCACTGATCCTTTTTGAGTTCAAGGCCGTTGATTATTTGCATGCCAATTATTTTTTTGTTTTTAAAATTCCCTTTGCATTCGGTACACAGGGGGTCGTAGTTTGGGTCTTCGTTGAATAAACGAATGATTTTGCCATAAAGCTTCCCGTCTTCTTTAGTGATTTCAACCAAGGATTTAATTTCACCAGTTTCGTCATCAATGGTTCTCCATTTTCCGGTTACATCGTTGTTGGCAGCCATCGAAAAACTAAAAATGGCCAGTAAAAATAGCACTAGTGTAGTTCGTTTCATCTCTTTTCTTTTTAAGTATATCCCAATTGTTTTCAATGAATAATGTTCATTGTCAGCCAAAAAAAGTAAAAAATATTCATTTTTGAAAATCGTTAAATGCTTAAATGCTCTGTTTTAGTTTAATTTATGTTGAAAATCATAGTTGTTTATAGCGATATTGTTGTTTAAGCATCTATTTTTGATAAAAATTTTGAATTATGGAAAGAAAAATCAGTCATCTCGAGCCAAATGCGGTTTGGTCGTATTTCGAAGATATATGTCAGGTACCACGGCCGTCGAAAAAGAAGGAGCTAATTATAAAGTTTTTGGAAGATTTTGCCAGCCAAAACCAACTTTCGTTTAAAAAAGACGATGCTGGTAATGTATTAATCAGCGTTCCGGCTACTTCGGGCTACGAATCGGCTCCGGTGGTGGTATTGCAATCGCACATGGACATGGTGGGGGAGAAGAATAACCATGTAGAACATAATTTCGAAGTGGATGCGATTAAACCATACATTGATGGCGAATGGGTGAAGGCACAGGGCACAACTCTTGGCGCCGATTGTGGCATAGGGATGGCGGCACAAATGGCTGTTCTTACTTCAAAATCGCTGGATCATGGCCCAATTGAGTGCCTGTTTACAGTCGATGAAGAAACGGGCTTGTCGGGTGCTTTTGCCCTGCAACCGGGTTTTTTCGAAGGCAAAATATTGCTGAATCTCGATTCGGAAGACGAAGGCGAGCTTTTTATTGGCTGCGCAGGTGGTGTCGATACCTTGGCGCAATTTCAATATAAAAAAGAAGAAGTACCTGCCGGGTATTTCCCGATGAAGCTTACTGTGGAGGGCTTAACCGGAGGCCATTCGGGCGACGATATTCACAAAGGTCGCGGAAATGCGATTAAAATTTTGACCCGTTTCCTATGGGAAGCAAACCGGAAATACGGTCTTCGCATTGCCGAATTTACCGGCGGAAACCTGCGTAATGCCATAGCACGCGAAGCCGAGGCTTTAATTCTGGTTCGGCATAGTTATAAGGAAAACCTGGTGGCCGACTTCAATATTTTTAAGCATCAAATAAGTGAGGAGTTTAAGCTTACCGAGCCCGGTTTAAAGCTCGATCATGGTTCCACCGATATGCCCGAATGGGTAATCGACGAAAATACGGTTGACAAGCTGCTACATGCCTTGTTTGTTTGTCCACACGGTGTTTACGCGATGAGTTTCAGGATGCCCGGTATGGTTGAAACATCTACAAACCTTGCATCTGTAAAGTTTCAGGACGAAAGTCAGATTTTGGTTACGACAAGCCAGCGCAGCGATCGCGAAAGCAGCAAACACGAAATTGCTTCGATTGTTGAAGCGGTATTCGAAAAAGCAGGCGCCGATGTTCATCATTCTGACGGGTATCCGGGGTGGTCGCCCAATCCCGATTCGCCTATTGTTAAGCTAACTGAACAGGTTTATACCGAATTGTTTAAGCAAAAACCTGTTGTGCGCTCCATCCATGCCGGTCTCGAATGTGGTTTGTTTCTCGAAAAGTATCCCGGTCTCGATATGGTATCGTTTGGCCCTACTATCTTAGGTGCTCATTCGCCCGACGAGCGCATCAAAATCGAAACGGTTCAGAAATTCTGGAAGCACCTGGTCGAAGTGTTAAAACGAATCAGGTAAAAACGTACTATAAATCGATTTTAGTGTTTTTTCTTCGTTTTCCCAGCATAGTATTTTGCCGGCTTTATGACAGCCGGCTTTCCATTTTTCCATGTCGGCAGGCGAATTCAGCATGTGTTGGATTCCTGCCGAAATGATTTCGGGAGTGGTTTCTTTAATTAAATAGCCTGTTTGATAGCTGCTTACTATGTTTTTTATTTCGGGAAGCGACGATGCCAGGACTGGAACGCCGGCCTGTATGTAGTTGAATAACTTGTTGGGCATCGCAAAGCAATAATTCAGGCCCATATCTTTTTCAATGGATAGTCCAATGGTCGCAAATGGCGTTATCAGGGCAAGTTCATCGGGGCTAACCCGGCCGATAAACAGCACTTTGTCGCCCAGTTGCTCGTCAATCGCCAGTTGTCGGCATGTGTCGTATTTATCGCCATCGCCAACAATAACTAAACGCACATTATCGATATTTTTCATCGCCAAAATGGCTTCTTCTACTCCGCGCCCCAGGTTTACTGCTCCCTGGTAAAGAATGGTGGGCATATCGGTTGGGAACGGTGGTTTGTAGCTGTTTAACGGTGCTCGGTTTAATGTATTAGAGGGGAAGTTTCGCACCAGTTTGAATCGCGTGTGGTACTTTTGATGGTACAAATCGGCAATTCCTTGGCTAACCGTATAGCAATGAGTGAGTTTTGGCACAATGCTTTTTTCAATTTTTCTCCATACACACTGAACGCGAGGTCTGTTAATCAGCTCAGGCACTTCGGTAAAATACTCGTGGCTGTCGTAAACAACAGGCTTGCGTTTAATTTTTGCCGCCAGGTAGCAGGCTAACAGCGTGTCGAGATCGTTGGCTACAAGTACATGGTATCGAGTAAAAAGTAGATGGAAAAACAGTCGAAGATTGTAATTGGCATAAAACAGCGGGCCTTTGTTAAACCAAAGGTTGAATCGTTTTACACTTACCCCCGGGCAGTTAACAGGCAGACTGTAACTTCGTTTGCGACCTGCAATGCGAACATCAAAGCCCATTTGTGTAAGGCTTTGTGCTATTTTATGCACCCGGTGGTCGGTGGCTACATCGTTGGTAACTGCTAGGACAACTTTTGGCCGCCTTGTTTTTATGGTTTTGTTTATGTGAATCATAAATGCCCGTATTCCTAACAAAACTAACGGAATTTTTCGATATTTGAAGATTCATTTGTGCCTGGGAGGGCTTATTCAATTTTAACCATTTAATTTTTATAATGATACGTTTGCTCGAAAATTACAATTTAGCTGCTTATAATACTTTTGGGATAGCTGCCAAAACCAAATCATTTTTCGAATTTACCGAAGCCGATGAACTGGTGTATTTTTTACAGGAACATTCGCTTCCCGAACATTTTTTTATTCTGGGAGGTGGCAGCAACCTGCTCTTGAAAAACGATTTTGAAGGTTTGGTTATTTATCCGAATGTGCCCGGGGTTGGCGAAATCGACGAAGACAGAAATCATATATACATTGAAGCCGGAGCTGGAGTCGAATGGGACGAGCTGGTGCGATTATCAGTTGTATATCAGTTGGGCGGACTTGAAAATCTGTCGCTTATTCCCGGAAAGGTAGGGGCTGCTCCGGTTCAAAATGTTGGTGCTTATGGTGCCGAAGCGAAAGATAAAATTCACCTGGTGCGGGCCGTTGAGCTTGCTACCGGACAGAAAGTCGAATTTTCCAACCACGAATGCCAATTTGGGTATCGCAATTCCATTTTTAAGAACGAACTCAAAAACAAAGTTGTTATAACTTCGGTTGTATTTAAGCTGGATAAATTTCCGGAATTTAACCTGGCTTATGGTTCGTTAAACGATGAAGTGGCGAAAAATGGTGAGGTCGCTTTGCAGAATGTTCGTGATGCGGTTATTCGTATTCGGCAGTCGAAATTGCCCGATCCGCTTGAAATCGGGAATGCAGGTAGTTTTTTTAAAAATCCTGTGGTTCCCGACGAATTGGCTGCGAACCTTAAGTCGAAATATCCCGATATGCCATCTTACCCGTCGGGCTTCGATGGTGAAACAAAGCTGGCAGCCGGCTGGCTTATCGAGCAATGTGGGTGGAAAGGTTTTCGCGAAGGTCATGTTGGGGTGCATAAAGACCAGGCTTTGGTATTAGTGAATTATGGTGGGGCTAGCGGGGCGGAGCTTGTGGCCCTTGCCGATAAAATTCAACAGTCGGTTTATAAAAAATTTGCTGTGAAGTTGCAGCCCGAAGTAAATATTGTAGGCTGATTGTTGATTGTCTAAAAGGAAAATAAATGGAGTTGTTATTAAATTTTTACGAATACAGGCGTAAAAATCGGACTATAATTCCAAATATTACGCCGAAAAATGGAATTATATTCCTAAATTTACGCCATTTGTATGTTTCCATTAAAAATGAATGCAGTGAAAAATCGAAAATTAAAAGCATATATTGAAGAACGTAGCAAATCGAAAACTGCAAAAATAATTGTGTTTACCGGGGCAAGGCAAACCGGGAAAACAACTTTGTCGAGACATTTGTTCCCCGGGTTTACGTATCTTTCGATTGACGATCCTGTGTTAAGAAGCAGGTATAAGCAATTGAGTGCGACACAGTGGCATGCTCAGTTTCCTAAAGCGATACTGGATGAAGTTCAGAAAGAACCATCGTTGATTGAAAGTGTTAAATCGGTATATGAGCAATGGGCGGATATTCAATATATTTTACTTGGATCCAGTCAGTTTCTTTTGCTCGAAAAAGTGAAGGAAAGTCTTGCTGGACGTTGTTTGATATATGATTTGTTGCCTCTAACCATACCTGAGGTACGAACCGATAGTTGGGATGATGAGATAAAGGATTCGCCTATGCAACAAATTGTTACGGGCAATTTGAGCGTGAGCGATTTGTTGCCGTCGTTTTTGCTTGACAATGAAATGGCACAAAAGAAAAAAGCATGGGAGCATTATGAGCAATTTGGTGCGTATCCTGCGGTTGCTGATGATGAATTAACGGACGGAGAAAAGCAGGATTGGCTTAAAAATTATGTGCGTACTTATCTCGAAAGAGACATAAGGGATTTGGCTTCGTTTAGAGATTTGGAACCGTTTCAGAAATTGCAGCATTATTTTGCATTAAATACTGGTAATCTGATTAATGCTTCTGCAATTGGGAATCAAATAGGCATAACATCGAAAACGGTACTTCGCTACATTACTTATTTTGAAATGAGTTATCAGGCTATTGTTTTGCAAGCCTGGTCACGTAACAGAAATAAACGATTGGTAAAAACACCAAAAATTCATTATTTGGACAATGGGGTAATTCGAGCCGTTTTGCAAAAGCAGGGAATGATTACGGGTAACGAATTTGAAAGCATGATTGTTGCTGAAATGTATAAACAGCTGAAAAATATTCAGGCTCCGGTCAATATGTTTCATTTAAGAACTCACGATGGAAAAGAGGTTGATTTTTTAGTGGAATTTCCGAATGGATATTATGCTTTTGAAATAAAAATGGCTGATAAAGTGAGAGAACATGATGCGCGTCATTTGAAAGGCTTAGATGATTTATTGGATAAACCTCTTATACATGCTTTTTTATTGTCGAATGATTGCGATACGCAATATATTGATGATAAAACGACCGCATTGCATGTGACATATTTTTTAAGTTAGAAATCATTTTATAAACAGTAAGTTATTGTGAAGTTTACAGTTACATCGACATACGAACCAACAGGCGATCAGCCTCAGGCTATTGAGCAGCTTTCGCAGGGGCTCACCCGGGGAGATTTTGCGCAAACCCTGCTTGGCGTTACCGGCTCGGGTAAAACCTTTACCGTAGCTAAGGTGATTGAAAAAGTTGAGCGCCCAACGCTTGTGCTTAGCCACAACAAAACACTGGCAGCACAGCTTTACAGCGAACTGAAAAGCTTTTTCCCCGATAACCTGGTGGAATATTTCGTATCGTATTACGATTATTATCAACCCGAAGCGTATTTGCCCGTAACAGATACTTACATCGAAAAGGATTTGTCGATTAACGACGAGCTTGAAAAACTCAGGCTTAGCACTACTTCGGCTTTGCTTTCGGGACGGCGCGATATTATTGTGGTTTCGTCGGTTTCGTGTTTGTATGGTATTGGCAATCCCGAAGATTTTCATGCCAACCTTGTGGAACTAAAAGTAGGCGACATGGTTGCACGCAATGCCTTGTTGCGCAAATTGGTCGATGGCTTATACTCGCGAAACGAAGTGGAGTTTAAGCGGGGGAATTTCAGAGTGAAAGGCGATACCGTTGATGTGTTTCCGGCTTATGCCGATACCGCCATACGTATAACGTTGTGGGGAGACGAAATAGAAGAAATTCAGCGTTTCGACCCCGAATCGGGGCGTGTTATCGAAGAACAAGAGCATGTGATTATTTATCCGGCCAGTATCTTTATTACCACGCAAAATCGCATGCAGTCGGCCATTCGGCTTATACAGGATGACCTGGTGAAGCAAATCGATTATTTTAAAGAAATTGGTAAGCCCTTGGAGGCTAAACGTATTCAAGAACGTGTAGAATACGACATGGAAATGATGCGCGAATTGGGCTATTGTCCCGGAATTGAAAATTATTCAAGGTATTTCGATGGCCGCCTGCCCGGAACAAGGCCTTTCTGCTTGCTCGATTATTTCCCCGACGATTTTTTAATGGTGGTTGACGAAAGCCACGTTACCATTCCTCAAATTCGTGCCATGTACGGTGGCGACCGTGCTAGAAAACAAAACCTGGTTGAGTACGGTTTTCGTCTGCCTGCTGCTATAGACAACCGGCCGCTCAAATTTGAAGAGTGGGAAGGACTGATAAACCAGATTTTGTTTGTTAGTGCAACGCCAGCCGATTATGAACTCGATAAATCGGAAGGGGTAGTGGTGGAGCAGGTGATTCGCCCAACCGGGTTGCTTGATCCCCGCATTGATGTTCGCCCGAGCGAAAATCAGATTGACGACCTGATGAATGAAATTAACAAGCGGGTTGAGCTGAACGAGCGCACACTGGTTACTACGCTTACCAAGCGCATGGCCGAAGAACTAACGAAATATTTAACCCGCATGGGCGTAAAAACCCGCTACATTCACTCTGATGTGGTTACCATTGAACGTGTCGAAATTCTCGAAGGCCTTCGCAATGGCGAATTCGATGTATTGGTGGGTATCAACCTCCTTCGCGAGGGGCTCGACCTGCCCGAAGTTTCGCTGGTGGCGATTCTCGATGCCGATAAAGAAGGTTTTTTGCGCTCCGAACGTTCGCTGGTGCAAACAGCAGGTAGGGCTGCACGTAATATAAACGGATTGGTAATAATGTACGCCGATAAGGTTACCGATTCGATGAGGAAAACCATCGATGCAACCGAAAACCGGCGTGCCAAACAGTTAAAATACAACGAAGAAAACGGAATTACACCTACGGCTATTGTGAAAGCAAGCCGCGAAATTATTGGGGTTGAAAGCAGGTGGAAAGCAGCTAAAGCATCGAAAGCTTATTCGGGCGAGGGCAAAGCCGATGCAGCGGCCGACCCCGTTGTTCAGTACATGAGCCGACCCGAACTGGAAAAAGCCATTGCCAAGGTGAAATCGGAAATGGAAAAAGCAGCCAAAGAGCTCGATTTTATTCAGGCAGCGCAATACCGCGACGAAATGTATCGTATGCAGGAATTATTAAAGACCAAAAAATAATCGTTATCGATAAAAAACCGGGAATGAAGATTTTACTAAGCATATTTTTAGTTTTTGCAGGCCTTGTGTCGCTAAAAGCACAGCTCTCCGATGGCGGCTTTCCAATCGACGTGCCTTTACTCAAATCAACGACCAACGATGATCTTATTCAACTTCCCCGGTTCGAAATGCCAAAAACAGTTTCTTCGCTTAGCGATGCTAATTTGCTTAAAAGCATCACCTTTGCCCATTCGTTCGAGGTGAATTATTCGCCCGAAAATTCTGGTGTTTTATACAAATATGCTGGTCATTACATCTGGCGTTTACATATTAAATCGGAAGACGCAAAGTCCTTAATGTTGATTTTTTCAAAGTTCCATTTGCCCGAAAATGCGCGTCTTTTTGTTTATAATCCCGATAAAACGGCCGTTCTTGGGGCTTTTACTTCAAAAAACAACAAGCCGTATAATAAACTGGCTGTTTATCCGCTGCCTGGCGAAGAGCTTATTTTGCAATATGAAGAACCTTTTGATGTTGATTTTAAAGGACAATTAGAAATTGGAAAAGTGAATCATGATTTTATTGGTGTTGTTTCTTTAAAAAATTCGTCAGCCCGCCGTTTGTCGGGTGAGTGCAACGTTGATATAAACTGTGAAACCGAGTCGGGTTTAGAGTTGCAACAGCGCGGTGTATGTCGTATTCTTGCCGATAATGAGTATGGAACGGCTACCTTAGTGAACAATACGGCGAGAGATGGCCGTCCTATGATTCTTTCGGCTTTTCACATTTACGATAATAACGAAACAGCCCAGGTAACCCTGTACGATTTCAATTACGAAAGTCCTTTTTGTACCGGTATCGATGGCTACGATAATCAATCCATTAGCGGGGCTACAGCCCTTGCCTCGTCCGATCGGCTCGATTTTATGCTGGTTCAATTAAGCGCGAACGTTCCGGCTGCTTTTCGTCCGTATTTTGTGGGTTGGGATGCTACGAATGCCTTTCCGTCAAACACTTATATCATTCATCATCCCAATGGCGATACCAAAAAAATATCGCACGACGAGGGAGTGTGCGATTCTATGTCCTTTTCAAGCAATTTTTTGTCAAATGCACATTGGAAAGTGCTTAACTGGGAATCGGGTACCACCGAAGCCGGTTCGTCGGGGGCTTGTTTGTTTAACAACGATAAGCGTGCTGTAGGAACTCTTTCGGGCGGTTACGCTTCGTGTACCAACCTTTCGTACGACGCTTTTGCCCGTATCGATAAAATGTGGGATACATACCCCGAGGTGGAGCATCAGTTGAAATACTGGTTCGATCCGCTTAATTCGGGCAAACGAGTAATCGATGGTTTCGACCCGTATGAGCAAAGTGGCGGCGTTTGTAATGTTTTTAGCAACTTTACCATTCACGATAGTTTGAAAATACATAATCAATTTGTCGATAACGAGTATGTAACCGAGTCGGCTGAGTGTTTCTCCCAATTTGAATACGCCTCCATATCAGGGCTGGCAATTGGCTTAAGTGATTTCTCGGCAAATTCGGTAAATCCCGAGTTGATAGTACGCATTTATTCCGGCGAAAACGGTCCCGATACCGCTGTCAAGCAATATCGTTTCCCGATGAACAGCCTGACGAAGGGGGCTATGAATTTTCTGAATTTTGGTGAAGCCCTGATGGTGGAGGGGGTGTTTTATATTTCGGTGGTTATTAACGATTCCGAAGGGAACAGCGTGGAGCTATTCCAGTCGGGATTGCGAAGTTACGCCAATAGCAACTCGGTGTTTGTAAAAGAAAATGGTTTGTGGCAAGCTTTTAGTGAATATCATATAGAAGAAAAAGGCATTGCTTTGCTGATGCAGCCCCTGATCTGTGCAAATTCGCTGGTTCCTGATACGGGAGTAATTGATTATGACAACGATGTGTTAAAAATATATCCGAATCCGGCACAGAGCTATGTGGTGGTTGAATTTGATGCTGATAAGGCGGTTGATACACCGGTGAACAATTGTGCTTTTGAAGTGAGAATATACGATATGACCGGCAAAATAGCTTTTCAAAATACGTTTGCAAACCGAAAATATGCCGAAATAAATACTCAATTATTAAATCCCGGCATTTATGTGGTACAGGTTCTGTGTCAAAACGAGAAATTCCGGTCAAAATTAATCGTGGGTTCGTAGGTGTTAGAACGTGATTTTTGAGCATTTCATGCCTGATATTGAGTTGAATATCCCACGTGTACCCCTGTTTACTTAACTTTAAAACTTTAGAAAAAATAGTTCAAATTGCCATTATTCGTCTGGGTGGTACATCTAAAATGGTTACTTTTGTATATTAATCCGATTTGAATAGAAAAGAAAATACGATGGAACTACTTAAACAAATTAAATTAAACGCTTCCAAACTAAACAAACGAATAGTACTACCCGAGGGCACCGAGCCCCGAACCCTTCAGGCAGCTGCTATCATTTTGAAAGAAAAAATTGCACAGGTAATTTTATTGGGCAACGAAGAAGAAGTGGCTTTAAAAGCAAATCAGCTGGGCGCAGATGTAAGTGCAGCAGAGGTGGTAAACCCCAAAACCGATGCACGTCGTGATACGTATGCCGATATGATGGTTGAAATTCGCAAAAAGAAAGGGTTGACAAAGGAAGAAGCACTGAGTTTGCTCAACGATCCGCTGTACTTTGGCCCGATGATGATAAAAGCAGGCGATGCCGATGGCGAATTGGCCGGAGCCATTAATGCAACCGGCGATGTATTGCGTCCGGCATTTCAGTTTGTAAAAACATTGCCCGGTGTAAGCGTCGTTTCCGGCGCATTTTTAATGTTTGTAGATAAAAAATTCGGTCACGATGGTGTGCTGGTATTTTCCGATTGTGCCGTGATGCCCGATCCCGATGCGCAACAGTTAGCCGAAATAGCCATTACATCGGCAAAAACAGCCCAAAGTATAGTTGGCCTCGAACCTCGTGTGGCAATGTTAAGCTTTTCAACCAAAGGTAGTGCTAAGCATCCGTTGGTTGATAAAGTTGTAGAGGCTACTAAAATTGCCAAAGAAAAAGCACCCGGGCTAATGCTCGACGGTGAATTACAACTCGATGCAGCTATCATTAAAGAAGTAGGCGAGTTAAAAGCACCCGGCAGCCCGGTAGCCGGAAAAGCCAATGTATTGGTATTCCCGGGTTTAGAAGCCGGTAATATTGGATACAAACTGGTGCAGCGGTTGGCAGGTGCCGAAGCTATTGGTCCGGTATTGCAAGGAATGGCCGCACCAATTAACGACTTGTCGCGTGGTTGCTCGGTTGACGATATTGTGAATATGGTGGCAGTTACAGCAAATCAAGCTCAATAGTAAAATATTATACAGCATTAAAATGGCAGAAGCAATTATTGAATCCATAGAAGATTATGGATTAAGCAAAAAGAAAAAAAATTCATCCAAATTATTCTCAAAAGTCGGAATTGTTGGTTGCGGATGCGACGGGCAATATATTGCCCGCGTATGCAGCTCGTACGGGCTCGATGTAATTTTTAAGGAAACGTCGCAGGCTAAAATCGACTATTCGCTTCAAAAAATTGAAGGGATAATGGATAGCCGCATAAAAAACTGGGGGGCGACCGAGTCGGAGAAGAAAGCGGTAATGTCGCGTATTACCGGAACCGTTGAACTTACCGATTTTAAAGATTGCGACCTGGTAATCGAAACCATTCCTACCGTTGGCAAAGGCCGAAGCTTTGATGCCCGCAAAAAGGTTTTCGAAGACCTTGAGAAAATAGTGGATAGTAAATGCATTTTGGCTACAAATTCAACTGCCATAATTATTTCCGATTTAGTCGAAAACCTTATTCATAAAGATCGTTGCATCAGCATTCATTTTATGATTAATTCGGTCGATTCGCGCATTGTTGAAATAACTAAAGGCCTCTATACCGCTAATTGGGCGTACGAAAAGGTAGAACAGTTTATTCAAATGACAAACCGTAAAGTGGTTCCGGTTGAAGAATCGGTTGGTTTGGTGAGCGTTCGTATGTTTTGTGTAATGTTAAACGAAGCTTGCGAAATTTTGCTCGAAGGAGTGTGCTGTAAGGATGATGTAGAGCAGGTTATGCTTACAGGCTATGGCATGCGGCTGGGGCCATTAACCATTGCCGATATTCTCGGGCTTGACCGGGTTTCGCGATGGATGGAGAATCTGTTTAACGAGTTTGGCGATTCGCGCTATAAAACAAACCCGATGATTAAACGCCTCTTGCGTCAGCATAACTATGGTATTAGCTCAGGGCGCGGCTTTTATAAGTATGACGAAAACGGAGAACGTATTTATGAGTAATAAGCTGAACGTAAGCTTAATTATTCTATTTATTTAATGTGAAATAGTTAATTATGAAGATATTAGTATTGAATTGCGGGAGTTCGTCCATTAAATTTCAGTTTTTCGACATGATTACCAGGGAAGTAATGGCCAAGGGGCTTGTTGAAAAAGTTGGCCTTAATGGTTCACAACTTAAATTGACTAAGGCCAATGGCGAAAAAGTTGTTTTTCAGGGCGAAATAGTGGATCATAAAATTGGAATTGAATACGTTTTGGGCGTTCTGACCAGTAAAAAGCACGGTTGCATTAACGAGTTGAGCGAGATTTCAGCTGTTGGACACCGCGTGGTTCATGGTGGCGAGGCTTTTAGCGGAAGTGTTCTTATTACCGATGAGGTGATTAACGAACTTGAACGTTGCATCGAACTGGCTCCTTTACACAATCCGCCAAATATTAAGGGGATTGAAGCCATAACCGAAATTCTTCCCGAAATAAAACAAGTTGGTGTTTTCGATACAGCATTTCATCAAACCATGCCCGAACATGCTTACATGTACGGAATTCCATATAGTTTGTACAAAAAATACGGAGTGCGCCGCTACGGTTTTCACGGTACAAGTCATCGTTATGTGAGCAAACGCGCATGCGAAATTTTGGGTGTCGATTATGAAACACAAAAAATTATTACCTGCCACCTTGGAAATGGCGCATCCATTGCAGCCATTAATCAGGGCAAATCGGTCGATACTTCTATGGGATTTACACCCATCGAAGGATTATTGATGGGAACTCGCGCCGGCGACCTCGATATTGGTGCTGTACTTTACCTGATGGAAAAAGAAAATATCGGGCTTCAATCGGCTTCAACCCTGTTTAACAAACACAGCGGTATGCTGGGGGTTACCAATATCTCGTCGGATGCACGCGATATTGAAGAGGCTGCCGAAAATGGCAACGCGAAGGCGCAACTGGCTATGAAAATGTACGATTACCGGGTAAAGAAATACATCGGATCTTATACAGCTGCAATGAATGGCTGCGATGTACTGGTTTTTACCGGCGGAATTGGCGAAAATGCCGACATAACCCGTCAAGGAGTTTGCAGCGAACTCGACTGGATGGGTTTTAAAATTGATGATGAAAAGAATAAAGGTCAACATGGGAAAGAAGCGGTGATTAGCACCGACGACTCGCGCGTTAAAATTATGGTAGTACCAACTGACGAAGAATTGATGATAGCAATGGATACACAGTCGATTGTTTCATCCAAATAATTTTTAAATAGATATTTATATGAATGTTTTAGTCTTGAATTGTGGAAGTTCATCCATTAAATACCAATTGTTTAAAATCGATAAAGAACACCGGGTTTTAGCCAAAGGGCAGGTTGACCGAATTGGAATAGAAGGAAGTAATATTGAACAAAAAGTTGACGGCAAAGACAAAATTGAAATTGAAACTGCG
>JAFGGY010000121.1 GCA_016930365.1 Prolixibacteraceae bacterium | reverse complement strand
GCGGTGCTTGTTAACTTTTCCGATGGTTCCCTTAAGGTTGTCGGTGCTGGTTTTTGGAAAATCCAGGCTGATACCTATTACAAAACCGATAAACAGGCTTAACACGATAAGTGTTACATGGAGTAAATTGCTTTTACGTTTCATAGTAGTAAAATTTAAACAGGTTTATGACTTAAGTTCTTATAAATATTTTCAAAAAACAATGTTTGTTTTGTTAGAATTATTCGCTTGTTTATAAAAAGTTGGATGTTTTATTCGATTTTTTTTCGGGCAATGATTTTATTTTCTCTAACAAACAACAGTTCAGGTGTTTCTTGGCTGTTGAAAATTACCTGAAATATTGTATTGCCTGTAATTGTAAGTTGATTATTTATTTCGGCATTTTCCGAAAGGTTGGCTTTATTCTTTAGCGCTACAATTTGCATATGTTCATGCCCCGTGTTTGTTATTTCGCAATTGATAAGCTCATTGGTTTCAACCCTAAGTAAGGCAATTTTTATTTCTGCCACATCTATTGTATGAAGAACGATTTTAGTTTGTTCGTCCTCAAACAGAACTTGTTCATTTGTTTTACTTACCATTGTGCCGCTTAGCATTGTATTATCAATTTCGGCTGAATTAAAAAATGTATAGCTAAAAGCAGCACCCATAAAAACACCAACAATTAATATTGCAGCGTATTTCATGAGCCGGGGCGTAAACAAGCGGGTTTTGGTTTTTGTGTGTTGAACATTGCTTTTCCCAATGGAATTCATAATTGAGTGGGTATTGTCAATTGTTTTCGCTCGTGTGGCATCGGAAATAAGGAGTTCATCAACTTTTTTAATTTCGTTGTAATATTTATTGGCTTCGGCCGATTGCGAAATTAGCTTGTCAAATTTATCTTCTTCTGTAGTCGATAATTGTCCATCGACCTTTTTTTGAATGAGTATTTCGTGTTCTTTTTTCATTTTACATTGTATTTAAATGCAATTGGCTTTTGCAAGCAATTCTTTTAAAAGCGCCCTTCCGTCGTACAACCTCGATTTCACCCTTTTTTCATCGATGCCTGTAATTGTTGCAATTTGTGCATACGACAAAGCAGCGTAATATTTTAGTACAATTACCGATTTATACTTCTCGGGCAATTCAATCAGTGCTTTATTTAATTGTTTGTATTTGTGTTCATTTTCTTCTGCATTTGTACTCTGAAATTCTGGTTGCCTTTCAGTGTTCTCGCTCAAGAGCACAAAGCGCCGGTTTTGTTTGTTGTGCATTAAAGCGCTGTTGATGGCTATGCGGTACAACCAGCTGAAAAACTTATAATCGGGCTTGTAATTCCGTAGCGACTCGTAACTTTTCACAAACACATCTTGTGTTATTTCCTTAGCATCCTCTACATTTCCCGAAATCCGAAAAATTACATTGTACACCGGTTGTTGATATTTTTTAACCAACAATTCAAACCGGCTAACTTCCCCTTTTAAAATTTCTTCGATTATAATTTTGTCGTCGTCCATTTAAAAAATATGTGTCGGCACATACTAATTATGCCGGTTTTGTAAAAAGTTGGATGTTTTTTTAAAAAAATCATTCCAATGTTTTCAGTTTCCATAAATCGCGGTAGTTCATCCGAATAAGAGGTGCAAGAGTTAGCTCGCCAACTTTGCCAATTTGTTTGCGCAGTTGTTTTATCTCGCTTAGTTTGTTGTTAATGTCGGGCTCAATCATTGGTGCAAAACCACTTTCTTTGAGCATTATATTTCGTTTGGCTTTAATCGAAAGTTCGAGGTAAAGACTGATAAAACAGTACATGTCGAGTATCACTTCGCCTTCGAATTTCGATTTTAACGATGTGAGATATTCGCCGGCTTTGGTGTTCCTGAACTGACCTTTATTAATCATGTTTAAAAGTTCCACTTCGTTGGCAAATTCAATTTCGAGCCAGTCTTGTAATTGTTTTTCGTTGAAGTTAAAAATGAGTATAAAAACCAAGGGAAGAACAACCACAATTCCGGCGGTTTGAATAATGGGGCTTACATAAAAGTGATTAAACATAGAGTGGATAAGGTAAGCCAGGCCAATGGCTGCCATAAAGTTCAGGATAGGCGATGCGTCGCGATTTTTTGCACCCACTACAACAAGGGCAAACAGAGCTGTACACCCACCATGCATAATTGAAGTGCCAAGGCCGCGAATTATCCAGATAAGCAGGTTGGGGTCGTTGTTGGTGTATAGGTAAAAAATGTTTTCGGCCAGTGCAAAACCGGCGCCGGCAGCAAAACCATAAATGGCAGCATCAATCATAAAACCTATCCGTTTGGATTTGATAAGGATAAGAACGACAACTATTTTCAATAACTCTTCGATAAAAGGTGAAATGTATTTTGAAAGATTATCGAAACCAATTTGAAAATGGTTTAGTGCAAGTGTATTGATAAAATACGCCAGGGTAGCACTTAATATGCCCCATACAATGCAAAGTAAAAGTTGTTTTTTTACAACCAGTTTGAAACTGTCGAGTAAAAATAAGAATAGCAGAAATATAACCACCGGCAATAGCGCAAAAATAGAATTCATCCTCCCCACTCAATTTGATAAAGCTACAATTTAAGAAATTGAGCGGTGAAATGCCTTAGTTACGATAATTATTTTTTTTATTTTTTGACTACATCAATTTTCGGTTGACTCCTTCAACCTTCAAATTCACGCCTCCATCTGACAATATTTTTTAGTGGCTATCCTGCCTTTACGCTATCGTAAAAGCGGGCTGTTTCCTTCAAATTAAAACATAATTTTAAAAATACACTTCAATGGATTTGGGAGCCTTGTCCCGACAGCATCGGGATGAAGAGCCCTGCCGACTTGAGACAATTAGAATATCAACATCTGCCCATAGCGTTGCAGTATCCATATATACATGAAAATATAATTGATTATGTGATAATTAGAAAGATTTTGAAGTTGTGCACAAGCAAAGAACCCGGCGCTTAATGACGAAAAAACATTTAATCGTGAAATTTCGTCATTTGACAGAATTAAAGATAATTATCCAAAATTTCTTTTAACGTTAGATTACGATAATACGAGTATAAATGGAATTCAGAAAACCAATGTAATTGATTGGTTACTAAAATAAACCAATGACGGAAGAATGCCAGTGCACATCGTGTATAAGTGCATAAAGCAGGAATGCTACTTATACTTTTCAACCAAGTTTTTTGATATGCCGTTTTTCACAAAAACAGCCGTAACTCCCAGGGCTTGTGTGTCGGCAATGTTTCGGTATTCGTCGTCGAAAAAAATCATTTGGGAAAAGGAATAGCCCGAAGCTTCTTTAATTCGGCTCAAATGCTTCGTTTTGGCCGAGGGATATATTTCTTTGTAATCGAAATAGTCATCAATTTTAAGCAGTCTCATTAATTCGCGAGCCCAATCAGGACGGTCGGTGCGCGAGGCTACGCCCAGTTTGTAGCCTTCGGATTTTAAGTTTTCGAGTATCGCAATGGTTTCGGGGTAAAGATTCATTTCGGCATTGCACGAGTCATAAATTTTACCGTTGACTTTTTTATAGGGCGGACATGTACAATCGCACCATGTTCCGCTCAGGTGCCATAGCGTAAAATCGAGGTCGAAAACAAAGATTTTATCCATAACAACGAGTAGAATATTTAATCGTTATACATTTTGCTGCGTTGTTCCTTAATGTCTTCACTAATTTCGTATTCAGAATACTCCATTTGTTTGTCGAGCATGCCGTTGGGCGTAAGTTCAATTACCCGGTTGCAAACGGTGTCGATAAACTGGTGGTCGTGCGACGACATCAGAATATTTCCCGGAAACTGGGTCAATCGGTTGTTAAAAGCCTGAATTGACTCAAGGTCGAGGTGGTTGGTTGGGGTGTCGAGCATCATCACATTGGCATTTTGCAGCATCATGCGGGCAATCATGCAGCGCATTTTTTCGCCCCCCGATAGCACGTTGGCTTTTTTATACACTTCTTCGCCCGAGAAAAGCATTTTACCCAGGTATCCACGCAGAAAAATCTCGCTGGTGTCGCTCGAAAATTGCCCCAGCCAGTCGATAAGCGTAAGGTCGTTTTCAAAAAAATCGCTGTTTTCGAGTGGCAAATATGCGGTAGTAATGGTTTGCCCCCAGTCAAATTCGCCGCCATCGGGCATATCGTTGCCGGCCAGTATTTCAAAAAAGGCAGTCATGGCACGCGAGTCGCGCGAAACGAACACAATTTTGTCGTCTTTTTCAACATTGAAAGTAATGTTACTAAAAAGCATCTCACCATCAACCGATTTGCTCAGGTTTTTAACTTCAAGCACATTGTTGCCAGGTTTACGGTCGGGGGTAAAAATTATGCCGGGGTATTTTCGGGTCGAAGGCTGAATTTCTTCAACGTTGAGTTTTTCGAGCATTTTTTTGCGGCTGGTGGTTTGCTTCGATTTGGCTACGTTAGCACTAAAGCGGGCAATAAATTCCTGCAGCTCTTTCTTTTTCTCTTCGGCTTTTCGGTTTTGAGCCTGTTGTTGGCGTAGTGCCAGCTGGCTCGATTCGTACCAGAACGTATAATTTCCGCCGTACATGCGGGCTTTTCCAAAGTCGATATCCACAATGTGGGTGCATATTGAATCGAGGAAGTGACGGTCGTGCGAAACCACCAGAACCGTATTGTCGAAATTGGCCAGATAATTTTCGAGCCAGGTAATGGTTTCGAGGTCGAGGTCGTTGGTAGGCTCATCGAGCAGCAGGTTGTCGGGCTTTCCAAACAAGGCCTGTGCAAGCAATACTTTCACTTTAATTTTACCGTCCATGTCTTCCATTTTGCGATAGTGGAAGTCTTCTTTTACGCCTAAACCGCTAAGCAGGCTGGCTGCATTGTTTTCGGCATTCCAGCCGTCCATTTCGGCAAACTGGTCTTCGAGTTCCGATGCCAGCATGCCATCTTCTTCGGTAAAATCGGTCTTGGCATACAGGGTTTCCTTCTTTTTCATGTTCTGCCAAAGCTCGGTATAGCCCATAAGCACGGTGTCGAGAACGGTAAACTCGTCGAAAGCAAAATGGTCCTGTTTCAGCACCGAGAGGCGTTCGCCCGAGCCAAACGAAACGTGGCCTGTAGTAACGGGCACATCGCCGTATAACATTTTCATAAAAGTTGATTTACCAGCGCCATTAGCGCCAATTATGCCATAGCAGTTGCCTGGCGTAAATTTCATATCAACATCCTGAAAAAGAACTTGCTTGCCAAACTGGATACTTAAATTTGAAACGGTAATCATTTTACTTAGATTATTTGATTTGGGCGGCAAAAGTAGTTATTAAAAAGGATGCAGCAAGTTTTGAGAAAGTGGGGGAGAAAGATTTAATGACTTATTTGCATTGGGGGGATAAAAAAGAAAGAGGCTTATTCTGCATTTCTGAAGATAAGCCTCTATGTTAGTGTGTCGTGTATGGTAAGCTAAATCGCTATAAGCTCTTTCCGGATATCATCAATAAGTCCCGGGTTAAGCTTTTCTTCCCGTGCATATATTTCAAAACCGGAAATGGCATTGGCCACCTTGTCAATAAGGCTTTTGTGGTTTTTTATGTCGTTGTTTTTGCTTTTTGTACAGGGCGCGGGGACTCTCAGGTAGTGGGGGTAATATTTTTTCT
>JAFGGY010000120.1 GCA_016930365.1 Prolixibacteraceae bacterium | reverse complement strand
TAATGGGGCTTTGCCCCAAACCCCACTGACTTTTTGTCTTGATACAAAAAACTCAGGAAAAAAAATCAAGTCAAAAATAAGCACCCCCCGCTCTCGAAAATGCCAAGTCCGGCTAAGCAGGCAGGAAAAATTTTGAACACAGCTTTTTTAAATTAAACTATTATTGTTTTATATATCGTATGTTTTTACAAAGCAGCATTGTGGTTTGTTCAAAATCTTTAAACGTAAACGCCCTGCAAAGCCGGACTAAGCATTTCCGATTCACCCATGCGCCTGCTAGCATTTTTGACGGCCTCCCCGCGTTTTCGCTAACGCGAAAGTGGGCGGATTGCTTTAAACCAACCCTGATTATCGTAGCAAATGTTGTCATTGGCAAATATGCCCGCATACGAAGCGGGGGGCAGTGAAAATGGTGGTGGCAGCGAAGGGCGTTACCAAAAAATCGAAAGACAAACCTCTATTTTAAAGAGAAATAAATTTCTTTCTGACAAACATGACAATAAATTTGGGATACCCAATTTAAAAAAACCACATCTGATTTACAGCTATATATATAAATACCCCTAAAAAGTGCGGAAAACAGGACATATACCTCCAATTAATTCAATCCAGGACCGGGTTGTGCGTTTTTTTAATTGATAAGATTGAGATAGTTCAACCCCTATCGGGGCAGTCGTATGCATCATCCTTTTCTCCACGGGCTTATGCTTCGACAGGCTCAGCAAGCGCCTGTGGTTATTAAGATTTAACCGCTTCGCGGCCATTGCTCTTTTGCACTATTTCCATCGATATTTATATTCCGAGATTTTTTGTCTTTCTACCAATACTTTTTACCCTGCTCCGAAGGAGCTATACATCAATAACGTGGGTGCTAACCCACGGTAGTGCTGTACCTGACAAAAACAGCCCCGAAGGGGTGGTACATTTTCCTTTTATTTCGTTTCGCGACTGTTTATGGAAAAACTAAAAACACTGCCTTTTTCTCCCGGTTTCTCATCGGGATTGCTCTCTACCCATACATCCCCATCGAGCAGTTCAATCAACTCTTTAACAATACTTAAGCCCAATCCTGTACCAGGCACGGTTTCTTTACGGGTATTGCTGCCACGGAAAAAACGTTCAAATATTTTATCCTGCTCGGTTTTGGGTATTCCAATACCGGTATCGCTTACCGAAAAAATGTAATGGTTATGAGCCTTTTGAGCATAAACGCGTATAGTTCCTTTTTCGGTATATTTTATGGCGTTGGCTATAAGACTTACAAAAACCTGCTTCAGCTTATCGTAATCAGTTTTTATAAGATTATTGCATTCAATTTCATTTTCAAACACCAACGAAAGGCCTTTTTGCTGAGCTTGTGGGGCAAAAATATGCTTCAATTCGTGAAACAAGTTGCAAATATTGAACTCCATTGTTTGATAAGCCATCATTTTGGCCTGCAAACGCGAGTACATTACAATATCGTCGATAATATGCACCAAGTGCTCTGAATTGCGCACAATAATATCGGCATAATTACACATAATATCCCTGCTTTCTTCGTCGGGCAGCAAGCTCGAGAAACCCATGATTGAATTAATTGGTGTACGTATTTCGTGGCTCATATTGGCCAGAAAAGAAGCCTCGAGCCTGCGGGTACGTTCTACCGCTTTTCGCTCAATTTCGTTAAGCACGTTAATGCTTTCGATAGCGCGGGCAGCTGAGTCGGCAAGTGTTTGCAACAAACCCAGTTCAATTTCATCGGGTTTGTAGTTGCTTTTCCAGTAATTGCCTATGGCACCTATGGGTTCACTCACGTTAATGGGTACCATAACCAGACTTTTCACAAAAGTAGATTTGTAATCGGTGTGTGGCACCCTGCTATCGGAATAAATATCGGGAATAAGCGCTACCTGTTTATTTTGCATCACCCAACCGCTAATGCAGCTGTCAATTGGGAAACGTTTGCCTTTCCATAAAGGCTCCATGGCATCCTCGGCAACATAGTAGCACTGGTTGTTATCGCTAAAAACCAACGTAGCACCATCGGCTCCAATAAGTTTGCGAGCCGAATGAACGACTATGTTTTGCACCTGCTCAATGGTTTTTGATGTAGTAAGTTCCTGCAAAGCTGTAATTAAACTTTTAAGCCGATGATTAAGTTGATTAATTTTAAGCTCTCGCTGGCGGTGCTCATTAATAACTTCGGTATAAACTACAATGCCGCCAATTGAGCCATCACTATCGTACCACGGACGGCACTCCCAACGCGTCCACACCTCGCATCCATCATCTTTAATATATAAATCATCGTCGGCACTCGAAACTTCGCCCTTAAGAGCTTTTTGATGAACAATGCGCCATTTTTCGGGCAAATCGGGAAATACTTCGTAATGATTTTTACCAATGACATCGTTTTCGCTAACCTCATATTGTTTCAGATAACTCTGGCTCACATATATGTAGTTCATATTTCTATCGTGTACAGCCACCGCGCTGCTATTGTGTTCAATAATATAACGCATCAGCTCGTGGCTGTGCTTTAACTCCAGTTCGGCTTTTTCTTGTTCAGATGCATCGTGAACAATGGAGTGTAAATACTCGTGGCCATCTACTTCAATTTTGGTGCTAAATACCTCAACAGGCCTTATTTCCCCATTGGCTTTGCGATGTTTGAACCGAAAGAAACTTCGTCGGTTTGTACGGGCTTTTTCCATTTCGGCAGCTATTTGCTCAGCCGACAAAGTATTTATTTGACCAATATTCATATCCAGCAACTGTTTATGAGACCATCCGTAGTATTTTTCCGCTGCCGGATTTGCATCTACAATCATTTTTGTAATCGGATTGATAATCAACATTACAGCCATATTGCTTTTAAAATACCGGTCAAATAAATTGCTACTGTCTGTAATATTCTTGTTCGTCTTGTCCATCGAATTGTTATTTCAAACCAATCTACAATTTATAAAATGTTTTAATAAAGCGACTTAAAAACCTACAACAAATCTCTGTATATTGGGAATTTAGTATATTTGTTAACTGGTTTTATCCATGAAAAGCACTTCAATACTACCCAACACCGACAGTGCTTATTTGATTAAACGCTTCTTGTTTTTAGAAGCTGAACATGAGCACGAAGTAATCGAGGATAAATTCATCCCCGACGGGCACATGACCTTTGTTTTTAATTTTGAAGGAAAAGTTCAGGTAAGCAATAAAAATATAACCTACCCACTTCCGCCTTACTTTATTGTTATTCCGGCCATGCACTCCTTAACAATCCGCACTTTTCCGCCAATGAATTCGATGATTGTGCTATGCAAAGCCAGTGTGTTAACCCGCATTTTCGACATCGACTTAACACTACACAACAGCCAACCCTTTATCGACGGGCAACACCTTGTACCAAACGAACTGTGGCTCGACATGAAAAGCAAACCCAACCAACGACAGCAACTTTTCGAAACTTTTATCGGAAATAAAATAAGCCGACCCTATGTTTGCGACAACATCGACACTTGCTATCAGAATATTTTAGAATCGAAAGGCGAAATTCAGGTTAATGCTCTGCTAAAGCAACTCGATATTAATCCACGTTCGTTCAGACGCAAGTTTTTAGCGAGGGTTGGAGTAAACGCAAAAACCTTGTCGCGCGTGGTGCGTATAAATTATTTGTGGGACTGTTACTTAAAAGGCAATAAAGCCGATTTTCAAAGCATGGTGTACGATGGCAATTACTACGACCAGGCTCACCTTATACACGATTTTAAGAAAATAATTGGCGAGTCTCCTTCGCACTTTTTCAAAAAAGAACAAGAAAAATTGATATTCATTTCGGGCAAAATTGTGAATTAAACAAAAGCATAGGCATAAACTCTGCATGTCCGTTTTTTACAATTTTTTGCAGTTGGTATTCGCTAATTTGGCAGCTAAAATTGAATCATCAATACCATCTCATTAATCTTTTATAAACTCAAAAAAAATGAAGAACGTATTTTCAATCGCTATCATTGTATCTATTGCAATTGGCTTAGCAGCCTGCAACAACAAAAAAGAAAAAACCGTGCAGGAAGAAGTAGCCGAAATTGTTGAAGAGGTTGAAAAACTGTCTGAAGCAACAGCAAGCACTACAAAAAAAATGTTTAAAATTGAATCGGCCTACGTAAAGTACAACATGAAAGCCGCCGGGCAGGACATGGTTCGCGAGTGGTGGTTCGACCAATACGGAAACCGTCAGCTCGAAGACAGTTACCTGACAATAATGGGCGAAAAAGCAGGCGGAATAACTCTTACTACCAATGGCTACATGTACAAGTGGGACTACGATGCCACCGAAGGTACACGCATGAAATATTATGCGGCACAAGCTACCGATTACGACGATATTTCGAAAGAAGACATCGAACGATACGGAATTGAGAAACATGGCTACGAAGATGTAGCCGGAAAAAAATGCCTGAAAGTTACCACCAAAAAACCCATCGAATCGACCGTGTGGGTATGGGAGAATATCCCTATGAAAACCATTTCGAGCTTTGGAGGCAACGAAGTGGTAATGGAAGCCGTTGAAGTTGTTACCGGCAATATTGGCGATGTAAGTTTCGAACTACCCGAAGCCATTACATTTACCGATTACCAATGAGAAGTTTAAGCTGCTTGTGGATTGCGGCAATGTTCATATTGCCGGGGCTTAGCCATAGCTTTGCCCAAAAAGTATTGCTCACTCTGCCTCAGGGCGAGCAAATACTTTATGCCGAATCGTCGTTTAGTATATTCGATACCGAAGGTGGCTTGCAAGTTTGCACCAGCAATAACAAAGGAGAATATTTTATTTACAAAAACGATAAAAAGCTGGGACCTTTCTCCGACCTCCAAAAAGCAACATACCTGGTTGATTATCCTGAAACCTCTTACGAAAACGAAAACACAGAGGCTCCTGCAAACGAAGCCTACAACGATAATTACGTAACATGGGACGAAAACGGAGGCAACTATATCGTTTTAAACGGTAAAAAATGGGGGCCTTTTGCCCAAGTGAAAGATTTGTATTGCCCTTCCAACAAGCAACATTTTATTGCCGTAACCATTGCTCCGCAAACCGATTATTCGAAGCCACCGCATTACACGCTCATTACCTCATCGGGAAAAAACATTGCAATTAAAGGTGAACCATACGACTTAAAGGTAAATAGCGACATTAGCCTGGCTGTGCTTGTTTCGAAATTTGAACAAGATGCCGAAGTGGATTTAGACGCTATGGAGCAATATTCACAGGAAATGGAGAAAATTCTTGCCGAAATGGGCGACGACCTTGACATGGAACAACTTACCGTTATGTCGAAAAAAATGGAGGAGCTTGGCAAGCAATACGACGAACAGTCAAACGAATACTATGTTTATACTTCCGACGGAAAAGAATGGGGACCATACAAGCGGGTATTTGCCGGCGAAAACAACCCGGCTTTTTGTGCTCCCGACAGCAAAGACTGGTACTTTATAGCCGATGGCTTTTTGTACAAAAACGGAAGCAAAATAGCAGCGGTGAGCGACTCCGATATTCAGCAAATGTGGTGGTCGGATAACACACAAAGTTTTGCCTACAACACCTACGACAAACTGGTTTTCAGTACTGGCGAGACATACGGATATCCCATTGAAATTAAACAGGTTACCATTAATGACAAAACAGTATTGAAATGGCTAACACTTGAAAACGAAAAGAAATTTGTACAGTACAGTAAAACGCTTTGAAAATGCATTTCGAGCCACTTAATATCGTGCTTTTTTTGCTCCTGCTTGCCGGATGCCAGACTGAAACCAATACCATTGAACAACGAGCAAAGGCACAGCAACACAAAACCGAAAAGCTTTTGACCGAATGTGAACCCTTCCTCTTTAGATACTTTCAAGCGGCCGATGACCGGGCAATGGCATCGGCCGTTATTTATCCCGAGCTATTGCGTTATAGTATTTTACGCGATAAAATAGAAATTGGTGCGCTCAAAACGCTGTACATTCAATATGGTTCCAATTATGCCAATTTTTCAATCGGCCCTTTTCAGATGAAACCCACCTTTGCCGAAAAAATTGAGAAAGAATGTCTGAAATATCAACTACCCTTCTTTACCGCAAACGATACGCTACATACCACCCATACACGGGCATTACGCGTTAAAAAACTTTCGGAGTCCGAAGGACAGGTACAGTATCTTCTTGCTTTCCTCGTAGTTACAAGGCTCTTATTCGTTAACTACCCGTTTTCAAGCATCGAAGAAGAAGTTCGTTTATATGCCACGGCCTATCATACCGGCTGTTTGAACGACATCGAAAAAATCAAACAAATTCAACATCAAAAATACTATCATACCGATTTGTGGCCGGACAAAAACACGGTTTACCACAACTATGCCCGGATAGCACTTTATGGATACAAACATTCAACATTTCAATAAACGAAAACACAGGCTTTGATAAAGATTTTTGCTTTCTTTATTGTTTCTTAAAAGAACGCATAAAACTTAAGACACTTTGACCCGAATCAATAAATATTTAAGTGAAATTGGCTATTGTTCGAGGCGGGCAGCCGATAAGCTCATCGACGAGAAAAGGATTACTCTTAACGGTAAAATTGTAGAACAGGGCACAAAAATCAACGAGGGCGACGAGCTTTGCATCGACAAGCAACGCATAACAGCCCCCGATAAAAAGCCGGTTTACATCGCTTTTAACAAACCTCGCGGTATTGTTTGCACCACCGACACACGACGCGAGAAAAACAACATTATCGACTACATCAACCACCCCGAGCGCATCTTTCCCATAGGGCGGCTCGACAAACCCAGCGAAGGCCTTATCCTGTTGACCAGTGATGGCGATATTGTGAATAAGATTTTACGAGCCCGTAACAAGCACGAAAAAGAATACATTGTAACAGTAAAGCAACCTATTACAACCGATTTTATTACCAGAATGAGCAAGGGCGTGCCCATACTGGGTGTGGTAACCCGCAAATGCCTTGTTGAACCAATTAGCAAATACGTTTTTCGAATTGTTTTAACCCAGGGCCTAAACCGGCAAATACGGCGCATGTGCGAGTACCTGGGCTACGACGTTACAAGGCTAAAAAGAGTTCGTATTATGAACATCGAGTTGGACGTACCCCCCGGGAAATGGCGCGACCTGACCCCTGCCGAATTATCGGAAATTAACGAACTGATTAAAGACTCACGCAAAACGCACGAGTAATTATCTGCCGTGTGCCATCGTTTTTCATATCTTTGCCAAAAATTTCGCCATGGCTACATTTCTGTTCGATAAGATTATTTTTGGCCCGGTACAAAGCCGCCGTTTAGGGGTATCGCTGGGCATTAACCTTTTACCCACCGACAGTAAACTTTGCTCGTTCGATTGCATTTACTGCGAATGCGGATGGAATCCCGACCCCAAAAAGGTAAAAGCGAAGCTACCATCGCGACAAGCCGTAAGGCAGGCGCTTGAGCAAAAGCTACGCGAGATGCAGGCTCAACAAAAACTGCCCGATGTAATTACCTTTGCCGGCAATGGCGAACCAACCTTACACCCCGATTTTCCGGGCATTATCAACGACACCATCGTACTGCGTAATTCCATTACTCCCGAAGCACGCATTGCTGTGCTTTCAAACTCAACCATGCTGTTCAAAAAACCGGTGGTCGAAGCGCTAAAAAAAATTGAAGATAATATACTGAAGCTCGATTCGGCTTTTACCGAAACCATTGAGATTATGGACAGGCCGGTGGGGAATTTCAACCTCGATAAGCTGGTGAAACAACTATGTGCTTTCGACGGGCAGTTGATAATTCAAACCATGTTTCTGAAAGGCAGTTTTGAAGACCGCAACTTCGACAATACGACCCCGGTCGAAGTTGATGCATGGATTGAGTTGCTGGAAAAAATAAAGCCGGAGCGCGTGATGATATATACCATTGCACGCGATACTCCGGCTCAAAATCTTGTAAAAATACCGCTTTCGACGCTCAACGAGATAGCGGCACAGGTGCGTCAAAAAACGGGGCTCAAGGTTGAAGTTTCGGCCTAAAATTTCACCTTGGCACGCTTACCATCGTAGTTGATTACTTCGTATCCTTCTGACAGCGTATTGCCAATGCCGTTTTGGTCATCAACATTCACAATCCGGAAGATATATTTTTCGGGCATACCGTCGAATTCGCCACTTGCCGAGCCAATGCTCAATGTTTTGCGTTTCTCGCTATAATCGAACGAGATAGTTGAATAGCCTTCATTTTTGTACGCATTGCCGTCTTTTTCGTCGTTATAAAACGTAAATGACCCATCGGCACCACCATACAAACGTATTTCAAAGGTATTCTCTTCGCCATCCACTACCATTGGCACAATGGCACCTTCTTTTACAAAAAGCGGAATATCGGCTATACCGGTTTTCACTTCAACCGTACCACCTCCTTCAATCTTTTCGCCGGTAAAGAAATTATACCAGTTGTTTCCTTCGGGTAGAACGACAAGGCGCTGATTTGCGCCACTTTCGACAACCGGACAAACCATAAGTGAAGTTCCGAGCAGGTACTGGTCGCTTATTTCATTCAGGCCTTGTCCATCGGGGTAATCAAACAGCAGCGAACGCATAATTGCCTTGTGATTTAGTACGGCATCGGCAGCCGAAGCGTAGAGATAGGGCATCAGCCTTAAACGCAACGATACAGCTGCGCTTATGGCATCAAAATACTCGCTGCCGGTTTCGATGTTGTACCCATTTTTATCGAAAGGAGCCAGCTGTAACACTGGGGTGAAAGCGGCAAACTGATACCAACGGGCAAACAATTCTTCGGCATTTGCCGATGGGGCAGAAACCCCGCCAACTGTAGTTGCCCAGTGTGGCTGACCGCTGAGTGATGCTGTAATACCGGCAGCTACCTGGCTTTTTAACGCCTCCCAGCTTCCGGTTACTTTACCGGCTAGCGAAACGGTATTGTATTGCTGAATGCCCGGGAAATTGATGTGCGTTGCAATAAGCGGCCTTATTTCGCTGTTTTGATCAATATAACTTTGGTATTTTTCGCGAAGTTCAAGATAGGCAGCTACATTCTGCTTCTCTTTTTGATTTTTTGATTCGGTGTAAAGTGCCTGTTCCTGGTTCAGAAAATCGTTATTTAAAAGTACCGTTTCGGGCTTAATATTTTGAGATTGAAGCAAATCGATGGTTTTTCGGGCTTCGTTTTCATTCGACAAGGTAATTCCATAGGCATTGTATGGAAGCAAGGTTGCTGTTCCACTAATGGCTTGCATCTGTTCGAGCAGGTTATCCCAGTTCGAACCGGCTATGAAAAAATAACTAATTTCGCTTTCGTATTCTGAAGTCAGTGTAAAAGCAGCAGGCGTGTCGTTCATTTTTGTAGGCGAGTAATTATCCCAAATGAAGGCATAGCCTTTTTCCGACATCATTACCGGCATGGCCACCGAAACCTCATCTTGCACAAATTCGAAAGAACCTTCGCGGAGGTCAAAGCGCATTTTCTCGTTGTTTTGCCCAAAACCGTAAATGTGTTCTCGTCGGTTCAGAAAGAAATGCTGTTCAATCGAAAATTTTCCGTTTTCGCCATCCAGGGGAGAAAACGACCGATCGGACTCAACAATCATTTTATGTCCCTCGCGATTAAACAAACTCACAATGCCTTTTTCTTCAATACTAATGAAAAGTTCCGAAGTAGTAATTTCGATATTGGATTGTGCATAAGCCACTTTGAACTTTACTTCGTCGGTGATTCTTTTCCCAATAATGTTGGGGTAATCAATGAATTCATCGTTCATGGTGCTAACAATCCGAACGGTACTTCCGTTCCAAAGCTCAATTTTTAATAAATTCGATTTTACACCGAACCCGTCGAGTTTGATAACAATGTTGTTGCCATTAACTTCGTAAACCGAGCGGCTGTACCCGAAAAAAGCAACCATCATTAAAACCAAAAATAACACAATGCTTTTCATATGCTTCTGTATAAATTTGTATGTTGAAAGTGTAAGATTATCTTTCTCTTTTCTGAATCACAAAATAATAATAATTTCACCAAAATTAAAATTGAAAGGCATTATATTGTAATATTTGTATATATCGATTGTCTTACGTTAGTATGAAGGATACAATTATCAAAAGGAACCCGTTGAGCGATGGCGGGTCGGACAACAATAAACTGGTATTCAACTTACTGCTATGGATAGCTGTTTTGATTCTGCTTACAGCTATCGTAAGCCTGAACAGCACCTGGCCTCTTGAATTTAACTTTTTGTACATGCTTTCGGCATTGCCGGACATGATGTTTTTTACATACAGCATGAATTATTTCAGCATTCGGTTTTTGTTTCGAAGAAAACAAACCGGAATTTTCGCGTTGTGGCTGTTTTTTTTAAGTGCTGCTTGTGCCATTCTTATTCCGGTATTGCACCATCTGATATTTTTCAACCTGTTTTACCCACGCGTATTTGAACCATCGTCCTGGTTCAGCTGGAAAAACATTCCCCAAAACCTTATTTTGCTTTGGGTGCCATTTTTCATCTTGTCTATTCGAACATTTTTTATGTACTGGTTTAAATCGGAACAACAAAGGTTGAATATCGAAAACAAACAGTTGCTGGCCGAAATCCAGCTTATGAAAATCAAGCTTCATCCGCACTTTTTGTTCAATACCCTCAACAACCTTTACGCCATGGCTGTTACACAACATGCCGACACCCCCGGATATATACTCAAACTTTCGGAGATATACCGAATAATGCTTTATGAATGCGACAAAGAATATTACCCTCTTTTCGAAGAACGAAAATTGATTGACAACTACATTGAGTTGGAAAAGTTACGCTATGGCAATCGACTTTCGCTCGATATGGATTTGCCCGCCGAAATATCTGGAAGCATTCTGATGCCACCTTTGCTGCTTTTCACCTTTGTTGAAAACGCCTTTAAGCACGGATGTCGCAACGATGTAGAAAACCCTTTCATCAATATTCGACTTAAAATAAGCAATCAATGTATTGAATTTGAGTCATGCAATAGTATTCCCGATTTAAAGCCGGCTAAATCGAAAATAGGAGGCATCGGGCTCGAAAACACCCGAAAACGGCTTGAACTGATTTATCCCCATCGGCACCAATTTACATCAGGGATTGAAAACGGACAATACCGGGTTAAGCTACAAATTCCTGTTTTTACCCAAAAAAGTAAGGTTCAATATTAAACAAAATTTTATGCGCTTACACTCCAATATAAATATGATTGTAATTGCCGGTATTTTGTTTCTTTGCAGCAGTTGCAACAAAACCAGGCAAAGCGAAAAAATGCTTCAACACTTTATCGATAGCCATGTTGAGAAAATAAAACCCATCGAACGAAAATACAACGAAGCACAATGGCAAGCTTACTCAGGAAAAGGCTCCTTTGCCGACTTGCTCGAAGAATCTAAAAAGACCGATTCGATGTATCGCAACATTGCCGAAACGCCTGAATACTACCAATCGCTGCTCAACAATGTTTACGATAACGCTTCGGAGTTCGAAATGTTGAAAAATTTGCGCAAGGCAGACCTCGTTAAAGACCCCATGCTCAAAAAACAACTCGATGTACTGTTTTATCACTATCTTGCTGTAAACAGCGAAAGCAGCGAAGCAGAACAGATACAAGCCCGAATGCTGGATAAATTTTACAGGCTTCAGAAAAACGAGCAAAAAATTATCGATTCGCTAACACAGGTGGGGGCTAAAGATATCAGACATCAAATGATTGAGCAATACATGGTTATAAGCAAAGATTACCGCGCAATGCTAAAAGCCCTGAACATTTACGCCGGACAGTTTGGATACAGCAACTACTTCGAAATGGCAGTTTCTCTTCGGCAAATCGATTACGCCTCCCTCGATTCTTTTATAGCTTCGGTAAAAGCGAAAACAGAGCACGATTATACGCGTTTATTAGCTTTTATGGATGATAAGATATGCCAGGCTTACCGCATTGAACCCAACGAAATTACCCCTGGGCATTATGATGCAGTTGCCAATTATTTAATGCTTCCCCCATCTGTTCTAAAAGAATTCGATAAGGACAGCCTGATTCAGCTTGTTGAACAATATTTTGCACTGGGCAATTTCGAAACCGGCGATATGCGTAAACTTTCAGACATTTGGTATGCCGACGATAAAATGAACCAGGCTTTTTTCTTTTGTGCCGATACCGACCAACACGATTATCGTATTTATGCCAATGTAAAACCCAATACGCAGGGCTTACTCATTTTACTACACGAGCTTGGACATTTGGTTCATTTTAAATACACCCACGACAGCATTCCTTATTTACTAAAAGAACCCGATGTGGTAGCTACCGAAGCCATAGCAAGTTACTATACCAACAAATTGTACCATTCATCGAAACTACGATCAATGGCTGGTTTCCCAGCTCAAACAACAGCCGATACGCTGCTAAGCGGATTTAAAAATCCATACCAACTATTTTTTATTCGATTTATAGCCCGAAATACACTTTTCGAAAAAATGGCTTTTGAAAATCCCGATCAGGATTTGAATAAACTATGGTGGAAATTAACCAGCGAATTTATGCTGTTCAACTTCAATGCAGAAACCGACCTGCCCGAGTGGGTTACAAGCAGGCACATAATATACTCGAGTGCTGTCAATACGAACTACCTATATGCTACGGCCGTTGCAGCACAACTGGAACATTATTTTCCTGACGATCGCATGGCAAACTTACACGAATATATGAGTTACGGTAACGCATTATCGTGGAACGAGCTGTTGAATCGCACAACCGGCGAGAAGCTTAACATCGACTACCTTATCAACTCGTATTGACTTCAAAAAATAGGCTGGTTTTGTACATAAAAAAAGGACTCTGTGAGTCCCTTTTCCTATTTTTAATCTTTTTTGTTATTTCAATGCTGTAATCTGCTCTTCGAGGGCTTTGATTTTATCTTCGGCATCGGCTTGCTTCTTGCGCTCGAGCTCCACCACATTAGCAGGTGCACTGTTCACAAAACGCTCGTTGCTGAGTTTTTTCATCACTCCATTTAAAAAGCCTTTGGTGTATTTCAACTCTTCTTCTAACTTTTGCAACTCGGCCTCAACATCAACCTTATCGCCCAAATCGATAAAAAAGCCCGAGGTTTTTACCCTGAACGAAACGGCTCCTTTAATATCTTCGCTAATGGTTTCGATATTTGATAAAGCGCCCATTTTTGAAAGCACCGGGTTGTATTTCGCATGATATCCTTTTGAACCCTCATTAACATAGAGTTCAATTTCGTCTTTAAAAGCGATATTGTTCGATTTACGGATGTTGCGAATGCCTGTTATGGTTTCTTTTACATCCTCGAAATTGCTGTTCAGTGTTTCGTTGGCCTGTGGCATTACCGGCATTTGGGCAACCATAATACTATCGCCCTCTTTACGTTCCGAAAGCATTTGCCATATTTCTTCGGTAATAAATGGCATAAACGGATGCAACAAACGCATCAGGCTGTCGAAAAGCTCAATTACCTTTTCGTAAGTTGCTTTATCGATGGGTTGCTGATAAGCTGGTTTTACAATTTCGAGCAGCCACGATGAAAACTCGTCTCGAATGGTAGTATATATCAGCATCAGGGCGTCCGATATTCTGAATTTATCGAAATGTTCGTTCATTTCGGTTATAATGGCCGAAAGCTTTGATTTGAACCACTCGATAGCCAGTTTCGAATGTTCGGGTTGCTCAATACTGCTGCTTACCCCCCAGTTTTTTACCAAACGGAAAGCGTTCCATATTTTTGCAGTAAAGTTTCGTCCTTGTTCGGGCAAAGCCTCGTCGAACAGCAGGTCGCCACCGGCAGGCGAGCAAAACAACATACCTACACGCACACCGTCGGCTCCGTATTTTTCAATCAGTTCAAGCGGGTCGGGCGAGTTACCTAGTGATTTTGACATTTTACGGCGTTGTGCATCGCGCACCATTCCGGTAAAATACACATTTTTAAACGGTTTGTCGTTGCGCACGGCATAGCCGGCCATAATCATACGGGCTACCCAGAAAAATATAATATCGTGACCGGTTACCAGGTCGTTGCTTGGATAGTAATACTGAATGTCGGGGTTCTCGGGGTTGGTAATACCACCAAACACCGATATAGGCCACAACCACGATGAAGCCCATGTGTCGAGCACATCATCGTCCTGGCGTAATGAAAAGCCTCCCCTAGCCCCTCCAAGGGAGGGGAATTTTTCAACAACTAATTTTCTGGCTTCTTCTTCAGATTCGGCAACAACAAATCCGTAATTTTTTTCTCTCTCCCCTTCGGGAAGAGTTGGAGAGGGGCTTATATAATACACCGGAATTTGATGTCCCCACCATAATTGGCGGCTTATACACCAGTCTTTAATGTTGCCCATCCAATGACGGTACAAGTTTTTAAATTTTGCAGGATGAAAAGCCACATCGTCGTTCTCGACCGAATCGAGTGCCGGCTTAGCCAGCTTGTCCATTGCCAAAAACCACTGAGCCGAAAGCTTTGGTTCGATAACCACGTCGGTACGTTCAGAGTAACCAACTTTGTTTTTATAATCTTCGGTTTTTACCAGGTTTCCGGCCTCTTCGAGCATCGGAATAATTTGTTTACGCGCTTCAAAACGGTCAACACCAACCAGCAAACCTGCATTTTCGCTTAAAGTGCCATCGTCGTTAAAGGTATCGATGGTTTCGAGGTTGTGGCGCATTCCAATTTCGTAGTCGTTTACGTCGTGTGCAGGGGTAATTTTGAGGCAGCCGGTACCAAATTCCATATCTACATAATCGTCTTCGATAATGGGTATCGAACGATTAATAAGCGGTACCAGCACGCGTTTGCCTTTCAGATGACTGAAACGTTTGTCGTTTGGATTAACACATACCGCCGTGTCGCCCAGTATGGTTTCGGGGCGCGTAGTTGCAATGGTTACATATGAAGCCCCCTCCGACTCCCCCGGTTGGTCTTCTATTTTGTATCGTACGTAGTATAGTTTCGAGTTTTCTTCTTTATAGATAACCTCTTCATCCGACACTGCAGTTTTTGCTTGCGGATCCCAGTTTACCATGCGTACACCACGATAAACAAGGCCTTTATTGTATAGGTCGATAAAAACTTTGATAACCGATTTCGACCGTTCTTCGTCCATGGTAAAGCAGGTACGGTCCCAGTCGCACGAAGCGCCCAGTTTTTTGAGTTGTTCGAGAATAATACCGCCATGTTTGTGTGTCCATTCCCAGGCGTGTTCCAAAAAAGCTTCGCGGCCAATTTCGTGTTTGTCAATTCCTTCGGCTTTTAGTTTGCCAACTACTTTGGCTTCGGTAGCAATTGATGCATGGTCGGTTCCCGGAACCCAGCAGGCGTTTTTGCCCATCATACGGGCACGGCGCACCAGTATATCCTGAATGGTATTGTTAAGCATGTGCCCCATGTGCAACACACCGGTTACGTTTGGAGGAGGTATTACAATTGTATAAGGCTCTCTTTCGTCGGGTTCGGAGTGAAAGAGTTTGTTGTCCATCCAGTATTTGTACCATTTATCTTCAACGATAGCCGGATTGTATTTGCCGGGAATTTCCATTGTCATAATTATTTAATTACATTAAAGCGTACAAAAATATAAAAAATGAGTTTGAAAGGCTTTTCGATGAGAATTTAATTGAGAAAACCTTTTTATCTTCCCGGATATGAGGCGTTAATTTAAATTAGATGAAAATATAATTTCTCTGTAAAGTTGCTTGTATAAGTCTTTCTTGTTGGGAATATCGACATCGGTATTTGGTTCATCTTCTATATATTCGGTAAAATAAACCAACGACCATTTGTTGTCTGAAAACTCTACGGCGCTTAAGTTTTCCACCCAGTCGCCACAGTTAATGTACCTGATGTTGGTATTTTGATCCGACATTATCATATCGCACGGTGAGTGGGTATGCCCACATATTACGGTTTGACAATTTTTATTGCGTGCGGCATTTAAAATGGCTTTTTCAAAATGGGAGTAAGTATTGTTTTTTTTGTTTAAAAATGTTTTTATGCTTTTATAAATGGTGATTTCTTTTATACCTGCCAGCTTTAAGAGCGCATTGATGAATTTGTTAATTAGCGTGAACAAACCATATATTGCAGCCCCTGATTTTGCAAGCCATCTGGCTCGATGGATTATGTTGTCAAATATATCGCCATGAAATATCCATGTTCGATGCCCCTTTTTCTCTAAAATGTAATGATTTGTAATGCGGAGGTTTCCAAGTTCTACTTTATCGAATTTGCGCATGAAGTCATCGTGGTTGCCGGTAATGTAAATTACCTTAACCCCCTTTTCCATCATTTTGATAATTTGCCTGATGACTTTTAGATGGGATTTTGGGAAATAAGAGCGGCTGAACCGCCATGAGTCGATAATATCGCCATTGAGGATAAGTTTTTCGGGTTCAATTGATTTCAGGTAACGGAGCACTGCCTTCGCCTTGCAGGCATGTGTAGCCAGGTGTAAATCAGATATTACCGAGACGTCAATTTTTTTCAACTCCATACAGGTGAATTTGTACACAAGTATGGATATATTTTTTGAAGGAAGTGTTAAGCAAAGTTGAATAAAATCAGATGGTTAGGTTAATTGAGAAAGAAGGCTTGCCTGAGTTAATTACAGATAAGCTTTTTTATATCATTAATAAAATGATTATGGGAATTTGCGATATATTTCTTTTCGGTGAGCTACTAAAATTATTAAGACTATAGTTCCGTCAATGAGTTCAAAACCCAAACGGTAATTGCCAATTCTTACACGATAGTAGTTTTTATATCCTTGTAGTTTTTTACTGATTTTAATTGATGTAATGAACTCGCTTTTTCCAAATCTTCGATAACATCAACAACCCTTCTTTTTATACTTTGGCTGTTGATTTTGTCTAAACTTTTGAGGAAACTTTTGTCAAATCGAACAATCATTTCAGTTTATCCATTATTGTATTTCTTGATACTTCCTCTCCTGTTTTTGCCTCGTCTAACATCTTACCAAAAATAATATCATCAACTTGTTCATCGGATAAGGATGATACTTTACCTCCGATTTTTTGTGCAAGTTTTTCCAGAAGTTTGAGGTCTTTCTTATTTCCTTGAATGACTATTGCCGACATTGTTGTTGTTTTAAAGTTGTTTATTTAGTGATGATTGTATCACTTAACAAATTTATTCTATTTTACTGATTATTCAAATGTGCCACAAAAAAAGACCTGCCTGAATCAATCTTGTTAAAATGTTGTATGATTATTATGCAATTAAGTTTTGCCAGGCCTTTAAAAGCAAAAAAGCGATGGGAAACAGTTGAAAACAATTGTTTCCCATCGCTTTCTATTGCATTCATTTTTTTATTTCACCGGTGGTTCGGGTATTTCAGGCAGGGATTCCCTGTCTTTCATTTTTTCCAATGCCACTTCAATGGCTTTATTTAATTGCTCATCATTACCGTTAAATTCTTTCCACGGGTCGTTTTCCACAATGATATCGGGGGTTACGCCCACGCCTTCAATCATCCAGTTGCCTTCCATGCTTAGTGAGGTGAACTGCGGGATGCGCATGTCGGTGCCATCAACAAACGATAGTGAGCCGCTAATGCCCACAATACCGCCCCATGTGCGGGTACCAATGGTTGTGCCAATGCCCAGTGCGTTAAATCCATGGGCAAACAGGTCGCCATCGGATGCCGAATATTTATCGATTAGAGCAACTTTTGGCCCTACCAGTGTTTGTTGTGGCACTGGTGTTACTTCCGACGAGTTGCGGCGCATGTTGGCACGGTATGCTTCGCGAGCCAGGCGCTCCAGTATCATCGGCGATACATTACCGCCACCATTGCCACGGTCGTCAATAATTAAGGCTTTTTTATCGAGCTGCGGGTAGAAATAGCGCACAAATTTGTTCAGTCCGTTCGAGCCCATATCGGGAATATGAATGTAACCCACTTCACCATTGGTAGCTTCGTTTACCTTGCGGATGTTTTCGCTTACCCAGCGATAGTAGTAAAGCTCACTTTCATCATCAACAGGTTCAACAAGCACCTTGCGTGCACCTTCCTTTTGGGGTTTGCTGTTCACCAGCAGTTCTACAGTTTGCCCGGCTTTGCCGGTGAGCAGGCTGTACAGGTTTTCAACCTCGTTTACGGGGTTGCGGTCAATGGCTATAATATAATCGCCTTCGCCCACATCAACACCGGGTACTTGAAGTGGTGAGGCCATTTTATCGCTCCAGGGTGCCCCGTCAAGTATTTCTTCAATTTGGAAATAGCCGGAGTTGTGAGCCGTAATGCGTGCACCCAGCAAGCCGGTTTTAATGCGGTCGGCTTTTGGTTTGTCACCGGTATTTACATATGCATGGCCGGCATTCAGTTCGCCAATCATCTCGCCAATAATGTAGTTGAGGTCGTCGCGGTGCATGGCGTGCGGCACCAGTTGGTTGTATTTGTTGTACATAGCCTGCCAGTCGCGGCCGTGCATGTTTTCAACATAAAAGAAATCGCGCATCTGGCGCCATGCTTCATCAAATATTTGTTGCCACTCGGCACGGTAGTCAATGGTCATCTTCATCTTCGACAGGTCGATGGGCTTTTCAATTTTCACCTCGCCCGATGGCAGGTCAACCACCGTCCAGTTTTTGCCTTGCCCAAGCAGCATCTTTTTATTGTTGGGCGATATGGTATAGTTGTAATTTCCAACTGATGATTCTTTTTCTTTTTCAAGGTCGAAAACCATCAACCCGCTACCATCTTTTCCGCCTTGGAATTGGCGGTTGTAATAAACCTTTCCGGCAACACCACTAATATTTGAGTAGTAAGCCGGTTCAATGGGCAGGGCCACAATTCGTTTTTCAATGCCGTCGAAATCTATTTCAACCGTATTATCTTCTTCAGTTTCTTCATTTTTATCTTTTTTGGTCTTGTCAACTTCTTTCTTTTCCTCTTCGGCTTTCACATCGCTGTTTTCGGGTGCGAAAGGCGAAGGCGTTTTTTTGCTGAGCATGGCCATATAAACACGGTCGGTATTGATGTAGGCATGGTTCCACTCGGTGCGGCTGTATGTTGGGTTAAAGTCGCGCTGCGACGAGAACAGCAGGTATTTTCCGTCGTCGGAAAAGGCCGGACTGCCCGAGTTGTACCAGTTTTCGGTTACCGGTTTGATGTCTCCACTTTCGATGTTTACCACTTTGATGATGCCCATTTGGTTGGGCATCCCGTCGGCAAAGCTTATCCAGCGGCTGTCGGGGCTCCAGCTAAAGTCGCCCAGGCGGGAATATTCGCTTTCGGCCAGCAATTTTGTTTCGCCACTTTCAACTTCGGTAAGCATCAGGCGGTAGTGCTGGTCGTTCCATGCAATGTAGCGGCTGTCGGGGCTCCAAATGAAACCAAACTTGTAGGTGTCGGCACCGGAGGTGAGCTGGCGGGGTTCGCCTTCTCCGTTTGCTGCTTGCAGCCACAATTCGTATTCTCCACTTTGGTCACTCAACCAAGCCATCCATTTTCCGTTGGGCGAATAATCGGACAGGCGGTCGTGGGCGCCGGGGCTTTGTGTGTGGTTGTAAGTAATACCCTCTTCGGCCGGCACCGAGAACAGTTCGCCATGGGCCGAAACAAGCACCCGTTCGCCTTTTGGCGACAAGCTAACCGAGGCAATGTCGCCCGAAACATCTTTCAGTTCGGTGCGGGCATATACCATGTCGTTGCTAATGCTAATTGGCACTTGTTTTACTTCGCGCGAAAGTGCATTGAAGGTAAACAGGTAGCCGCCTTTTTCGAACACAATGGTGTTGCCGTGGTGGGATGGGAATTTGATATCGTAATCATCAAAATTGGTCACTTTCTCCACTTCTTCGGTTTCGAGGTTAAACGAAAAAAGGTTCATGGTACGGTCGCGGTCCGACAGGAAGAACACCTCGTTTCCAATCCACATGGGGAAGATGTCCTGTGCCTCGTTGTTGGTTATGGCTTTGGTTTCGTGTGTTTCGAAATCGTGGAGCCACACCTCGTCGGCCATTCCGCCGCGGTAATATTTCCAGGTTCGGAATTCGCGGAACACCCGGTTATAAGCCATTTTGCTGCCATCGGCATTAAACGACGAGAAACCACCCTCGGGAAATGGGAGTTGTTCGGGCATTCCGCCGCCGGCAGATACTTTCAGCAACTGGCCTTTAAACGAGTTGAAGCTTGTATTGCGTGAGCGGAACACGATATTTTCACCATCGGGTGTCCACGTTATTACAATATTGTTGGGTCCCATGCGGTCGGCCACATCATCGCGCCCAAGGGTCGCGGTGTAAGTTAGGCGTTGCGGTGTTCCACCTTCGTCCGGGATAACAAACACCTCGGTGTTGCCATCGTACTGGCCGGTAAAGGCAATTTGTGAGCCATCGGGCGAGAAGCGCGGAAAAATCTCCATGCCTTGGTGCGAGGTAATTTTTCGAGCCATGCCGCCTTCAATGGAAACGGTGTATAAATCGCCTGCATAAGTAAACACGATTTGGTTTTGGCTAACAGCAGGAAAACGCATCAGCCGGGCTTCGTTGGCCGACAGCAATGCCGGCAACATGGCGAGCCATGCTACAATAAAAAGTTTTGTAAGTCGCATAATTGTATTTTTATGAATTTTGGGTTATCACCAATATTTGTATTGAAAAATTAGCAATAATTACAAAACAGGAAAGCGGGGAGAAAGTTTTGTAAAAGGTTTTTAATTGGGTTGATGGAGGAGTGGGATGATGGAATGATTGAAAAATGGAATAATGGAGGAACGGGTAACTGGGTCACTGGGTTGATGGGTTGTTGGGTTAATGGTCGGAATGCATCTTTTTTAGGGCTTTAGACGAATTGTTGTTGCTTAAATTTTCTGGCCATGGTTGCGTAGTGGTTTTTATGGGCGTGTTGATTGGTCGGTTGTGGTGGTTTGGTTAGTTACCCCAGGGCTCCGTTTCTCTCTGCCCCGGGTTATTGCGTTTCGCCCCTTTGGGGCTTTTTGACCGGGTTAGAAAAACCGGCCTTCGATTTGATGGAAAAGCAGATGTGGAGCACTAATAGGAAAACCCAATGGTCCCTCTAACTCCACCTTAGGGTGCGGATTGAGGTATTGGATCGCGGACAGGAATTTCCGCATTATAGAAAGCCAACGACCTGCATGCATTAGCGTAACTTGTCCCGATTATCGGGAGGGCGAAGCCCTGCGATATTAGGGAGTTTGTTTTTGTTAGGCAAAGCCCTGAAGGGGCGTAAGCATTAATGTAAGTACGAGTTGAAAAACTCGCACTATTGGGGGGATGGTTAACGGACAGGAATGTCCGTTCTACGGTAGAGAATACCTTTTCCAAAGTTCGAAACTATGGAAAAGGTATTGTATTGAGAGTTAACTCCTCGTTTCAGTTGCACTCAAATAGAATAGTGAAAGTTGGAACACTAAAACACCTGATATTTCATGCTTTCAATAATTATTCAAGTTTGAAACGAACCAGGCGTAATGGCACCCCTTTGGCATTATTTAATGTTTGCAGGCTATAAATCATGCCATCACGAAAAACCATTTTCGACGGGTTTATCTGGAGGTTGTATTCGTCGCTCACAAAACTGCTTTGGCAAATAAATTCGCCACCATTTTTCATCACCCAAACATTAAATGTATTGGTGTTTTCTTTTTTGGGATACTCAAAAAATAACAGGTTTTCGTCTGAATCTTTTATTATAGTCGAGATTGCAGGTATCGGGATGGGATCGGTTATTTTATCCAAATCGTTTTCCATATCCTGAATGATCGATTTTAGTGCTAGTTGGTTTTCTTCAGGTGACACCCAGTCGGCAAATATTGGGTTTTTGAGACTCTTATATTTAGCAATGGCTTGGCGTTGAATTTTTTTCTGCTCATCTACCGAGATATAATTGTTGTTCCATGGAACTTTGCTTTTGCCAATTTTGTTTCCTTCGAGGTCGTACTTGATTATTTCGCCTGTTGATGGAATGACCACTATCAGGTTATCACCTGAATTTGCAATGATTGGGCTTGCGCTCATTCCCGTTGATTTTGAGTATGGCATTGTATTGAATGAGATGGCTCCCTGTTCTTTGAAATGGTAGCTATAGTTGAATAAATTACACTCTGTTCCCGGCTCACAGCTACGATCGGTAAAATGCTCCCAGATGATTTTTTGTTCGTTGGTGTCAAAATCTACTAATGCCACAAATTCACGGATTTTTTCGGTCCAGAGCACCCAGCCTACTACCGCAATTTTATTATTGGGCAAGGCGATTTCACCTTTTGACATATAGTCAAGTTTCAGTGTTTTAACATAATTACCATCGAAATCAAAAAAAGTCATGTTTCCCATGTTGTCAAGACCTGTAAAAAATGTATTGTTGTTAATGATGCCCGAAATTTGTTGGATCTTTTTAAAAGGTTCCCCGTTGCTGTTAACAATATTGAATTCCTTCTCGAATTTACCATCCGGCGAAAATTTCGTATAAAAGTTACGATACGGATGATCCACAACAGCCGAACCATCGGGCATTAGCCTTATGTTTTTGCGAAATCCCATATGCCGGCCATATAATGTGTCGTTAAAGGTTTCAAATACTTTGTCCCAATTGTTGCCATTTGCATATTCTGCATCGGGAATAAGCTTTACAGTACCTTGCTTATATTTTTCAATAAGGTTTTGTGCCGGCAATGAAATTGCAATCATTAACATGGCAAATAATATGAATGTTTGTTTCATGATTTTCATTTTTTAAAGATTATTTATTCTAAATAAAATACTGTACTTCTTCCATGGCAGTCGGTAATTTGTATTTCAAAATCCTGATTGGCAAAAGGTTGATTGGCATCAGCTTCCCACGTAATGGTTTGTACGATGTTTATCGGTTCAGCACATGGTTCTTTCTTTTTGTCGACAAAAAAGATAATAATGAAAATAATGCAGGCAGCCGAGAGGCTGTATATGATGTGTTTTATTTTGCTTTGCTTTTTATTTTGTGGAACCTTAAAAGCAGGAATATCAAGAGCATCGCAATCTAATGAACGTATAGCCTGTTTGGCACTGTCGGCCAACATTTTCATCTCGTTTAACTTTGAGAAACAACGGGGGCATACCGATAGATGTTCTTCTATAGCCGCATTTTCATCAGCATTGCATTCGCCATCGATATATTGTTGAATTTTTTGTAGCTCAATACATCTCATAATTCATTTTTTTAAGTTCATCCCCTAATTTTACAATGATACGCGATAAGGTTTTCCCAATTGATGTAAATTTGATGCCGCTTATTTCAGACATCTCCCGGTACGACATCCCTTCGCTATATAAAACAGCCAATATCTTTTCATGGGGTTTAAGTTTGTTAAGGGCAAGTTGCACCATCTTTTGCTGTTCGTTATTTCTCAATGTCATTTTCTACTGCCGTATGATTTTTAATTTGTTCAATATTGTCGTTATTGTTCTTTTGTCTCAAATAAATGAGGCTTTTATTAACTGCAACCTTATACAACCAGCTTCGGGGATAATTGATTTCAATATTTTTTTGAAACGATTGATACAGTGCAATAAATGTTTCCTGTACAATGTCCGAGGTGTCATCGATATTCCCTGTCATCTTTTGTACAACATTGAAAATTAACTGATAATTCTTGGCGTATATATTATCAAAATGCTTCAAAAAAAGGTTTTGTTAATAAGACACAAAAACAGATATTTTGTGACAAGTAATGTTGAATTATTGCTTTCAAATGAACTTGATGTTCTCTAAATCAAGTCACCAATTTTATTCCACGAGATAACTTGTCCCGATTGCCGGGCTTGAGCCTGGTCGCCCCCGTAAACCAGGTATTTGCTTAAGGTTGACAAGTTGCTGTTGGTTGCGAAATACCATATTCGTTTGCCAGAGCATTCAAGTTTAGCAGTTGTCCTGCACGTTTTGCGCACAGTCCTAAAAAAATTTGAAACAATCGGAATAGAGCTACTCTTCCTGCCAGACTTTGTGTAATGCTTTGCATTAAATGAAACTCTTTTCGTTGTCATTCTTCTTATTTTCATCGGGTTAAAACCCG
>JAFGGY010000119.1 GCA_016930365.1 Prolixibacteraceae bacterium | reverse complement strand
TTAAATTTACTGAAATTGGTTCGATAGAATTTGGCTACCAAGTTGCAAACAACAACCAAATAGATTTTTTTGTTAAAGATACTGGTATTGGTATTTCGCCCGAAGAACGAAAAATAATTTTCAAAAAATTTGGTAAATCTGGCAATATCAACACCAATAAAAATCGAGGAAGTGGCTTAGGATTAACCCTGTCGAAGAAATTAATTGAGCTTCTTAACGGGCAAATTAACCTCGAATCGGAAAAAGGAAAAGGAAGCACTTTTACATTTAGAATTCCTATTGATAACGAGCAAAAAATAACCATAACCCGCCCATCTGTTAGTGGCGACATCAACTGGAAATCGAAAACCATTCTGATTGTTGAAGATACGGATTCTAACTATTTCTTTATCGAAGCTTTTCTTGAACGCACCCACGCCAATCTGATATGGGCTCACAACGGATTTGAAGCCATATCAATGTTCAACGAAAACAAGGTTGACTTAATTTTAATGGATATAATGATGCCCGAGATGGATGGTTACGAGGCGACAAAACAAATACGAGAAATCAATTCAACAGTTCCTATTATTGCTCAAACGGCACTTGCATTGCCCGACGATGAAGAAAAATGTTACGAATCGGGCTGTAATTACGTTTTGGTAAAACCCATCAGCAGCGAAGATTTAATTGCCACAGTTAAGCGATTCTTGCCCTGATTATTCGTTAAATAAAGCAGCCAGGGCACCAAAGTAATCCTCGTCCCATCCATCGACAATATTATCGTACGCTTCATCGGGTATATTTTCTTGCCGAATCTCAATACTGCTCCCCTTTTTGTCGGGATGTATTTTTATAGTAACCTTTGATTCTTGAGTGTCAAAAAACCAAAGTTGTTCAATAAGTTTGTTTGGCTCAAAACGGATATTTTTACCGACAATCGAATCATCCCACATCGAAAACGTACTATTTTCAGTCGTTTCAAAAAATGCTTTTTCGCCTGTCCATATCTCAATCATTACGTGGTTGGTAAGTGCATTATACACATCTTCGGGCGATGCATTCAATTTGTAATATTTGCGTATAGTCTTCATTCTAAAAGTTATAAACTGCGCCGATGGTTAAAAATTGTTTTATCTGCAAACGTGTTCCTTTTTGTTCAACGCCATTATCATCCTCCCATTTCGATTCCACTTCTTTGTCGTAAACTAAGTGAAAATTGATTTGAGTAGTAATAAACTGGTTCACTTCAAAATCGATAGATGTTTCGGTATCGAAATCGGGTACTTTAAAAAACTGCCACTCCCCGTCCTTGCTTCCCAGGTTTAAAAATACACTGTTTTTAGTACTAATATTCACATCTTCAAAAACTTTTTTCGAATAATTTAAGCGTCCGGTAATACCCATACGGCTTTTCCGGGTTTTTCCTTCATCAATTCCAAAGCGGGTTTCATCAACCCGAGGATTAGTTACAAAGGTTGTTTTAAGTGATAAGGGCGATAGGAAAATCGACAACTCTTTATTTGGTTTAAAATCAAAACCACCCGAAAAGGTGAGATAAGCCGGTGAAAATAAAGCCGATTTATACACTTCGGGATCGCCGTTATCTACATCACGAATCAACTGGGTTTTAAAGTTAGCTTCGCCCGAGTAATACCACTTTTTAAATGCCGAAAATCCAAAACGAGTGTTAATCTCAAAATTATCGGAGTTTTTATTGAAAGGCTCTTCAACATCATCGCCAAAGTAATAAATAAAGCCCAGCTTAGCATCGATGCTATTTTCCCACTTTAGTTTTTTCTTTGAATAATTGGCCGAGTAATTCATACTCGACAAGCTGTTCATCGACGATTTCCCCCCTTTCGACCAATAATCGTTAATAAATGTTTCGGTTATTCCGGTATATATTTTCCCCTTAGTGCTCCACGGTTTTACAATCGGAGCTTGAATTTCAACATCTCTAAGTCCTTGATCAATTACAACCTTGCTTTGGATTTGGCCAATATCCATTTGTTTTCGCTGAGTTAAACGCGACAAATTTACAGTTTCGTCAACCAATATTCGAATCCTATTCCTGTCCAGATTTTCAATTCGAATACCAATTGAGTCGTTTTGCCTGTTTTTTAGCCAAATCCACTCGTACCATAGCCTATCGTTTTGTAGTTTCAAGGTTGTTGAATCGTTGTGAAGGTTATAAATCTTAAGTTCGTATGGAATACGATTGGCATAGGTTAGTAGCGAATTCATCACAGATAAAAACTGTTCGTTTGTCTGTTCGGTTTGAAGCTTGTTATGCCGGGTAAGAACTTCGTTGTTATGACGTGTAACTGAACCGATGTAATTTTGCTGCAACGAGTCGATGATATTTTGGCGGTATGATGTGCGAAACTGAGCTGAAATTGAATCTCTGAAAGCATTGATAATTGAATCGTTGTAGGTCTTTCTTTTTTCTTCAAGAAAAGCAGCAACAATACTATCGGTTTCTTTGGCTTTGCGTTGGCTATAACTCGACTCGGCCACTAAAAGCACTAACGAATCGGGCATAGTAATAATTGAATCGGCAATTAACCTTTCGATATCTGAAACCGGAATCAACGACAATTGAGAATATCCACCAAGAAAAGCATCCTCAGGAACCATTACCGACTCGAGCTTTATATCGTTAATCACTTTTCTTTCAATTATTTCAAGCTGTCTTTCAATTTCAACCGAATCGATGTATCCGGGTACTTCATTTTTATTTTTAATGTCGCGAATGTCGCGTACAAGAAACGAATCAATGCTGTCGCTCTGAATCTTTAGATTGCCGATTAATGAATCGACCGGTGAGTTTTCGATAAACTGAACCAACTCAATCATTTGATGGTACGATTGGGCATCGTGAGGTTTCCATTCGTCAGAATATAAATACGATTTAATAATTTCAAGTTGAGTCTTGATGGTATCCGACAATTGTTGCTTGCCAATAGACCTGGCATTTGATGTGAAACCAAGAAAAATGAAAAGAATGAAAAGCAGTCTTTTGAAAATATTCATTGTATCAATATTTATGCAGATATAAATTGAAATGGAGGAGATTTTAATGCCAATTTGAAAAAGGATTCTGAGCTAAGTTAAAATTATAATAACGTGGGTCGTTGCTCACTTCATCCAATATCCACAATGGCTTTTCAAAGGATTCAGTTTCAGAATTTAGTTCAATTTCAGCCACAATCAAGCCTTCATTTTCCTTTTCGAAAACATCAATTTCCCATTTTTTGCCGCCTACATACTCAATGTATCGCTTTTTTACGATGCTAAAGCCTTTGGCCATTTTCATCATTTGCAGGGCATCATCGGTCGGCACCTGGTATTCAAACTCGTCGCGGGTTATTCCTTTCAGGTTTCCCTTAATAGTAAGAAAAGCATTATCGGCGGCAATACGAACACGTACTACATTTCCGCTGTGATAAGCAAGATAGGCTTGCTGCATCGGAATTATTACCCCTTTTCTCTTCCACAAATCATTATCTACCAAAAACTTACGTTCTATCTCTTTTGCCATCATCAAGACATAAAAATTCTAAACATCTCATAAAATTATTGAATGGTTTGCATAGAAGCAAAAAAGATGCCGAAAAAACAATTTTTCACCTATAAACGAAAAACTCTTTAATCCAACTTCAGTACTGCTAAAAATGCTTTTTGGGGAACTTCAACATTACCAACCTGTTTCATCCGTTTTTTTCCGGCTTTTTGTTTTTCAAGCAATTTGCGTTTACGGGTTATATCGCCACCATAGCATTTAGCGGTAACATCCTTACGCACAGCCTTAACGGTTTCGCGGGCAATAATTTTAGCCCCCACAGCGGCTTGTATAGCCACATCGAATTGTTGACGGGGAATAAGTTCTTTCAGCTTTTCGCACATGCGGCGGCCAAACGATTGGGCATTGTCGAAGTGAATAAGTGATGAAAGGGCATCAACCTGTTCGCCATTGAGCAGGATATCGAGTTTTACAAGTTTGGCAGGTCGTAAATCGGTTAAATGATAATCGAACGACGCATAACCTTTCGATATACTCTTCAGTTTATCGTAAAAATCGAATACAATTTCGGCCAGGGGCAAATCGAAGGTTAACTCTACCCTGTCGGTACTCAGGTAGTGCTGATGTTTCATTATTCCACGTTTGTCGAGGCACAAATTCATAATTGAGCCAATATAATCGGAGTGGGTAATAATTTGAGCATTAATATACGGCTCATCAATGCTATCTACAGCCATAGCATCGGGCATTCCCGAAGGATTATAAATGGTATATTCTTCGCCTTTTTTGGTGTGAACCAGGTATTCAACGTTTGGAACGGTAGTAATGACATTCATGTCGAATTCGCGATCGAGCCTTTCCTGTACAATTTCCATGTGAAGTAGTCCAAGAAAGCCGCAACGAAATCCAAAACCGAGAGCCACCGACGATTCGGGCTGAAAAGTAAGCGAGGCATCGTTTAGCTGCAATTTTTCCATGGCCGTACGTAAATCTTCGTAATCGTCGCTATCGATGGGATATACACCGGCAAAAACCATTGGTTTTACTTCCTGAAATCCATCAATACGAGTTTCACTTCCATTTTTTGCATGCGTTACAGTATCGCCAACTTTAATTTCTTTGGCTGTTTTAATACCCGATATAAGGTAACCAACATCGCCGGCATGTAATTCTTCACGAGGAAGCATGCCCATTCGCAGTACGCCTACTTCGTCAGCATTATACTCGTTTTGTGTAGCAAAAAATTTAATTCTGTCGCCCTTTCGAATTACCCCGTTCACTACTTTAAAATAGGCAATTACTCCACGAAATGAATTAAAAATTGAATCGAATATCAAAGCCTGCAACGGAGCTTCAATTTTGCCTTGCGGTGGAGGAACAACGGTTACAATACGTTCAAGAATGTCTTCAACCCCCTCTCCGGTTTTTCCACTGGCCCTGATTATTTCTTCGCGCTTACAACCAATCAATTCAATAATTTGGTCTTCAACCATTTCGGGCATTGCGTTGGGTAAATCCATTTTATTCAATACCGGAATAATCTCCAGGTCGTGTTCAATAGCCAGGTACAAGTTTGAAATGGTTTGAGCCTGAATACCTTGTGTAGCATCCACTATAAGTAAAGCCCCCTCGCATGCAGCAATCGACCGCGAAACTTCGTACGAAAAATCGACGTGTCCCGGGGTATCAATCAAATTAAAAAAGAATTCTTCACCTTTATGCTTATAAACCATTTGTATGGCATGGCTTTTAATCGTAATTCCACGCTCCTGCTCCAAATCCATACTATCAAGTATCTGTTCTTTCATATCGCGCTCGCTGATGGTGCCCGTGTTCTGCAACATCCTGTCGGCCAGCGTACTTTTACCATGATCGATATGAGCTATAATGCAAAAATTGCGTGTATTCTTCATAAAATATTACCTAAAATTATGGGGTTGATTTGTATCGTTACTGATTTTCGGCAAAGATAACTGAAAAATCGAATCGCAAAAGTTTCGGAGGCCGTATGACGTAAAGCTTATTTTTTTTTAAACTTTGTTATGGTTTTTAGTTTAACCGTTATATTTTTGAAGCCTAAATCATTCAAACAATCAAAATGGGAAGAGCATTTGAATATCGCCGGGCTGCCAAAGAGAAGCGCTGGGATAAAATGTCAAGAATATTTCCGAAACTCGGAAAAGCAATAACTGTTGCAGCCAAATCCGGTGGCGAAGATCCGGACTTAAATCCTGCTTTACGTACGGCCATTCAAAACGCCAAAGCACAAAATATGCCCAAAGCTAATATTGATGCAGCCATTAAACGCGCATCGGGCAAGGATGCCGAAAATTATACCGAAGAGTTGTACGAAGGCAAAGGGCCGTTTGGTACTATGTTTATGGTTGAATGCATGACCGATAACCATACCCGCACCGTAGCAAACATGAAGTGGATGTTTAACAAATGGGGGCAAGGACTTGTTCCGTCGGGTTCGATGGAATTTATGTTCTCGCGCAAGGCCGTTGTCGAATTTCAGAAACCCGAAATGGATATCGAAGAACTGGAAATGGCACTTATTGATGCCGGACTGGAAGAACTGGATGAAAACGACGGAGTAATGTATGCATACGCCGACTTTACCGATTTTGGAAGCCTTACATCGGCTGTTGAAGAATTGGGCATTGAAATAACAAAAGCCAACCTGCAACGAATACCAAACGATACCATTGAGCTTACAGACGAGCAAATGGAAGAAGTTGAAAAATTACTCGACAAAATTGAGGAAGACGACGATGTACAGCAAGTTTTCACAAACATTGCCTAATGAAGTCAGCGATTGGTTTTCCCTCTCAGGTAAACCACAAAAAGATTCAACAGCATTAAAACAAACATAAACAGAGCGATACGGGCGATATAATCGCCCGTTTTTGCGTAAAAAGTGAGCGTTTTATTACGATTTAGTGTTGCCGTTTCGACTGCTGGCACCCACCACCGGGTACTGGATATTAACTCGCCACGCTGATTGATAAAACCGCTGATACCGGTATTGGCAGCACGGGCAATGCTTCGCCTTAGCGAAACAGCCTGCAAGCGAGCAAACGAAAAATGTTGATTATATCCAGGTGAATTTTTCCACCAGCCATCGTTGGTTATGATGAAAAGTAGTTCAGCTTTTTCTCTCACAAAACGAGAAAGATATTCGCCAAAAACCGATTCGTAACAAACTGGCACTCCAAACGCAATACCCCGATGTTTAAATACCACAATTGTTGAATCGGTTGCCAGCGAACCGGTTGTTCCTCCAAGGTTTAACACCAATTTGTCGAGAAAATGCAAGTAGCGTTCGTAAGGCATTTGCTCGACCCCGGCCACCAGTTTCGATTTATGATACATTTCAACGTCTTTGTTTGCTTTGAGCATTAAAGCCGAATTGTATGCATCGAAAATAAGAGCACTGTCGGAGCTGTATCGTGCCGTAGCACTATGAATTTCGTCGTGTTTGTAATATTTATACGTCATGGCACCACAAATAAAAGCAGCATCTTCATCGTTTTCGGCTAAAAATCGATGAACCATACGAACGCCCTCAGCGTTTTCTGCATGGTTTTGATTTACATGATGCAAAGCTGTTTCAGGACCAACATAAAAATCAATGTTTTTATTGGCAACCTCAGCCGATAAATCGAGCAGACGCTTGTATTGCTCCCGGTAAGGCATTTCATCAAATTTTTCGGAGTACGGGTCAATATTGGGTTGAACGACAGCCACGGTAACCGGAGCTTCGTTTTCGTGATAGGTAAAATATCGAATAACTGAATATGCCAATGGCAGTATAATAACAACAAGGGTAAGCACTACACGACTCATAAACGCACCCGACAAACCATACAAATAGGCTTTTACAATTTGCCAGATCAGAAAATTAACGATAAGCACCCACAGGCTACCACCAAAAACCCCTGTAAATTCGTACCATTGAATAAGTTTTACATCGTTAGCAAAACCATTGCCCAGGGTAAGCCAGGGCCAAGCCAGTTCCCAGTTAAAATGTAAATATTCGAACGACAACCAGCCCATAACAAAAAGAATAGCTGCAAAGCTGCTGTTTTTGGCACGATGGGCTGCGTGAAAAAGTAAGCACAGCAACGACATTAAAAAAGCGTTTGCAATTATCGCAAAAACGGCTCCGGCAGGTGTTGCATGCCAAATCCACCAGGTGGTAAATGTATTCCAGAAAAGCATAGTGCCGAAAGCGTAATACCAAAAACTCACCAGCGGGTAAATCGTTTTATTTCGTGTGAAAAAATTCTCGATGTACAAAAGAGGAACAAAAGCGATGAGCAGAACTAGGCCACTGCCTCCAAGCCAGGGTAAACTAAGCAACAATCCCGACAATAATGAAAGTAAAATCAATACAGAGCGCATCATTCTCCTACCCGCTTATTTGGAGTTAAATCGATTCGGGTTTTTCTTTTATTTTCGAAAAAGAATTCGAGCTGGCCAAGCATTAGTGCTGCCCACCCCACCTGGTTTACAACAACCGGACGTTTATTTTTATTGGTAAATTCAACAGGCGAATTAAGGAAAGTATGCGTATGTGCGCCTAAAATTAAATCGGTTTCGTAGGTTTCGCGAGCCATAATTACATCGCTGATTTTTGGTGAATCGTACTCATGCCCCAAATGCGAAAGGCAAATAATAAAATCACATTTTTCCTGGTAGCGCAAATAATCTTCGGTTTCGAGAGCCACTTCAAGCGGTTCGAGGTATTTGGTATTTCCGCAAACACTTTTACCTACAAGGCCCTGCAATTCTATTCCCAATCCGTATAGGCCAATGCGAATATCTTTACGTTCGATAACCAGGTGTTTTTTAATCATTCCATTGATGGGGGTATCACTAAAATCGTAATTAGATGAAATAATGGGGAAACTGGCATATTGCATAACCTCACGAAAGCTTTCGAGGCCGCTGTCGAACTCGTGATTTCCTATTGTGCTTGCATTGTAGCCCATTTCGCTCATAAGTTTCAGCACCACTTCGCCCTTAAAAAAATTGTAATACGGAGTGCCCTGCGAAAAATCACCACTATCGAGCAAAAGCAATTCCGGATCGTATTTTCGCAGTTGCTTTACATAAGCCGAAATGCGATTCATGCCCCCTTTGCCAGGGTATTTGGGATCGTTTTCGGGAAAAGGTTCGAAATGGCAATGCAAATCGTTAGTATGTAAAATGGTTAGACGGGTAACGTTTGAATTTTGAGCCAGCGAAGGCAGAGCGTATAAGCCGGCACCGGCAATCAGTGTATTTCGAATAAACTGTCTTCTAGTCAACATAGTAAATCCTCCCATCGGTTTCAGCATCAATAGTCTGGTCATTTTTATCCATAAATTGTAATCCTTCGATAATCACATCCCTTAATTTCCACCCGGTATCAATTCGTTCCGAAGCCCAGGTAAGCACTTTCATTCCATCGCCGCCATTGGCAATATAATCGTTGGTAACCAGCCAGTAATGCTTATTTTCATCTACTTTCATTCCCTGAATCTTAATATCTATGGCTTTATCGGTCATCATGCCAAAAGAAATACCGGCCACCCCCTCGCCTTTTCGTGTAGCAATGTAATCGGCCAGTATAATTACCTGCTTGCCGGTAAGCAATACCATAACCATTTCGTTCTCGAAAGGCATAATTTCGTAGGCATTCCGAATACGTATTTCGCCTTTGGGTATTGAAGCTCTGATGCCACCATGATTAAAAAGGGCTATTTGCGGTTTGATATCCAGTTCGTTTTTTTTACAATAATATTTGGCACTTTTTAATAGCAAGTCGGTTAAAAAATTACTAAGCGGACTTTCGGGTCTATAGCTGGCCATTCCGTTGTTTGAACGGGCAATAACTTCCGACATTTTTTGATCAATTTCTTCTTTATAAGGTTGTAAAACAGCATCAAACTGTTGGTCGGTAATCGAATCGGAAACATCACTGATTGACAGATTTTTGTATTCGTAGGTAGTGGTATGAGTAAATGTACTGCACGATACAAGTATAAAAGCAGCAATGATGGATATTAACAATCGAATGTTCATTTCTTAGTTGTTAAATGTTCTGTATTAGAAAGGAATTTTCCTTATTTTGCCAAAATTAATAGCCATAAATAAGGTTTGTAAAAATATGGATAAAAAACCTTTACTCAAAATAGAAAAAGTCATTACAAAAATCATACCTGCATTCATCATTGCAGTCTCAATCTGCTTTATCTTTTCTCAAAGGGCAAATGCTCAGGAAATAAAAACCCATGTTGCAAAAAGTGGGGATGGAATATACAGTATATTACGCGAATACAACATTCCACCTTTATACATCGAAGAATTTAAACGGATAAATGAAGATGTTTTAAAGGGAGATACCGAGTTGCATATTGGGCAAACGTATAAATTACCACTTTTAGATAAACGAGAAATCAGTGCTGAAACGACTGAAAAACCGGCTGCTGATATTGCAACAAAACGATTCCCAATTTTTGGTGTCGAAAACCAGGATATTATCATTGTAAGCAACGAATTAAGCAATGCGGTTTATTATTTGGTATCAGGTCATGGCGGCCCCGACCCCGGAGCTGTAGGCAAATACAATGGAAAAGAATTATGCGAAGACGAGTATGCTTACGATATTACGCTACGGCTCGCACGCGAGCTGCTTTCGATGGGCGCAACAGTATATATGATTACGCGTGATAACAGCGACGGAATACGCGACGGATGGTATTTACCGGCCGACAAAGATGAAGTTTGTTACCCAAACCTGCACATTCCACTCAATCAGAATGCCAGATTGCGTCAGCGAAAAGATGCCGTTAACAAGTTATACCGAAAATACAAAGGCCGTTATCAGCGAGCAATTATCATTCATGTTGATTCGCGAAGCACCCGCGAAAAAATTGATGTATTTTTTTACCACGACCAGCGAAGCAAGGCCGGCAAAGAAACAGCACTCACACTTCGCGATACATTCGACAAAAAATATAACGAACATCAGCCCGGACGCGGGTATCATGGCTCTGTTAGCTCGCGCAACCTGTACATGCTTAAAAATACGATACCAGTTGCAACCTACATCGAATTGGGTAATATTAACCACCAACGCGACCTAAAGCGTTTTATTATTGAAGATAACCGACAAGCTGTTGCAAATTGGCTTGCCGAGGGGCTCAAAAAGGATTATGAATCGAACCGATAAACATACTCAATTGCCGATTGTACTGTTCGATGGGGTATGTAATTTGTGTAATGCAGCGGTACAGTTGATTTTAAAATACGAAAAAGAAAAGATAATTCGTTTTGGAACTCTTCAAAATTCAGCAACCAGAGAGCTGTTAAAGCCGTATAACTCTCAAAATATTAACGATTCGGTACTATTTATTGAAAATGGTGTCCTTTATCAAGAGTCGGATGCAGCCTTGAGAATTGCCCGTTATTTAAGATTTTATCGCCATTTTTACTTCCTGATTCATTTGCCTCGATGGTTTCGCAATTCCATTTACCGGCTAATTGCCCGCAACCGTTACCGATGGTTTGGAAAACGCAAAGAGTGCATGATACCCGACCAAAAGATTGAACATCGGTTTCTATAACAACAACACATTAGATTTCGGACATGAGACCTTAAACGTTATTGGCAATAAACTAATTGTTAGCAATTTATACAATTAGCCCAATACTACACAAACAACTCTTTGTCAGCTACTTAAAAATATTAACGAACTGTTGATAAAAATCAAATGTAGGATTTTCGGGTTAAGCTAATTAAATAAACCGCGTCAATACTTTTTATACTATTGATTATTAATAGTTTATACGTCGATATTGTTTGTTGAATTTTTACACATTACGAACAAATCCTATTGCCTCAATTTAAAAAAATCTCGACATCTGCTTTGACTTCCAAAATCAACTAAAATTTTCCAGTTCAAGATCGCCTGCTTCGTGCGATTGATGCAACTTAGAGAGGTAAGCCATAAAATTGCCAAACTTCCAAACCGCTTGTTGTGTACCTTCACTCACTTCCTTTTGGTTCATTTTCAGCATTAATATCAGGTACAAAGTATTTAAAGCAACTTCGATATCGTTATGTTGATTTCCCGATTTTTGGCGAACCAATTCCAGGTCGGGTTTTATGTCGTTGTATAATCGGGTGTAGCCTGCATCGGCCTGTTCAAGAATAATTGCTTTATGGAAAAGATTGAGATCGTTAACTGTATTTACCAAAAACTGTAAATGCCCGGCTGTTTGCTTCTGTTCTTTTTTCATCATCAGCACCAGGTTTTCGTACCACAACGATATTTCGTTTCGTTTCTCTTCTTCTACCTGGTACTGAGCTACAAGCTTTTCGTTTATTTGTTTCATGTCGAATTTCAAAGCCCGTATCAGATCTTCGATTTGCCACATGTATAAAATGTATTCCGTGATGTTCTTTTTTTTCTTTTCTTCCGCTATAATCATGGTCAGTATTTAACAATTTTTTTTATCTCGTTTATGTTTTCGCCATTCAGATGCAACAAATATAATCCCTTTTTGAATGATGAAAAATCGAGCATCGAATAATTTGTTAAATAGCCACTTTCGACATGCTTGCCGTCGGCAGAAAAAAGCTGATACGACAAGCGATCACATACACCCGGCACAAGAATGCTAAGCACATTTTTACCGGATTTGGGTAACACTCAACTTCCGATTGAGTAACCATCGATTCAGAATCTGTTACAATCAGCATTTTCGATGGCAATTCATATATAACTTCACTCGACACCCCCTTTTCGTTAGCCAAAAAGGCACTTGTCCATTCGGGGCGTTTGAGCAAGGCATTGTTCATCACAACAGCCTCCCAATCCTCGTCAGTTAAGCGTTCAAAATTATAAGTAATAGTATCGTAGCACGCGAAAAATGGTCCAACATAAGCCATATACGATTCTGTTTCGGGATTCTGAAGTATAAAAGTTCCAAGGTTGACAAATCCGGTAGCCATATGCAGCACTTTACCGACAACTTCGCCAGTTTCGAGCGTAGGCTGTGTATGCACATCAACAATAAGAAAATCGCTTTCGAGCATATTGTATGGATCCAACAACATGTCGGCATACCAACCCGAATATGGTGGATTTCCACTCATACCATCTTCAAAAAGCATTCGTTTTAGCCAATCTGTTTCGTCGGCACTAAGGGGCGTGCCGTTAAGTTCTTTTATGGCAATAATTTCGAGCTTATCCAATACAGGCGGAATACTGTTCAGTGCCGAAACCACTTGTACACTTTCCCATCCTCCCAGGTCGATGGTATTTAAAAACGAAGCCAGATCGCGTGTAAAATCAGCGATAGTATTGTAAAATTCGGGATAAGGTTCAACATACGAATGGGGGTACGAGCAACCGGTCATTCCGGTGTACGAAGGCTTTGCGTACAACACATTATCATGCCTCAATTGTGTCCACGAGGCCAGTTGGGTATTCATTTTTTGCTGATGCCAGGCCGATGTACGCATAAAAAACGGCAAATTTTCGTCATCAACAGTATTCAAACAACGGATAGCACCTAACCAACTGTGGTAGTAACCCGATTTCCAGAACGATGCTTCTTTGTTATCGGTCAGGTAACGCATATTTGCCAGGTTCGAAGCATATTTATAGGTTTCGAGTTCGTCGTTAAGAAAATAATACGCATCGTTGTTTCCTAAAGCAAATAAGGCATCGAGTGGGTTGGGCATTCCTCTGAATATTTTTTCTCTATTATAAATAATTCTGTCGTAAACCATATTCGAAAGTATATGCGAGTCGATAACATAGCGCTGCCCACTTAAACGATACGACACCGGCAATGTATCGGCTTGTTCTGTATAGGGGTTCGAATACAGAAGTCCGCCAAGTATCAACTGCTCAAATTCTTTGTTTGCCAATAAAGTTGACTGATATTCTTTATACAATGAACTATTGGCAAACTGAGTGGCATCCGTAAATTCCTGCTTACTCAAAAATCGGGTGTATTGCTCCGGTGTAATGTTATCGCTCTCGCCCACCATGTAGTTAATAATTTGCTCGTTTATCGCAAACAATTGTTTCTCAGTGGTCATGTTTACTAATTCATTCAGCATAAATGCGCTCACATTCATTCGTTGTATCTCTTCATCGGTCCAGGGATTTTCCCATGGATTTTTGGCGGGTGGAGTCAGAAAAAATTCGATACGTCCCAGCCACATTTGCGTTTTAAAGTAGGGCTCGAGCGATTTGTAACTCATCATCCTGTCTGTTTCGCTATACACATAATGACCCCGTACCTTGAATTGCGAAAAATCAAGTTTCCGGCTTCGTTCAGGCTTACAAAACAAACTTAATTCTACCATATTGCACGTTTCAATTCCATCCATAAGAGTATGGTAAAATTCGGCAGAAGCAATGTGTGGCTCATAATTCTGATTTGAAATTAACGAATATGCTATACTAACATAGAGATCAACGTCGGCAAGGTTTTCGTCCAGCTCCTGGTTGTTATATTTTTGTTGCAGCAACGAAAAATTCTCGTACAAAGCAGCTAAAAACTGTTCAAGGTTTTGACTCATCACTTCGCGTTCGAGTGTTTTAAGCAAATAACTATACGAACGATGCACCGCATCGAGAATAATATCGGTAGAAACAAAAACCGGGAGGTCGTTGATATAAATATCGTGCAAAGCGTTGGCAAAGGTTGAACGCGATAATCTTTCGGTAACAAAAAAATGATTCTGCTTCAACAAATTTAGCTCATCGGAAGTAAGACTGTAGGCTTCTTTTACGGAGTCGAGATAGGCAACATTGTCAAAATCTGGAGTTTTATTGTATCCTTTGAAATAAGTTGACGATGAACGGGGATAAAGCGTTTCCAACCCATCAATTGACAGGTTTGTGTTTTGCGATTTAAATTGATAAAAGGCATTGGGGTCGATTTGTGCCTTCGAAGGCTGTACAAATAACAACGAAAAAAGCACAGGTACGATTAAGCTTATTATTTTCATGGCAGTTGGGTTTTTATGAACACACAAAGTTACATAAATCAACTGGTAATAAGCAAATTAATCGTTGAATAATCGATCAATTTCGCGTCGGTCTTTTTTAGTTGGGCGTCCTTCGCCCCGGCTTCGGTCAGACCACGCCATAAGCTTTTGCATTTCGAGTACTTCGAGATTTTCGGCTGGAGTAATATCTTCCATAAATTCGGGAACAAGCTTTGCCCCCATTCGTTTTTCGGTAAGCTGAAGAACTTTATAATGATAGTTTACAGGAGTTTTACGAACCAGTATTACTTCGTTTTCTTTAATCTCGCGCGAAGGTTTTACCGATACGCCGTTAATTTCGACCCGCCCCTTTCGACAGGCTTCCGAAGCCAGACTACGGGTTTTGAAAATGCGTACGGCCCACAACCATTTATCGATACGAACAGAGTTTGAAGCCATAGTAAAATCTTATTTGTTGTTAAATTGATTCATGGTACGATTGAGGCCAATAGTACCAAACGACTGAATTATCTGCAGGGCCACATCGATTCGTTCTGGTAGCATTTTTTCTTCTTCTTCGTTCCACTCGCCCAACACGTAATCGATTTGTTGTCCCTGGCTAAAATCGTTTCCTATACCGAAACGCAAACGGGCATAAGCATTTGTACCTAGTGTCTGGTTAATGTGTTTCAAACCGTTGTGTCCGGCATCACCTCCCTTGCCTCTCAACCTAATGGTTCCCGAAGGCAAAGCAATATCATCGACCAGCACAAGGAGGTTTTCGAGCGGAATTTTTTCTTTTTGCATCCAGTACCGGATGGCATTTCCGCTTAAATTCATATAGGTAGATGGTTTTAAAAGAATAAACGTACGCCCTTTGAATTTATATTCGGCTATAGCTCCGTATCGTTTGTTTTCGTTAAAAACAATATTGGACACCCCGGCAAGAGTGTCCAATATTCGAAAGCCAATATTATGGCGTGTATTCTTATACTCATCTCCTATGTTACCCAATCCGGCAATTAAATACTTCATTTAAAAATTTTTAATTCAGAATTGATAACTCTGGAACAATGACTATTCTTCTGAGCTTTCTTCGCCTTCGGCTGCTGCATCTCCGTCAGCTGTAGCAGCACCGCTGGCTGAACGTGAAGCACGGGTAATCATTACACGTACAACAGGTACAGATTTAACGTTCAGAATTTTCAATGTATCGGTTTCGATATCACTTACCCGGTAGCTATCACCAATTCCAAGGTTGGTAACATCAATTTTGATCTCATTGGGTAAATCTTTTGGCAATGCCGATACCCATAAACGGCGCATTTCAACCTGCAAACGTCCACCTGCGCGAATACCTTTGGCAAAACCGCTGGTAACCACCGGAATGTTTACTTTAACAGGCTTATCGTCACTGGTTTTCAAAAAGTCGATGTGCAAAGGTGCATCTGTTACCGGATGGTATTGGATATCCTGCATTACCGACTGGTATGTTTTACCGTCGAGATTAAGGTTAATCAGATAAACATGAGGTGTGTAAATCAATTTACGCACAACTTCAAAATCAACGTAGAAGTGAATATTCTCTTCTAAACCGTAAAGCACACAAGGCACCTGGTTGGCAGCGCGCAATCTCTTTGCATCTTTTTTACCAACATTTTCTCTAATTTTTCCTTCTAATTCAAATGTTCTCATAATTTCATTTTTTGTGGTACTCAGCCCTTCCCTCCGCCATTTTATTACCGGTTACCGGGACAAACCGCATACACGTTGATATTTATTTTAAAGCGGGTGCAAAGATAAAAATCTAATGCACAAAATCATCATTTATTGAATGTAAAATGTGCTAATCGACTTATAATAATACACTTTGTCGATTACATCGGCCAACAAAGGAGCCAACGATATAATTTTAATTTTTTCGGATTGCTTTTTAAGTGGAATGGTATCGGTAAAAAAGACTTCGGTAAGTGCCGAATTTTCGATTCGCTCGTAGGCCGGTCCCGACAAAATCGGATGCGTTGCAAAAGCCCGCACGCTGGTTGCGCCTTTTTCAATCAACAAATCGGCTGCTTTGGTAATGGTACCGGCGGTATCAATAATATCATCCACCAGTATTACATCTTTCCCTTTTACATCGCCAATAACGGTCATATCGCCTATTACGTTTGCCTTGCTCCGGGTTTTGTGGCAAATAACCAGGTCGGTACCCAATAACTTTGCATAGGTATTTGCCCGTTTTGTGCCGCCCACATCGGGCGAGGCAATAACAACGTTGGGCAGTTCCATTTCGCGAATATAAGGCACAAACATCGATGATGAGTAGAGATGATCGACAGGAATATTGAAAAATCCCTGAATTTGGTCGGCATGTAAATCAACCGTTATAATCCGATCGACACCGGTTGCCGAAAGCACATCGGCTGCTACTTTGGCTCCAATCGATACCCGTGGTTTGTCTTTTCGATCCTGCCGTGCGTATCCGAAATAAGGAATTACAGCAATAACTTTGTAAGCCGAAGCTCTTTTTGCAGCATCAATCATCAACAATAATTCCCAAAGGTTATCAGCCGATGGAAAAGTCGATTGTACGATAAACACATACGAACCACGGATGGTTTCTTCGAAGCAAGGCTCAAATTCACCGTCGCTAAAACGCGGGCATGATGTTTTTCCCAAGTCGATGTTGAGATAATTGCATATTTGCTCTGTTAGATAGGAAGTAGCAGTTCCTGTAAAAACTTTAAGCGGAGCTTTACGTGGCATGCGATTCTTTTTTGAATATGATTGTGTGGCAAAAATAGAAATAATCGATGTGTTTTATAACAATTTTTAATCGATTTTTAAGTCTTCATTGTTTTACCATGAATTTATTCGGGTTGTTCAGTGCTATTT
>JAFGGY010000118.1 GCA_016930365.1 Prolixibacteraceae bacterium | reverse complement strand
TTTCTCTTTTGTTGAGAAGACCTCCGGGACGTGAAGCCTTCCCCGGTGACATTTTTTATATCCATTCAAGATTATTGGAACGGGCTACACACCTGAGCGACGAGCTTAAAGGCGGTTCGCTTACCGCTTTGCCCATTATTGAGACAGAAGCGCAAAATATTTCTGCATACATCCCTACAAACCTCATTTCTATTACCGATGGACAAATTTATCTTTCGCCTAAACTGTTTGAATTAGGCATATTACCCGCTGTTGATGTGGGGAAATCTGTTTCGCGTGTGGGTGGTAAAGCCCAATTATCGGCCTATCGCTCCACAACTGGCAACCTAAAACTTGCTTATGCTCAGTTTGAAGAACTTGAAACCTTTTCTCGATTCGGTACACGATTGGATGCCGATACCCGAAAAATCATTGAACATGGAAAACGAATCAGAATTTGTTTTAAACAACAAGAACTTCAACCAATATCTGTTCCGGAACAAATAGTTGTGTTACTTGCATTAACAGACGAACTTTTTGATACTGTTCCCATTATCAAAATGCAGGAAGCAGAACTTGCCCTGCGGAAAATGAGTGCTGAACTTCCGGCTGTTTTAGTGAAACGCTTGTTTTCGGAAAAAGGTTTACAAGATGCTGACCGTGAAGCAATTTTAAAATTAGCAGAAAATACACTTTTGCCTTTTCAAGAAAAAACTGAAACTGAACAAAACGAACCCTAATGGAAACACAGGAAAGTTTGCGAAGAAAATTGAGCGGCGCCGAAGATCTCAAATCTTTGGTACGAACCATGAAGGCGGTAGCAGCCTCAAATATCGGGCAATACGAAACGGCCGTGAATTCTCTTAGCGATTATTATCGTACAGTTTCTTTGGGTATCATCGCATACTTAAGGCAAGAAAAAATCAATTCCACAATTGAAAAGAAAGAACCGAAAGGCAATGACGAGAAATTAATTTGTGCCATTGTTTTTGGTTCGGATCAAGGATTGGTGGGGAAGTTTAACGATTCTCTTGCCGATTTTGCATCCCAATCGCTCAAAGCCTTATCGGGCAAAAAAGAAATATGGGCGGTGGGCGAACGTGTTCAATTGTTGCTATCAGATATTGGCTATAACACCTCAAAACTTTTCTCTGTGCCCGGTTCAGTACATGCGATAACACCACTTGTACAAAAAATTTTAGCCAAAAGCGAAGATGTTTTTAATAACAACAAAACAAATGAGGTTTATATTTTTCATAATCAGCTAAAGTCAGCAGCAAATTATTACCCCACGGTTCAACGTTTATTGCCATTAGATGAAACATGGAGACAATCACTTACAGCACTTACATGGCCTACAAAGCTCATTCCCCAGGTTATTGGTGCGATTAAGCCAACCTTATTGGCACTTATCCATGCTTATCTTTTTACATCTTTATTCAAGGCATGTGCCGAATCATTGGCCGCTGAAAACACCAGCCGCCTGGCCGCCATGCAACGAGCTGAAAAAAACATCGATGAATTGCTGGATGAACTCAGCCATAAATTCCATAGTTTACGACAAAGCTCAATCGATGAGGAGTTGTTTGATGTAGTGTCGGGTTTTGAAGCGATTAAGGATGATTATTGATTAAAAATAAATGAGTAAAAACAATATAAATTTTAATCCATTAATAAACAATAAACAAAATGAAAACAAAAACACAATTGGGCATTTGGATGGATCATTCCGTTGCTCACATTATGGAATACCATAAAGAAGCGATATCTTCTGCAACGCTCAAAGCACAAATCGGAGAACAAGATGAACCCCTAAACTCCCTCGATGAAAGCATGATCCAAAACAAAGAGCAGAACCAGCTATCATCCTTTTTCAAAAGAATAAGTGAGGTTGTTAAAGATTATGACGAAGTACTACTGTTTGGACCCACCGATTCAAAAACGGAGCTTTTTAATGTGCTAAAAATTGACCGTCATTTCGAAAAAATCAAAATCGAAATCAAACCTGCCGATAAAATGACGGATAATCAAATGCAGGCTTTCGTCAAAGACTACTTTACATCAACCAATTAATATTTAATACGATGAAAAAGCTTCGAATCGTTTTGATTATTTCGGCCCTTTTTTTAATGAAAGCCGCTCTTACCTCAGCTCAGGTAAGTGTAAACGTCAATATCAACGCACAACCACTTTGGGGACCGGTATCGTATGACTATGTCGAATACTATTACATGCCTGAACATAATTTGTATTACTATGCCCCAAAAAAGCAGTTTATTTACATGAAAGGCAATAAATGGATTTTCTCCAAAAGGTTACCCTACCAATACCGTCATGCCGATTTATATAAAACCTACAAAGTGGTAATAAACGAGCCAAAACCCTATTTGCGAAACGATCATTATTCGAATTATTACAAGCAATACAAACAAGGTCATTATAAACAAGATAATATTCGCGATAGTCGCGATACGAAATACACGAAGCGAAAAGACCATCCTTATCATTCACACAACAAGGCCATAACACCAAAACATAAAAACGTAAGTCAATTAGGAAATAAACCTTACGATAAGAATTCAGCAAAAAAGAGAGGGAACAAACAGGGCAGCAGATAATGCAGGAGTGAAATATGTAACAATTATCCTGCTTTGTGTAACAGTTTGTAAAATAAAGAGATTCATCTTTGTTGTAACGAATAAAACAATTTAAAAAAATATAACACTATGAGCAATCTTCTCTATGTAATCGCGGTAG
>JAFGGY010000013.1 GCA_016930365.1 Prolixibacteraceae bacterium | reverse complement strand
GTCAATGTCGCCAATCATTCGTTCGGCAATGTCGGTGTAAAGGCCAGCTAACAAATGCGCTACTCCTTTTAAAAAAACCGGAGAAATTTTATGTGCATAAAGTATTGATGTTATTTCTTTGGCCTGTTCCAGAATTGCCAGGTTTCGTTTTCGGTTGAGGTCGGTGATTTCTTCCAGATATTTCACCAAATCGGCTGGTAATTCCAAGAGAATTCTGTTTCGTTTTAATTGCAAATACAGAGCGGGTAAAACAAACTGTCCGCTGCTTAATTTTACAACATTTTCCCAGTTTACGGCACCCGTTTTTATTGTTTTCTTAACTTCATCTATTCGCTCCGGATGTTGATCAAGCGTCAGGCATTTGCCAACAAAAAACAAACATTGTTTATAGTTCATCATTAAATATGTTTTTAACGGCTTCTACCATTGCTTCGTTATTGGAATAGGTTAATTGATAACAGGGAAGTTTCTCAAACCAATTTAAAAATTGTTTTGCATTCTTTTCTACTGGCGATAACCACGAGTCGGGTACTAATTTCTGAAAAGCAATATCTTTTGACAAGGTGCTAAACTGCAGGTTGGATTTTACTTCATATTTCACAAAAACCAAAGCTTTGCAAGGAACTTTTTTAGGAATTCCTTTTGTCGCATAGGGGTTCGATAAATATCGGACAGTTTTATTAAGCGGATAACAATATTCATGAGCATTATGCAGTTCGGGGAATTTGGGAGCGAGTAAATCAACTGCGTGTTTTTTTATTGAAATGGCGGCAGGGAAGGAGCAGAGTTTTGAAGTTTCACTTTCAACAGGTAAAAAATCATCGGTAAGCACTTCAAATCCACTGGCCAGTAAAATTGCGGAAAGTGTACTTTTCCCGTTTCCTGAATCGCCTAAAAACATAATACTTTCTATACCATTTGAAACACCTGCAGCATGAAATACAGCCATCCAGTCTTTTTCCCGGTTGTGGTGAATTTTCTGAAGAATTTCCATCGACACTTTTCCGGTCATAAAATGCTCCATCTCTTTTGTCCAGCTGCCAATCTTTTCACCATTTACCAGTAATACAATTTCATTTCCGATTTGAAAAAGCTGGAAATGATTTTGGTATTCATCTGTTTTCTTAATTTCCAAATGGGCAAATTTTGGATGAATCATATATTCAATTTCCGGGATTTCGTATTCAATGGAAAATACGACTCCGTTAATTTGGTAGAATCGTTTACAATCAAAAGTCAGATTCTTTAATTTTGAATGGATTTTATTTCCTGAAAAATCTTTTTGATGCTCAATTTTCGATAAATTATTTTTTACCTGTTGAATGGTTTGTTTTGCTTCATCTATTGAGAGGTTTAATGTAACGACACAATATTCCAATATGGATTTTTTACTTTCTCCCCGATAAATCAATTCAATAATTTTATCGAAGGGTGGATTAACAATGAGATATTTGTTTATTTCAGCCAGCCAAATCAGTGTTTTTTTGCCCAAAGAAAGCGACAACACTTTGTCCAATTTTTTTTCTGTTTTATTGTTGCTCATTGATTACCACCCTGGAGTAGGAGGAGCCGAACTTTGTGCCTGCGACTCCTTCGGGCTTAAAACCACAAACATGGTTGCTGCAGTAACCGCTGCATATTTACCTGCTTTTTTTAAGGCTTCTTTACGGGTAATCTTGTTGCTCTCTTTTGCAGGGTTGTTTTGCTTTTCTGTTTTATGATGTTTCATTATATTCCTTTTTTATAATTTATTTTCAATTTCAAAAATTCGCTAAAATTCAACATCTGTTAATTTTTAACCCAACTAATTTTTTTGCTCACCCTTTGAGTTGTTGAACTAATGAAAACGATATAAAATCCACTGATTAATTCACCCATGTCCACATCGTTTAATTCCTTATCATTAAGGTTTCGGGTTAAGAGTTTTCGACCGGTCATATCGTAAACAGCCATTTCAGCCCCGTTACCAAAAGAGCCAATCACCCGAATGCTGTTGTATTGCGGACGTGGAATAATGGTAAAATCGTTGTTGCTGGCAAGTGTTTCAATACCCGTAGCAGCCGATTTGGTGTGCAGGAAGAATCGTCCTGTTCCTTCGCTTTTTGCAGCGATGTTTATGGTATAAAAACTATTCGGCTCGTGAAGCGCAGTAAAAACGCCTGTAACTTTATCTTCGAGATAAACCGGAACATCAGAAGGCAGGTTTATTGCTTCGGCATGGAAAACTACTTCGGTATTTTCGGGAGCATTTAATCCAACAGGTACAATGTGGTTGAATTCATCTGCTGGCAAACATTGAATATCGAAATCCACTTTATTTTCGTTGTCGCCTACCAAATGGGTGTAAACAGCAAAACGGTTATCACCACCCGAAAAACGACCAGCATCGTAACCGGGGTCAAGACCGGTTGTCATTTCACCGATGTATTTTATGTGGGTTGATTTTTTATGGCTTTCGTTTTCGGCAAACAGGGTAATGGCAGGATGACCGGTTTCGCCGCTTTTGAACATGTCGCCAGTTTGGCTGTTTTGCATCGCTTCGGTGAAGCTGGCATCTCCGTCCGAGGCAGCATAAACAAAAAATGCCTGGCTCGGTGCAACGTAAAATGCCGTGCCTGAGTTATTTACCGTTGTATAATCATCTGCTGATGCATCCCATACATAAATGGCCTCATAAGAATCATCCAAAATACCAGTATTAATACCACAAAAATTATTGGTACCATCGGCCGGGATATTGGCATTAACAGAAGCTGTAAACGGATTCCCAATAAGGTTCCATTTTTTTCCGGGAGATGCGGGTGTTGTTAAAGCAATGGAAACATCTGATGTATTTATACTCCCTGTAAACGAAAGCGCTGTTGCTGTACTTTGTACTTCGTATCCTTTGCCAGGTATAAAATTACCTGCTGAACCTATATTCGAAATAGTATAAAAGCCCCAGCCCGGGGTTATATTATCGTATGGGGCAATGCCATATTTTGGGTCCTGAAAAGCTATTGGATTTGCAGATTGGAATCCGCTGATTGACTGTCCGCTTACCGGTGAAGCCAGCAAATGCCAGTTGTTTGCAGTTACATACCTGTTATAGGTTACGTTTCCCAGGGAAGTGCCGTTAACAATTAATGACCCGTTGTTTGAAACATCTGATTGAATGGTTAACGTAGCACCACTTTCAACTGTAAGGCCTTTACATTCAGCGGGTGTGTCGGAGCTAATATTTACAACTGCATCAATTGGGATAATTGCGTCGCAGTAAACGCCTGGAATCTCGGCCAAATCCCAGTTTCCGGAATTATTCCATTCACTGCTTGCAGCACCCGTCCAGGTAATGTCTGGTGACTCCTCATTGATTATCACTGTTGTGCCATCAGAAATACAACCATCCACATCCTTTGCAGTTACAAGGTATGTACCTGGAGGTATGTCGGTAAATATACCTGTGGTATTCGAAAAGTCACAGTAATCAATTCTATAAGTCATGCCGTCTGCCGTTGGAGATGTGATGGTAATAGATCCTGTATTCCGGGAACAATTTGGCTGAGTGAGGGTAATGATTGGGTCATCAGGCTGAATACATACTGAAACATGACTATTGTTCGTGGTAACGGCACCTGCAATTGTAAGTGCTCTGCCTTCGAGGTTGGCCCCATCTCCTAAAGCAATTTCGCCTGCCAAAGCAAGAAAAGTTCCCCTCAGGGTAGCTCCAGTACCTGCACTTACAGCACCATCTACATTCCAGAAAACATTATTTACGTTTGCGCCATTAATTAAATTAATATGTACGCTTGCGGCCACTGAAAATGCGCCCGTTACCTTGAAAATGAACATTGCTTCAGAATTACCCTGGGCATCTAAAGTCAGGTTCGCGGCGAGTGTTGCTGCGGAATTGATGTGATACACACCTGCTGTAAGGGTAGCTTCCGAAAGATCTGCAGCAACAATTGCCTCCGTTGTCGGCATAGCAGCTATTTCATCAAATGCAGCTTGCAAATCTGTTTTGCATTGGAGTGTTACTTCATTTGCAATATGTTGCTCAACGCTGGGGTCATAACCAGTTATGGCTCCGGCGTGTGTACCTATAGCCCCACCTGTAATCGTCGAAACTCCTGTATTGGTAACGTCGCCGACGGACGAGAAGAGTACAAAATCGGTCACCGTACCTAATTCAGGTGGGTGGGGAAACCCTGTCAATGTAATGTCTATCGTAGAAATACAGCCTTCTGTGTTTTTTGATGTTACGGTATAATCGCCTGCGGGTACTTTTGTAAACAGGCCTGTGGTATTGGAAAAGTCTGTACCATCAATGCTGTAGGTCATTCCTGCGCCTAAGGGAGCTGTTACCTCAATTGTTCCTGTTGCTGTCGAGCAGGTCGGCTGGGTCAAAGTAACTGTTGTCGCTTCAGGCATAATGCAGCCTGTTAACGTACTGCTATCAATCGTAACTTCTCCAATAACTGTAAGTGCTCGTCCTTCAAGCATGGCGCCAGCTCCAAAAGAAATAGCACCTGCATTTGTCATAAATGTTCCTTTGAGCGAAGCATCGGCACCTGCACCTATAGCGGCAGTTCCGTGCCAAAAAATATTATTAACTGATGCGCCATTAATCAGATTTATATTCACAGATGCGGCTGTTGAAATGGCTCCTGTTACTTTAAAAATAAAAAGTGCATCGGGGTTATTCTGAGCATCCAGAGTCAGGTCAATGGTCAGTGCTACTGCTTCATTGATTTGATAAATGCCCTGTGTAATTGTGCCAGTAAGGCTTGCTGCTGTTATTGTTGCTGTTGGTGTGATGGCTGATATTTCATCATAGACGTCTTGCAAATCCAACTTGCATTGGGCTGTTTCAGTATTTTGAATATGCTTCACACAGTTAACATCATCAAACCCGGTCAAAGCACCATAGTCAGTTCCAACGGCACCTCCCAGAATCTGAGAGACCCCGGTGTTTGTAATCCCTCCGGAGGATGTAAAGAGGATAAAGTCAGCACATGTTTTTAAGTCAGGTTTGTGCAAATAACCTACTAAAACTACATCTGTCCACGAAATGCACCCATCACTGTTTTTTGATGTTACCGTGTATTCGCCACCGGTGACATTTTCAAACAGGCCGGTTGTATTCGTAAAGTCGATACCATCAATGCTGTAAGACATTCCTGCACCCAAAGGCGCCGTTACCTCGATGGTTCCTGTTGCCACATCATACGTTGGCTGGGTCAAAGTAACTGTTGTTGCTTCGGGCATAATGCAGCCTGTTAACGTACTGCTATCAATCGTAACTTCTCCAAGAATTGTAAGTGCCCGCCCTTCGAGTGAAGCACCTGCTCCCAATGTAATGGCACCTGCATTTGTCATAAATATTCCTTTTAGTGAAGCACTGGCACCCGCACCTATTGCACTGGTTCCATGCCAGAAAATATTATTAACCGATGCTCCGTTAATTAGGAGGATATTCACAGATGCGGCTGTTGAAATGGCGCCTGTTACTTTAAAAATGAATAGCGCATTGGGGTTATTCTGAGCATCTAAAGTCAGGTTGATAGTTAGTGATACTGCTTCATCGATTTGATAAATACCCGGGGTGATTGTGTTGCCATTAAGACTTGCGGCCGTTATTGTTGCTGTGGGATCAATAGCAGCTATTTCATCATAAACGGCTTGCAAATCCAGTTTACATTGGGCTGTTTCAGCATTTTCAACATGTTTCCCACAGTTAACATCATCAAAACCAGTCAAAGCACCCAGGTCTGTTCCAACCGCACCTCCGAGTATTTGAGAAACTCCTGTGTTTGTTATCGTTCCAGACGAGGTGAAGAGAATGAAATCAGCACATGTTTTTAAGTCAGATGCCTGACCAAAATTTGAAATCGGTATTGAAAACAGAAAAAATGTCACTAAGATTGTATATAGTTTAGTCTTCATATTGATAAAATTTAGTTTAATAATTATTCGTAAAAACTTTAATTACAACCGCTATCAAATTTTAAATTTTGAGTCACACCTAATTTCTTATTTGAGTTGCAAAAAACAATCATGAACTGAAATAGAAGTACTTTCATGAATTCTGAACATCTTTATTGCCTACAGTAAATTGTCGAATGATTTTATATTTCTACCTTATAAAGGTACGTGTTGTATAGAAGGAAAGATTTACATCATTTTTTGAAAGATTTACAACATTCACATATTACATCTGCACCATAACCTATAATCACGATTAGTTATAAGTCCTATTAGTTTGCCGCAAGAAGTACCATTATCAGTTAAACCAACTGTTGAAAAAATTGGAAAGCATGAAAAATATTATTGTAAGGATAGAAACTAATGACAATGGAGGCTTAGCTTTGTATGGTGCTGATTTTGGCAGGTATCCATTTGATCCGTCATTGGTAATTAAAACTAAATAAATTAAACCATAAAAAGTCTATTACGCTTATTATAAAAACGATAATGAGATATTCTGCAATCATTTCTTTACTATCTAAATAATCTGGAAGCTTCGTAAAATCAATACCTACAAAGGTTTCCCGATTGGTAATTCTTCACTTGGCCAGGTGAAAAACATCCCGAAGGATGAAATCTAAACAGTTTCTCAAACGTGTGATTCATGTAACTTATTTTTACTGTTGTGTAATGTTTATCTGCATTGTGAAGAGCACCTTTGTATTATATCACTAAAATTTATAAAGATGAAAAAATTAGTTTTAATCATTGGTAGTGTTCTATTCCTGACGTTAACGGTTTTTACCGGTTGTCAGTCGAGAACCACAAAAGTAAAAAATGCAGAAGATAAAGTACAGAATGATAAAAAGGATTTGGCAGATTCTAAAGCTGAATTGTACAAGATCAGACTGGATACTATTAGTAACTATGAGCAATTCAAAATAGAAGCTGAAAAGATTATTGTAGCCCAGGAAAAAAATATTGCTGAATTTAAGGCCAAAATGGCAACTGAAAAAAAGGAAATCAATGCTGATTACAATAAAAAGTTGCTTGCAATGGAAAAGAAAAATAATGAATTAAAAAGAAACCTGAAAGACTATAAAGAAGAGGGGAAAGACAAATGGATTGGTTTTAAACAAGAGTTTAACCATGACATGAATGAATTGGGCAAGGCTTTTAAAGATTTGACAGTTGAGAACGTAAAATAAACACAACCATGATTGAAGTTAAAAGAGAAGGCATACTATTATCGAAAACAAATTTGGAATTCGAAAACGACGGCGTGCTTAATCCTGCCGCAATTAGGATTGACGACGATGTTCATTTGTTTTACCGGGCAGTACAAAAAGGCAATCGTTCAACCATTGGGCATTGCAGGCTAAACGGCCCTCTGTCGATTGCTAAACGCTGGGATAAACCAATAATAGTACCTGAGTTCGATTATGAATCGCAAGGGGTTGAGGATGCTCGAATTGTGAAAATTGATGAACTGTATTATTTAACTTATACAGCTTACGATGGCATGAACGCCCGTGGAGCTTTGGCCACGTCAAAAGATCTGAAAACGTTCGAAAAACATGGGGTAATAGTACCGCCCATTACCTATGCTGAGTTTGTTTACCGCGCCGAAACTTCGGGAAAAGTTAACGAAAAATATTACCGGAATCAGAAATTCTATTATCAGGAGTCCGATCCGGATAAAAGAATTATGTTGTGGGACAAAAACGTGGTTTTCTTTCCACGACGAATTAAAGGCAAATTGGTATTCCTGCACAGGATCAGACCCGGAATTCAAATAACGCACTTCGATGAACTGGAGGATTTGAATAAAGACTTTTGGGACACTTATTTTCAGGAATTTCAGGATCACATTTTATTCGACCCTTTATACCCACACGATTCAAGCTACATTGGTGCAGGTTGCCCGCCCATTGAAACCGAGCATGGATGGCTGCTGATTTATCATGGAGCAGAAGAAACCGATCATGGAATAGTATACTCGGCTTGTGCTGCGGCTTTGCTCGACCTCGAAAACCCGGACAAAGTGATTGCCCGCTTACCCTATGCACTTTTCTCTCCCGAAAAAGAATGGGAACGCAAGGGCGAAGTAAGCAATGTGGTTTTCCCAACTGGTACAGCTTTATATGGCGATACCTTATACATTTATTACGGAGCGGCCGATTCAGTAATTGCTACGGCATCGTTAAGCCTTTCGTCGCTTGTTGCCGAATTATTAACTTATACTGTGCACGATGAGTATTGAAAAAATCACGAACCAGTTCAATAGTGGAAATAACCGGCTTACTGAGTTGTTTCAAACCGAGGTTGTGAGTTATCGAAAAACAATTCCTCTAAAACGGAATAGCGAAAATGTTGTGGTTGAACACTCCAATGCTCTTGCCGAAATACTTGTGCTTACATCGTATCCTCCGCGCGTATGTGGTATTGCCACTTATTCGAACGATTTGATAAGCGCACTCAAAAAGCAGTTTGGGGCTTCGTTTTCGATAAAAGTTTGCGCCTTGGAATCCGGAAAATCAAACCATACCTACCCGAGCGATGTTTGCTACACTCTCGATACAACAGAAGCGAATGGGTACTTAAAGTTGAATCACTTTATTAATCAAAACAAGCAAATTAAAATTGTGTTGATACAGCATGAATTTGGTTTTTATCATGCCCAGGAAAAGGAGTTTCTTAAATTTGTTGTTGATGTCAGAAAGCCGGTTTCCATAGTTTTTCATACGGTTTTACCCCGGCCTGAAATCCTTTTAAGGGCAAAAGTCCGAATGATTGCATTTGTATGTCAATCGCTTATTGTAATGACCCATCAATCGTTGGATATTTTAGTGCACGATTATGGAATTGCTCCCGATAAAATATCGGTTATTGCACACGGTACGCACCTGGTTGAGCATATTAACAAAGATGTATTGAAAAAGAAATACAGCTTAACGGGCCGTAAAGTTTTGTCAACGTTTGGATTGTTAAGTTCGGGCAAAAGTATTGAAACCACTTTACAGGCTTTGCCCGAAATCATTAAAACCAGTCCCGAAGTAATGTTTCTTGTAATTGGCAAAACGCATCCCGAGGTGGTGAAAAACGATGGCGAAAGATACCGCGAAATGCTTGATGAAATGGTAAAATCATTGGGAATTAGAAACAATGTCAGGTTCATTAACAGTTATTTAAGCACCCCCAACTTGCTCGAATATTTACAATTAACCGACATTTATTTGTTTACCACCAACGACCCGAACCAGGCCGTTAGCGGAACTTTTGCCTATGCCATGAGTTGTGCCTGCCCAATAATTTCAACTCCAATTCCCCATGCCAAAGAAGTTTTGACCGATGATACCGGGATTATTTTCGATTTCGGGAACTCACATCAACTGGCAATGGGGGTGAAAAAACTGCTCAGCGACGATACTTTGCGAAACAACATCAGTTTAAACACGCTTCAGAAAATTATCTCCTCGGCATGGGAAAATTCGGCTATTTCTCATTCTAAAGTTTTCGAAGAAATATCGGGTAAAAAAATAGTGCCTCGTTACAGTTTGCCTGCCATAAACCTGAGTCACCTGAAAAATATGACAAGCGACGTTGGAATTATTCAGTTTTCAAAAATAAACCACCCCGACTTAGGTTCAGGGTACACGCTCGATGATAATGCACGTGCCCTTATTGCCCTATGCATGCACTACGAATTAACGAGCAATAACAGCGATTTGCCATGCTTGCAAACCTACCTCAATTTTATTGAACGCTGCCAGCTTCCTTCGGGGCGTTTCGAGAACTATATTGATAAAAACCTGCATTTTACAAAACAAAACAGGGAAACAAATCTCGACGATGCCAATGGTCGTGCAATATGGGCATTGGGTTTTCTTATTTCAAAAGAATCGTTGTTGCCTGCTCAATTGATTATTCAGGCCAATTTTATTCTGCAAAAGGCTTTGCCCCAACTTGATGAAATACATTCAACCCGGGCAATGGCGTTTATTATTAAAGGTTTATTTTACAGTCAGGACGTATTTGGGACAAAGGAAACCTTGCAGACAATCGAAAAATTGGCCATGCGTATGGTTCGAATGTACAAACACGAATCGGCCAAAAATTGGGAATGGTTCGAAAGTTATCTAACCTACGCAAACAGTCTTTTGCCCGAGGCATTACTCAATGCATGGCTGCTTAGCGGGAAAAAAATTTATAAAGAGATTGCTCTTTCGTCGTTTCATTTTCTTTTATCAAAAATATTCAACAAAAATGGGATAGAGGTTATATCCAATAAAAAATGGCTCCAAAAAGGAGACAGTTTGAGTCAATATGGAGAACAGCCTGTTGATGTAGCTTACACCATTATGACTTTAAGTAAATTCTACGATGTATTTCAAGATGAAGAATACCGCTTGAAAATGAAAACGGCCTTTAACTGGTTCCTGGGAGAAAACCGTTTAAATCAAATTATTTACAACCCCTGTACCGGCGGTTGCTACGATGGGTTGGAAAAACAAAATGTTAATCTTAATCAGGGAGCTGAATCAACAATAAGCTATTTAATGGCTCGATTAATAATCGAAAAGTACAAGAACAAATGAGCCAAAAATGTGTGATTTATGTAACTATTAATCGAAATTATGTAACATATTTTTGAGTTTATTTTACTTTCTTATAATTCATTTTGAAGATTAAGTCCCGAAACCGGGTTTTTATCTTTTTTAATACTTAACTTTGAATAGAAACCAAATTGTAAGGAGCTATATATCTTGAAATTATACATCAAATACATGGTGAGTAACCGATGCAAAATCGTGGTGAAAGAAGTTCTTAAAGAACTTAAACTCCACTTCGTTTTGGTCGATTTAGGTGAGGTTGAAATTATGGAAAACCTGAACAGTGAGCAATTGGTTCAATTAAAAAATGCTTTGCTTCCTTCAGGTCTTGAATTGATGGATGATAAACGCTCGATTCTTATCGAAAAGATTAAGAATGTGATTATTGAAATGGTGCACGAATCAAACGATTTTATCAAAATCAACCATTCCGATTACATTAGCGAAAAACTGAAGATGGATTACACCTATCTCTCCAATGTTTTCTCCGAAGTAAAAGGCATTACCATACAGCAATACATCATCACCCATAAAATTGAAAAGGTGAAGGAACTGATTATGTATGGCGAATTTAACCTCACCGAAATTGCTTATCAATTAAACTCTAGCAGCGTGGCGCACTTATCCAATCAGTTTAAAAAGATAACCGGACTTACACCATCGCATTTTAAACAGTTGAAAGATAAAAGGAGGAGTCCGATTGAAGAAATTGGAAATTAACAAATGAATGAGAACAGAGTGAACGCAAGAAGTTTAATAGAAGCAAGTCTTGACCCTTTGATAACGATTAGTACGAAAGGGAAGATTACCGATATGAACGCGGCTTTGGCCAATATTACAGGAATAAGCCGCGAACAACTTACCGGGACCGACTTTGCCGGGTATTTTACCGAATCACAGAAAGCGCACGAAGTATATCAGGAAGTGTTCGCCAACGGATCTGTAGCCAATTCACCGCTTACACTGCGACATAAAGAAGGTAAGCTAACTGAAGTATTATTTAATGGATCGGCCTATAAGGATAAAAGGGGTAAAGTGCTTGGTGCGGTTGTGGTTGCACGCGATGTAAGCGAGCAAAAGCAAATTGCAAGTGAATTAATCCAAGCTAAAGTTGCTGCTGAAAAAGCTACCGATGTTGCTGAAAGAGCCAAAAGAAAAGCTGAACATTCAACCCGCATTGCCGAAGATGCGGTGAAAGCTAAACAGCAGTTTTTGTCGAACATGAGCCACGAAATACGCACCCCAATGAATGCGATTATAGGCTTTACAAAAGTATTGCTGAAAACCGAACTTACGGCGCAACAAACCGAATATCTTGCAGCCATTAAGCTTAGTGGCAAATCATTAATTGTACTTATTAACGACATACTCGACCTGGCAAAAGTTGATGCCGGGAAAATGGTTTTCGAACAAATCCCCTTCAAATTATCGCAATCAATTTCGGCAATGCTTCATTTATTCGAACCCAAAATACAAGAGAAAAACCTTAAACTTGTTAAGGAATACGACGACAGGATACCCGAAATGCTGCTGGGCGACCCGGTGCGGCTGCACCAAATTGTTATAAACCTTTTAAGTAATGCCGTAAAATTTACCTCAAACGGGCAAATTGTAGTAAAGGTAAACCTGCTTAAGGAAGATGATGAGCAGGTAAAGATTGAATTTGCGGTTTCGGATACAGGAATTGGAATTGCTAACGACAAGCTCGATAAAATATTTGAAAATTTTCAGCAAGCCTACAGCGGAGCTTCGAGGTTATTTGGCGGCACCGGCCTTGGGCTGGCTATTGTGAAACAGCTGGTCGAACCTCAGGGTGGCAACATACATGTTATTAGCGAAATTGATGTAGGTTCGACTTTCAGTTTCAGCTTAACCTTTAAAAAAACCGATGCAGAGGCAGAATACGAAGCCGAAGATGTAGAAGTGGATTTGGACATTAAAGGCTTGAAAATTTTGGTGGTCGAAGACATTGTATTGAATCAATTGTTGATGAAAACTATATTGGAGGATTTTGGATTCACCTGCGACATTGCCGGCAACGGTGAAATTGCCATCGAAAAGCTTAAAACAAAAGCCTACGATGCCATACTTATGGATCTTCAAATGCCGGTAATGAATGGTTTTAAAGCCACTGAACACATTCGTGCAACAATGCATTCAACCATTCCTATTATTGCATTAACCGCCGATGTTACTACCGTTGATTTGGCAAAATGCAAAGCAGTGGGCATGAACGATTACATTGCTAAACCTGTTGACGAAAGAATTTTGCACAATAAAATTGTAGGTTTGGTAAAAAAAATGGCTCAAAACCTTAGTAATACTAAAGAAGAGCTTATTATATCCCCAATATTGAAATGCATTGACCTTGCTTATTTAAATCGTCGTACAAAATCAGATCCCGATTTGATGATGCAGATGATTACACTATATTTGGAACAAATTCCACCCTTAATTGGCACCATGAAGCAGAGTTTAAAGGATAAAGATTGGGATTTATTGTATGCTTCGTTGCATAAGATTATCCCTTCCTTTTCAATTATGGGCATTAACAGCGATTTTGAAAGCATGGCTCAAAAGGTACAGGAATTTGCAAGTACACAATTAGAATTTGAGGAGATACCCAAGTTGGTGTTTCAAATTGAAATGGTTTGTAGCCAGGCATGTAGGGAATTAGAGGGTGAGTTGAAATTAATAAAAAATACAGTAAATGGATAAAAATAATAAAATAAAGATATTTTTGGTCGACGATGATACATTGTTCCTGAAAATGCTTGAAATTGAATTTCTTGAAAATGGCGATTTCGATATCGAAACGTATGTTACAGGCGAACTTTGTGTGGCAAACCTTTCTAACAAACCCGATATCATCATTTTGGATTATTTCCTCGACGGGATTGATAAAACGGCCAAAAACGGTATCGCCATTCTGGATAAAATATTAGAAGTTGACTCCAATATTCCGGTCATCATGCTCTCGTGCCAGGACAAAATTGAAGTGGCCGTTGAATGTATGCACCATAAAGCAGTAGATTATGTAGTGAAAAGCGAAACAGCGTTCATGCGCTTAAAAAAAATCATAACCGATTTAATGAAATACCGGAAATTGGAAAAAACATTGAACTGGTATATGGACAGGATATAACCGACAACCAGAAACCCCACAGCCCTCCCGATAAAAATCGGGTCAGGCTCTAAAGGGTGAGTGTTAACGTGCATTAGATGTTTCTAATTTTAAATAACTGAAACCTGTAACCTATAATCAACAAAATATATAGAATAACAGCACATAATGAAACAGTCCACCAACACAAAAAAACCAAAGGGAACAGCCCAAGTCGAGAGTAAAGTATTTTCTACTCCTGTTTTTCCAATTGTAGGTATTGGCGCATCGGCAGGTGGACTCGAAGCCTTGGAGCAATTTTTTGGAAACATGCCCACGGACAATGGGATGGCCTTCGTGGTAATCCAACATCTCGATCCAACCCATGTGGGCATTATGCCAGAATTATTGCAACGAACCACCAAAATGAAAGTTGTACAGGCAAGCGATCGCCTCAAGGTGCAGCCCAACCATGTTTATGTCATTCCGCCCAACAAAAGCATGTCCTTGTTAAAAGGCTATCTGTTTTTGTTCGAGCCCGTTGAGATGCGCGGTCTGCGGCTTCCAATCGACCATTTCTTCCGCTCGCTGGCCGAAGACCAACAGGAAAAAAGTATCGGCATTGTTCTTTCGGGCATGGGCTCCGACGGCAGCATGGGCCTGCAAGCCATTAAAGAAAAAAATGGTATTGTATTGGTACAGGATCCCTTAACGGCTAAGTTCGACGGGATGCCCCAAAGCGCAATCAACGCGGCGGTTATCGATATTGTTGCCCTAGCCGATGAGCTGCCTTCCAAATTGATTGCTTTTCTCAAACACAAGCCCGGGATAAGCCCGCAACCCGAGATCGACGACAAGAGCAAAACCAACCTCGAAAAAATCATCATTTTGCTCCGCTCGCAGGAAGGCCACGATTTTTCGTTGTATAAAAAAAATACCCTTTTCAGGCGCATCGAAAGGCGCATGGGCATTCATCAAATCAATAAAATACCAAACTATGTAAGGTTTTTACAAGAAAACCCCAAAGAGCTGGATATCCTTTTCAAAGAACTTCTAATTGGCGTTACCAATTTCTTTCGCGATACTGCGGTTTGGGATAAACTAAAAGAAGAAATATTGCCTGCTTTGTTCAATGAATTGCCCAAAGGACATGTATTAAGGGCTTGGGTTGTAGGTTGCTCTACCGGTGAAGAAGCCTATTCGCTGGCCATGGTTTTTAAAGAAGCGAACGAAAATTTCAAAAAGGATAAAAACTTCTCGTTACAAATATTTGCAAGCGATATCGATGCCGATTCCATAGAAATTGCGCGGAAAGGAATATTCAATTCAAATATACTTAACGATGTATCGGCTGAACGGATCAGCCAGTTTTTCACTAAAGACGGCGACCAATACCGCGTAAACACCAACATTCGCGAAATGGTAGTATTTGCGCCACATAACGTTATTAAAGACCCCCCCTTCACAAAATTAGACCTGCTCACATGCCGTAATTTATTGATTTACATGGAACCCGTGCTGCAAAAAAAGCTCATGAATCTATTTCATTACAGCCTCAATGACAACGGCGTAATGCTGTTGGGAAGTTCCGAAAACGAAAATTCCAATCAGATGCAGTTCTCGCCCATCGATCCAAAATTAAAACTATATCATCGCATATCAATAAATGCAAAAAACGACCTTATGGATTTCCCGAGTTCCTTTTCGCACAGGAGTGTTCAACCATTGGAGGGCTTAAAGCCCATTGTAGTTACCGAAAACATTCAAACACAGGCCGACCAGTTACTGTTGCAACAATATGCCCCTGCCAGCGTGCTTATTAATCCCGAAGGCGACATTCTTTATATTACCGGACGCACGGGCATGTACCTGGAGCCCGCAGCAGGCAAAGCAAACATGAACATTTACGCCATGGCACGCGAAGGGCTCAGGAATGAGTTGCCCGGGGCAATCAGAAAAGCAAAACAAAATCATGAACCCTTAAAACTTCATAACATAAAAGTGGGGACTAACGGAGGAACCCAATACGTGAACATCACCTTTCAATATATCGAAAAACCCGATTCATTAAAAGGACTGATCATGGTCGTATTTTACGACATGGATACCCCTCCCAAAGCAAGGGCCAAAAAATTGAAGCAGGGAGAACAAGGCTCATCGGTTGCCAAACACGAACTGGAACTGGAACTTCAACGCACCCGCGAAGAGCTGCAAAGTACAAGGGAAGATATGCAGGCTACCCAGGAAGAATTGAAATCGGCCAACGAAGAAATGCAAAGTACCAACGAAGAGCTGCAAAGCACCAACGAAGAGCTTACCACTTCGAAAGAAGAAATGCAAAGCCTGAACGAAGAACTGCAAACCATTAATGCCGAATTACAAAGCAAAGTAGCCGACTACATTGCGACGAATAACGACATGAAAAACCTGCTGAACAGTACCGATATTGCCACTTTGTTTCTCGATAAAGAGTTAAACATACGCCGCTTTACCAACCAACTTACAAAACTGTTCAAGTTGCGCCAGAGCGATATTGGACGGCCTTTTACCGACATGGTAACCGATTTGAATTACCCCGAAATGACAGAACATGCCATCGAAGTATTGAATACGCTGGTTTATAAAGAAACCGCCGTTTCAACAAACTACGGAAAATGGTTTACCGTTCGGATTATGCCTTACAGAACATTCGACGATCGTATCGACGGTCTCGTTATTACTCTGATAGACATTACAAAGGCAAAAAAAATGGAAGTCGAACTTGAAAAAGCAAATAAATTATTGAAGGAGCATAATATCAAATAATACAGCCCCGAAGGGCTTGAACAATATGTCGAAAATGGATTGCAACGATAAAATACATCAATCGGCTAATCTCCGACAAAAAGCAGAAAAATTGTTGAAGAAGAAAAAACTTCATGCAAATTCACAACTTTCTGAACCCGATATGCTGCGGCTGATTCATGAATTGGAAGTACATCAGATAGAACTTGAAATGCAAAACGAAGAACTCGTTCTTGCAAAAGATATTGCCGAGTCAACCGAAAAGAAATACATTGAGCTATACGATTATGCTCCCTCGGGCTATTTGACTCTTACTTCGAATGGTATAATTACTTCACTTAATTTTATGGCTTCACAAATACTTGGTGAAGAACGTTCATTTTTGATTAACAGGAAGTTTGGAGCATTTGTGTCTGAAAATACCCGCTCGGTTTTTAATAACTTTTTTGAGCTTGTTTTTGCCGGTAAGGTGAAACAATTTTGCGATGTTGTGATTGCATCCAAAGGCAATCAGCCCATCCATGTTAGCATCGACGGTATTATTGGCCAGGACAAAAGGCAATGCTTTTTAACCCTGACCGATATATCCGAACGGATAAAGTCGAAACAGGCACTAAACGCAAGTGAAGAAAAGTATTTTATCACCAAAAAAGATTTAAAAAAAGCCCAGGCAGTAGCTCATATAGGGAACTGGAAATGGGATTTCAGAACAAACGAACTGATATGGTCCGAAGAAATGTACCGCATTTTTGGTGTCGATAAAGAAAGCTATTCAGGTAAACTGGAAAAGGTGATTGACGACGTTGTTCACCCCGACGATAAGCACTTGGTTTTGTCTTCGGATAATCCCGAGATAGTACAAAAAAAACCTGTTGAATACCGCATTATAATGCCCGACCGGTCGATTCGTTATATTTGGGAAGAAGCCGGTGAAACGATTCACGATAAATATGGAAATCCATTGTTGTTAACCGGCATTGCACAGGATATAACCGATAGGAAATTAATCGAGATTGAAATCATTAGGGCAAAAGAGGCTGCCGAATTTGCTACCAACATTGCCGAAAAAGCAAAAAAAGAAGCCGAGAAAGCTACCAAAATTGCCGAAGATGCGGTAAAAGCGAAGCAACAGTTTTTGTCAAACATGAGCCACGAAATACGTACACCCATGAATGCCATTATCGGGTTCACCAAAGTGTTGCTCAAAACCGATTTGTCAGTAAAACAAAAGGAATACCTCACGGCCATAAGAATGAGTGGCGATTCATTAATTGTGCTCATCAACGATATTCTCGATTTAGCTAAAGTCGATGCCGGAAAAATGTCTTTTCAGCAAATCCCTTTCAAACTGGCATCGTCAATTTCGGCCATGCTCCATCTGTTTGAACTAAAAATTAAGGAAAAAAATATAGTGCTGGTAAAAAATTACGATCCGGCTATTCCTGATGTTATTGTTGGTGACCCGATGCGTTTACACCAGATTATTATGAACCTGGTTGGCAATTCGGTTAAGTTTACCTTCCGGGGTACAATTACTGTTGATGTTCGTTTGCTTGAAGAAAACGACCAAGAGGTTGTCATTGATTTTGCCGTGTCGGATACGGGAATAGGAATTGAAGAAGATAAAATTGAAAGCATTTTTGAAAATTTTGAGCAGGCTTCCAGCTCCACAATAAGTTTGAATGGAGGTACCGGTCTGGGTCTTGCTATTGTCAAGCAACTTGTCGAAAAACAGGGTGGTAGTATCTGTGTAAAGAGTAAAATAAACGAAGGTTCAACTTTCAGTTTCAGCTTGAATTTCATGAAAACAACCACCGAAGCCGAATACGAACCCGAATTTGAGGCGATAGATAAGGAGATGAAAAATCTGAAAATATTGGTGGTTGAGGATATAGAGCTTAATCAATTACTGATGAAAACTATCCTGGAGGATTACGGCTTTACCTGCGATGTTGCCTCCGACGGCAAAATAGCCATCGATAAACTCCAAACAGATAGCTACGATGCCATTCTGATGGATTTGCAAATGCCTGTAATGAATGGCTTTAAGGCCACCGAGCACATTCGTTCCATATTAAAATCGAACATCCCGATCATAGCTTTAACTGCCGATGTAACCACAGTCGATTTGGCAAAATGCAAAGCAGCCGGAATGAACGACTACATTGCAAAACCCATCGACGAAAAGTTATTGTACAATAAAATTATCGGATTGGTGAAAAATACACCGCCGGCTGCAGATATTTTGCAGGCAAATGTGGGGCAAGCATTAAAACCAAAATGCACTAATCTTGATTATCTGAAACTTCGCACAAAATCGAACCCCCGCTTAATGATCCAGATTATTTCAACTTACCTGGAGCAAACACCAACACTGGTAAACGCTATGAAACAGGGATTAATTGATAAGGATTGGGATATGTTATACGCAGCTGTACACAAAATGATACCCTCCTTTTCGATAATGGGCATAAACAGCATTTTTGAAAATATGGCCAAACAGGTTCAGGAATTTGCCGGCAAACATCAAAATACAGAAAAGGCACACGAGCTTGTTTTTCAACTCGAAGCTATTTGCAATCAGGCCTGCCGTGAATTAACATTTGAGTTAGCTACCCTCAAAAAAACGCTCTATGAATAAAGAAAATGGATTGCAGCTCCGCCAAAAAGCAGAAAAAAAATTATCAGAAATTAGTAGTAAAATGTTTTCCGAGACCGATATGATGAAGTTGATACACGATTTGGAAGTGTATCAATTAGAATTAGAAATGCAAAACGAGGAACTTTTGTATGCCAAAGAAAAAGCTGAGCTAGCCGAGAAAAAATACACCGAGCTTTATAATTTTGCCCCTTCGGGTTACCTGTCGCTATCGAAGAATGGCGAAATTACCGGGCTAAATTTTATGGCAGCGAATATACTTGGCAAAGAGCGTTCGATGTTAATAAAGAAAATGTTCGCTTTTTTCGTTTCGAAAGAATCCAGGCCAGTTTTCCATCAATTTTTACAGGCTCTTTTCTCAGGCAAACAAAAACAATGCTGCGAAATTAAATTAGAAGAAACAGGGAATAAAGTAACCATTGTTAATATAGAAGGCATAGCCGCTTTTGACGATGAGCATTGTTTGTTGACTTTGATTGACGTTACCATTTGCGTTGAAGCGGCTATTGAATTGACCAAAGCCAAAGAGAGGGCAGAGGAGAGCGACCGGTTAAAGTCGGCATTTTTGGCCAACATGAGCCACGAAATACGCACTCCCATGAATGGAATTTTGGGCTTTGCTGAATTGCTTGGCGACCATGATTTGTCAAACGAAAAACATCAATTTTATATCAATATTATTGAAAAAAGCGGGAGGCGCATGCTCAATATCATCAACGACATCATCGATATTTCAAAAATTGAATCGGGGCTCATGAAAGTCAATTTAACAAAGTCCGAAATCAATAAACAAACTGAATACATTTATACATTTTTTAAGCCCGAAGCAGTCGAAAAAGGGATAACCCTAACAGTTAAGAATGGGCTACCCGATGGTTTATCGACTGTTGAAACCGACCGCGAAAAGTTATATGCCATACTGATTAATCTTGTTAAAAACGCTATAAAATTTACCAAAAGGGGTACTGTCGAATTTGGATATACAAAAAAAGGGGCTTGGCTCGAATTTTACTCAAAAGATACCGGCATTGGAATTCCATTTGAAAAACAAAAATTGATTTTTGACCGGTTTATTCAAGCCGACGATTCGAGCTTAAAAGTATTTGAAGGTACCGGTCTGGGATTATCCATATCAAAGTCATATGTCGAAATGCTTGGGGGCACTATTTGGGTCGAATCGGAAGAAGGGCTTGGAACAACATTTTATTTCAGGCTTCCCTACAATTATGTATCCTAAGATTTAATTGACAACTATTGATTATAATTAAAAGAAAAAAATCACATTCCAACCTTATGCCGTAGGCATAACCTGTGGGTAGAAAAAAAACACATTGCCACCCCACCTTTGCGCCGTAGGTGCAAAATATTGCTGGTTCGCAGGTATTTATCCCGTCCCTACGGGACTTACATTTGTGGGGTCTTTGTCGTTTCTACCCACATTAAATCCCTAACGGGATTATTTAATTTGTGTGTAATCATCCGTTTCTACCCTTATTAAAACCTTGACGGGAAAATTGTTTGTAACGAATTTACTTTCTGAAACGGAATTGTAGTATTACAAAATTATGCCGTAGGCATAAAATGTGGGTAGAAAAACCAGCATCTTCACCACACCTTTGCGCCGTAGGTGCAAAATCATGATTGTTCACAGGCAAAATGATCTCGATCCTACGGGACTCATTGTTTGAGAAGGCTACTGTCGTTTCTACCCACATTAAATCCCTAACGGGATTATTGGTTGCGTGATGAATTTATCCTTGCATCGGAATTGGTAATAAGCGCACTTATGCCGCATGCATAACATGTGGGTAGAAACTCAAGAGTGATTACCGGACAACAATGACAAAACAACGCGAATTCAAATAATTAAAGCTGAACGTATCCTTCATTTTAGGACATTCAAATAAGTGAATGATATAATTTATCGAATTAAAAATATAACATTCATAAAGTGAATGTATTTAGTTTTGTTGTTCATTCATACATTATGTAACAAATTAAAATAAACATTATGCGAACAACAGGTATAGTATTATTAATTATAGGTTTTGCAGGAGTTTTGGTTTTTGGAATTCAGGCTGTTCAGGATACCGAAACCTTCAGTTTTTTAGGGATTGATATAGGCGTTTCGGGTGCCAACTGGACTCCTGTAATTATAAGCGCAATCGTTTTGGTAATTGGCATTGTGATAACGGGTTTAAGCCGAAGGACTCTTGTATATAGACGCTAAAAAAATAAACAGATTTGAAATTTAGTTTCATGGTTATTCGACATTGGATAATGTCAGTATTTGTTTGTGGTTTGGTTTCTGAAATAAATAGTTTGTTAATATTTTATGCCTATTAATATTATTTGTTTACATTATGGTGGCATGTTTTCTAATTCCAGGTATTTAGTATATTACTATTGTTTCGCATTGATGTAATAGTCAAAATACAGGCACATTTTACTCTGCAGGGTTGATATATCATTGTACGGCAAGTATGCACAAATTTCAATGGCGCTTATTCAAATTAATGAATATCCATTTTTATACCCATCATGCAAATCAAAGGCACAAAGTAAACAACGTTTTATTTGATGTGAACTTGTGACTTAGTGGGGTTTTATCACGAAAAAAAATCGGGCGAAGCACGTGGTATAAGAGCAACAAATCGCATTATTACACCCCTGAAAGGGTTGATTAATAAATTACTATGTAAGTGCGAAACATCAGTTTATTACAAACAAGTATATAACCTCATGTCTGAAATCTAACGGTCTGTGGTGTGAATAATGTAAGTTTATTTAGTAATTATGTAACAATTACCCAATACTCATTTTTTAACTTTCCTGTTTATTTATCCAAAAAATGAGTTACGATGAATATTTTAATGGTATATCCAAAATATCCCGATTCGTTCTGGAGTTTCACCCATGTATTGCGATTTATTTCCAAAAAAGCAGCTGTGCCCCCACTGGGTCTGGTTACAGTATCGGCCATGTTGCCTTCAAACTGGAACAAAAAACTGCTTGACCTGAATATAACATCGTTAAGCACCGGTGATTTAATCTGGGCCGATTATGTATTTATCAGCGCTATGTATATTCAAAAGGAATCGGTAAATAGTATTCTGGACGAGTGTATAAAAAATAAGGTTAAAGTTGTAGCAGGCGGTCCGCTTTTTACACAGGAGTACGCCAATTATCCCCTGATAAATCATTTTGTGCTGAACGAAGCAGAGATTACGCTGCCATTGTTCCTTCATGATTTGGATTCGGGGAAAACGCCGCAACATATTTATAAGACCGATGAATACGCTGATATAACCACAACTCCTGCCCCCGACTATCATTTATTATCGGCAAAAGATTATGCTTTTATGAATATCCAGGTATCGAGGGGGTGTCCGTACTCCTGCGATTTTTGCGAAATCACTGCCCTTTTGGGACATAAGGTAAGAATGAAAACCCCACAGCAGGTTATAAACGAACTCGAAACCCTCTACAACCTGAACTGGCGTGGTTCGGTACTGATTGTTGATGACAATTTTATCGGTAACAAAAAAGAAATAAAGAGCAACCTGCTTCCGGCCATGAAAAGCTGGATGCAAAGCCATAATTATCCGTTTAAATTCAATACTGAGACGTCTATTAATCTTGCCGACGATGAAGAATTGATGCAAATGATGGTGGAAACCGGTTTTGCCTCCACATTTATAGGTATTGAAACCCCCGAAGAGAAATCGCTTCAGGAGTGCCACAAAACCCAGAACAATAATAGAGATTTGTTGCAAAGCGTAAAAAAAATTCAAAATGCAGGCATACAGGTATCCGGAGGGTTTATTGTTGGGTTCGACAGCGATACGCCTTCCGTATTTCAGCGGCAGATTGATTTTATTCAGCAAAGTGGAATTGTTTCTGCAATGGTAGGATTGTTAAATGCACCCAAAAACACAAAGCTTTATCAACGACTCAAAGCCGAAAACCGGCTTACTGTTGAATCTTCGGGCAATAACACAGACTACTCGATGAATTTTACACCGAAAATGAACCGCAAGGAACTTCTGGATGGATATAAAAGAATCATTACCGGTATCTATTCTCCAAAGCCCTACTATCAGCGGATACGCCAATGTTTAAACAATTATAAGCGCCCCATAAACAGGAAAGGTAAAATACAACTTAATTACCTTAACGGTTTTGTTAAATCCATTTTTATCATCGGGCTTGCCAGCAATGGTCGTGGCGAGTACTGGAAGTTTCTGTTTTGGACACTCTTCCGGAAGCCGCAATTAATGATTGATGCCATAACCTTTGCGGTTTATGGGCATCATTACCGCACTGTTTATGGGTTGTGATTTACAAAAGCAAAAAATAAATCAAATTCATTGAGTTCTTCGGCAACATCTTTGGAGTTCTTCATATTTTAATAATTGCCACAAAAAAATCGATTAGAAACAGTTAAGTTATGTTGAAATGAAGAAGAATATAATAGTGTGGATTTTAATGGGCTTTACAGCTTTTGTGTTGCTGGTGTTCCTTTTAACAAAAGTGCTTGTAGAGCCTTGGATCCGTGAAAAGATTCAGGTTTCGGTAAATGAAAAAACCGATGATTACCAGTTGAAAATCGAAAAGGTTCATGTTTCTTTCCTTCGCTCAGGTGTCGAGCTTAAAAGCTTTACTATACATTCAATTAATGAAACTGAAGGAAAGTCTGATTTGACCTTGGAAATTGAGTCGCTTAATTTCAATGGCATTCATCTCCTAAAAGCTGTTTTTAGGAAAGATATCGACATCAGGGAAGTTGAAATTTTCAACAGTCGTATAATAGGTAAGTTTGCATTTTCGGAGAACACTGGGCTGGCGAAAGTTTCACCATTAAATATAAACATTGAAAACCTGTTTTTTGATGAATTGTATGTTGATGTTAAAAGCACAACAACAGCTCAAACTTTTTTACTAAAAAATGGCTTTTTTAAAGTTTCTGATATCCATGTTGAGAAACTGGACACATTATCGCCCGGTATTTTTGGTCAATTTGATTTCGATGCTCAGGAATTCAAAACAGTAACACCCGATAGTCTTTATACATTTTTAGTTGTTGGAATAAACTATTCAGCAAGTTCAAATACAATGACTGTTGACAGCTTTGCTAGTCAGCCAAATTATGCGGAATACGAATTCACTGCCCGGCACCAATTTCAAACGGTTCGTATTGAAGGCAGCTTAAATCAGTTATTCTTTCACAATTTTTCTGCCGCAGACTTTGTGAAAACAGGAAAGCTGACCAGTTCATATATCGAAATCGGTGAAATTCAACTAAATGTATTTCGCGATAAACGCATAGAATTCCGGCATACTGAAAAACCCACATTTCAGGATTTGATTTATAATTATCCCGGTACTTTGAACATTGATTCACTCGGTATTATCAGCGGGAATATTGTTTATACCGAACATGCAGAGAACGCAATCGAAAAAGGTAGTATAAGATTTAACGAAATTGAAGCAACGATTTTCAAAATGACCAACGACACCATTTATAAAACAGAAAAAGCTTATCTGGAACTGAAAGCAAGTGCTTTGTTGATGGGCAAAGGAAAAATTGATATCACGTTAAAATCAAGAATCTACGACAAGCACAACACCTTTGCGGTAAATGGTTCTCTATCGGGAATGGAGGCATCGGCACTGAATCCCTTTCTGGAGAAAACCGCATTTATAACAATCACATCAGGTAAGATTAATGCCATGTATTTTGGGTTTACGGCAAACAATACAAAAGCAACCGGCCAAATGAAACTACTATACGAGCATTTGGAAGTTGCTTTCATAAACAAACACACCAACGAAACCAATGCGATTATAGAGCAGGCAAAATCGATGATCGCCAACATTGTAGTAATAGAATCGAACCCAATGCCGGGCGAAGAAGTAAGACCGGGAATTATAGACTATGAAAGAGACCCGGAACGTTTTCTGTTTCGTTATGTTGTAAAAGCCCTTCTGACTGGAATGAAAACAAGTGTCACAAAATTGTATAACCCCAAGGAATCAAAGAAAAAGAAATAAGCCCATTTAGTATCTTACATTTATCACCGCATAACGAAGCAAGCTGTTAAATATAATTTTTGACACCAATGATAATAATGGAGAAGTTTATTTCCTTTCCTTTTCAAAATCGTACGCTCCCTTACGCGCATTGCGGTTACACAATGCCCAATGGTACAAAGCTTTCTGTGCTTCGGCCACGTTATTCTCATTTCCATGCCAAATATCAAGTGCAGGCTGTTGAATAGCCCTACCAAACGAAAACGACAATTCCCAAGGAAGTTTGTTCTTAAACCGCACATTCATGGCATTTAGCCGGGCCGAAGCCAGCTCGGGAGATTGGCCTCCCGACAAGAATGCAATGCCCGGAACTGCTGCCGGAACTGAACGGAACAGGCATTTGACCGTTGCATCCGCAACTTCATCAACCGAATCTTGTTTTGTACAAGCCAATCCCGGCACGATCATGTTTGGCTTCAGAATCATGCCTTCAAGCAAAACTCCTTGTTTATAAAGTTGATTGAAAACCGTATGCAGTACCTGTTCGGTTACTACAAAACAACGTTCAATCGTATGATCCCCATCCATTAGAACTTCCGGTTCCACAATGGGTACAATCCCAAATTCTTGGCACAAAGCAGCATAACGGGCCAATCCATGTGCATTTGCATCGATACATGCCTGGGTTGGAATACCATTGCCAATGGTAATTACAGCGCGCCATTTGGCAAAACGGAGTCCCATTTTAGCATATTCGGTGAGGCGGTTGCGTAAATTATCCAATCCTTCGGTAATCTTTTCTCCGGGATGCCCAGCCAAAGCTACCGTACCACCATCAACTTTTATTCCTGGAATAATTCCGTTGTTGGTCAGAACATCGACAAACGAACTACCATCTTTCAGTTTTTGATGAACGGTTTCGTCAAACAAGATGGCCCCGCTTATACTTTCATTCAATCCGGCAGTTGAGACAATCATTTCGCGGTATTCGCGCCTGACTTCTGGTGTCTGTGGAATTCTCAGTTTTGCAAATCGTTTGTTGCATGTTGGATTACTTTCATCCATAGCAAGTATGCCTTT
>JAFGGY010000117.1 GCA_016930365.1 Prolixibacteraceae bacterium | reverse complement strand
AATTAGACTTCTCGCATTTTGGGATAAGTCTGATAATAAGGAAACTCTGGTTATTGCTACCCACGGATTTGTAAAAAAGGTTGATAAAGTACCTGCAAATGAGATTGAAAGAGCGGTGAGGCTGAGGGAAAAGTATTATGAGAAAAAACAAAAAAAGTAATTTTATGGCAACTAAAGAAATCAAGACCTATTCGCTTGCTGAAATGAAAGATAAATATATTGGCAGGGTTGGGACAAAAGAGAGAGATGATTACGAATATGAACTTCGTATGGATGTATTAGGGAAAATGATTAAAACTGCCAGACAAGAACGCCACTTGACTCAAGAAGAACTCGGACGACTTGTTGGCGTGCAGAAAGCACAAATTTCAAAACTTGAAAGTAGTGCTAATAGTGCAACAATTGACACAATTTTTAAGGTATTTAAGGCTCTAAAAGCGGAGATAAATTTTAACGTAAAAATTGAAAATAATTTTGTGAAATTAGCTTGAAAAAGCCGAACGCACAACACGCAATATAGCCCAAAAGGGTTTCAGAGTTATGCTACAGTTTTAAATCACCTTGAACTTTTATTTTATCTACAGGTCAAACTCGAGCGATAGCCCGTCGTAGGCTAATTCGACATTGGCTGGCAAAAGTTTAGAAACTTCTCGGTACAAGCCCATTTGATGGCTAACATGGGTTAAGTAGGCCTGGCGTGGCGATACATTCTCAATTAGCTTCAGCGCTTTTTCGAGGTTCATGTGCGACAAATGTTCTTCTTTCCGCAGTGCGTTTACCACCAGGGTGTCAATTCCTTTTAGTTTTTCAATCTCAGCGGGCTCGATGGTCAGAAAATCGGTCAGGTAGGCAAATGGCCCTATTCGGAAGCCAAATACCGGTAATTTGTAATGCATTCCCCTGATGGGAATTATGGGGAGTTGGTTTACTTCGAATGTTTTATTTTTTATTTCGTAAAGATTCATTTGCGGTATGCCTGGATATTTTTTACTGGCAAAAACATATGAAAATATTCGTTTTATCGACTGATGTACCCGGCGTTCGGCGTAAATGTCGGTTGCTCGTTGTTGTACCCAGTTAAACGCCCTGATGTCGTCGAGGCCGGCAATATGGTCGTAATGCTCGTGGGTGAGCAAAATTGCATCGAGCTTTCGTACATTGGCCATCAGCATTTGTTGTCTGAAATCGGGTCCCGCATCAATTACCAGCGTGGCTTTTTCGGTTTCGATTAATACCGACGAGCGCAAGCGTTTATCATGCTTGTCGGTCGATTGGCAAACTGGGCACTGGCATGCAACAACCGGTACGCCTTGTGAAGTTCCTGTTCCTAAAAATGTGATTTTCAAAACAATCTTTGTTTATGAGTTTTATCGGTTTAAACTCTAAACTAACAATAAAATGTAATAATTCACACCATATTTATACAATTCAATTGTTAGAATAATCTATTTTTGCCAAAATTAACCATAAAACCGAACGAATGAAGTCTGTAATCCAAATTACCAATCTAAAAAAGACATTTCAAAACGGGAATGAGATTAAGCATGTTTTAAAGGGGATAGACCTGACCGTAACTCCCGGGCAAATTATTGGCTATATTGGTCCCAATGGGGCGGGGAAAAGTACAACCGTGAAAATTATGTGTGGTTTACTCGATAGTTATTCGGGTGAAGTGCTGGTAAATGGCATAAACATTAAAAATGACCCTGTTCTAATAAAAAGCCAAATAGGTTATATTCCTGAAAGCGCCGATATTTACGAATCAATCACTCCAATAGAATTTTTCACCTTTATAGCAGAAATGCGTCAACTTAATGTTTCTGAAACGATGGAAAAAGCGAAGCGGCTTCTGACGTATTTCGAAATTGAAGATACAGCCCATCAACGGGTTGGTAGTTTCTCGAAGGGAATGAAACAAAAGGTACTGATTATATCAGCATTGCTGCACAATCCACAAATTCTTTTTATGGATGAGCCCTTATCGGGGCTCGATGCCAATTCAGTAATTAAAGTTAAAGAAATGATTACCCAAATGGCACGAGAGGGAAAAACAATTTTTTACAGCTCTCACCTGATGGATGTTGTTGAAAAAGTGTCGAACAGAATTATTCTTCTACACGATGGTAAAATAATTGCCGACGGAACATTTGAAGAGCTCAAGGCTGAAAGCCATGATGAATCGCTCGAAAAAATGTTTGCTCGTCTTACTGGTCATCATCAATTGAATCAATTTGAATTAAACCCTTCTGAAAACTAAATAAAAATGCAAATAAGTGCAAAACACCTGCTTCTTCCTTTTAAACTTTTTATAAATAAGTCGGGAGCAAACTATAACCAGGTTGCGCGTTTGGTCGATCTTAAGTTAATGCTCGATAACCGCCGAAAACTCCCCAATTCAGGTAAAAAGGCAGCTCCTACAAATTCCATATTCCGGCAAGGATTAAGCTTTGTAGTGGTAGGCATTTTTTTAAGTTTAATGCTACTCCAAACAAACGATCCTTATTTTGCCATCTTTCTTTTCCATACCATGTTAATTGTTATGAATTCGATTACCATGTTGGCCGAATACTCCGTGTCACTTTTCGACCCGCGGGAAAATAATACGCTTTTGCCCCTGCCTGTAAACGGGCAAACAATGGGCTGGTCAAGGGTAATGCATATCCTTATTTATTTGTTGGTTCTTTCTTTAGGGATGATGCTGCCAGGTATCGTTTTTTCGTATTTTAAATTCGGTGGAATTATTGCATCGCTGTTTTTTGTATCCGTCTTTTTAAATACGCTGTTTACGTTGTTTATTACCGTGTACATTTATCTCACACTTATAAAACTGATGGATGGTGAAAAACTTAAAGACACCATGATGTACGTACAGGTAGCACTTACCATTATCGTGATTGTAGCTTATCAAATAATCCCCAGGTATTTTATGCCTGAAAGCGGGCAAGAGAACATTATTCATCCGAACTGGTATTTTGCCTTTTTTCCACCAGCATGGTTTACATCCTTTGCTGTAATTGTAAAACAACCCAACTTGTTGAATGGAATACTCGGTGCTGTTGGTGTTGCTGTGCCTGTCGCTTCTATTATATTCATCAGCAAAAAACTTTTCTACGGATTTAACGATGGGTTGATTAAAATGGCTGGGCAATCAACCGGGAAAAAACAAGCCGTTCGTACAAAAAATAAAACAAGCTTGTGGTTTACCATTTCGAAAACGGTAATGGGGGTTACTAAACAAGAGTACCCCGTTTTTAAATTGATTTGGAGCTTAAGTGGGCGTGAACGCTTGTTTAAACAAGCATTGCTTCCCGTTTTGTCATACGTGGTAGTTATTCCCGCCATTTCAATTTTTGTAATAGGCGATATGCAGAATGTTGAGCATCGGTACATTACATTTCTGTATTTTACCATTATGAGCAGTAGCATGCTGCCAACATTGCTAACTATTGGTAATAGCAAACATGCAAAATGGATATTTTATTCGTTGCCCGACGTGCGACCCGATAAGTTGTTTAAAGCTGCGGTGAAAGTATGTTTATCAAAGTTTTTTCTTCCGGCATATTTGATTATTTCGCTTCCGCTTATCTACTTTAAAGGAGGGAGCGCTGTACTCGATATTGTTGCCATTTTCCTTTTTAACTGCCTGGTAGCTTTTATGATTCAGTATTTGCAAACTCCATATTTTATGTTTACATGTGAGAGGGCAGGTTCACAAGGAGGGGGAGCTGCCCTTAAAATGTTTGTTGCTATGTTTGCCGGTATTGGCCTTGGCTTTTTACATGCCTACCTTACGAAAGAAAATGTATGGTTGCCGGTTATTTTGCTTATTAGCTACGCGTTATTGCTTTTGTTAATTAGCAAATTTGGATTTGCAAAGCGTTACAATTGGAGGTATGTGAAAAATGCCAACAATGCATTTTGATTTATAGCTTTTAAATGGTATAAAGGGATTTAAATAATGTATTTTTGCAAAAAATTGAAACAATGAGCGGAAAATTATATTTGATTCCTACTACCCTTGGCGACGAAAATCCTTTTAATGTTATTCCTGCACATGTGAAAGATTTGGTGCAAAACATTAAGTTTTATTTTGTCGAGAATGTGCGTTCGGCACGACGGTTTTTGAAAAAAATTGATTCGGATATTAACATCGACGAACTTACTTTTTTCGAAATTAACAAACGTACACGCCATGTCGATATGGTTGAGTTTATCGAAAATGTAGCCGGTACGAATGATATGGGGGTTGTTTCGGAAGCCGGATGTCCCGGCGTTGCCGACCCTGGTGCCGAAGTGGTTAGTACTGCTCATAAAAAGGGCATCGAAGTGCGTCCGATTGTTGGCCCATCGTCGATTTTGCTCTCGCTGATGGCGTCGGGCTTAAACGGGCAAAACTTTTCGTTCGATGGCTACCTGCCCATTAAGCATCCCGGACGTGGCAAAACGTTGAAATATATGGAACAAAGTGCCATGAAGCACGACCAGACTCATATTTTTATTGAAACACCGTATCGGAACAATTCACTTATGAGCGATCTTGTTCGGTCATTGGATACCCGCACACGTTTGTGTGTGGCTTGCGACCTGACCCTCGAAACCGAATTTATTAAAACACAAACCGTTGGCGAGTGGAAAAACGATTTGCCCGACTTATATAAACGGCCAGCTATTTTCTTAATAGGGCGTTAAGTTTATTATTACCTCAAATCCGCAGTTATTAATGTTAAAAAATCGGGAAGCCTAGTAAAAATAGTATCTACAAGGCTTGCCCGATTCAATATTTTT
>JAFGGY010000116.1 GCA_016930365.1 Prolixibacteraceae bacterium | reverse complement strand
TTAGCAAAAAGAACAAACGGTTTAAAGCTGCTCTTGATGTCAAATATAGAGAAATGTTGCTTGGCTTTTAAATGCGGTTGCCCTGGGGAGAATACCAGGGAATTTCAGATTTTGAAATAAATCAATACACAAATAATATTGAAATTCTCGATCTATGGGGTTCTGTATTTGCTTATAATAATCAAGGAGTTTTTATTGAAAAATACAACTTGCCCGATGCAATTAAAGCTGTTCATTATTTTACAAACCTGAATGATGATATTGTTTATTTTTATTCAAGATCGGAAATGAAGAAAATTTATGTGTATTCAAAAAGCAAATCAAAAGTTATAAAGTCAGTCTTTGAAGTTCCAAAGAATATCAATGGTCCATTACAAATTCAAAATTCACCATTTTTTAAGCATGACAACAAAGTTTTATTTTATCAAGGCTATACTAATGATGTATTTGTAGTTAATGAAAACAATTTTGGTTTTGATGTTTATTATAGATGGGATTTTGGTGACAATAACATTGAAATAGATGATTTGCCTGAAATTGAAGAGGGTAATATAGATGATATTCGAAAATATATTAATGCAGTGATAGAGGGAAACTTTGTCAATAGTTTTTTCTATAATTATGAAAACAAACGTGTGCGTTTGACTAGTTTCAAATTTAATAGATCGATTTACTCATTAATATATGATAAGCAAAGTAATAATTATAAAATATTTGATTCTTTTAAAGAAAAAGTATCTCCTCCGTTTAAAATCTCAAATTATGATGACGGATTATTTAGTATTGTTGAACCTATGAATTTAGATAGTTATATTAATGATGAAATATTGACACCAGAACAAAGTGAAGTATTTGAAAACATTCATATTAGCAGTAATCCTGTTATTGTAAGATATAAAATAAAGGTAGAAAATGAGTAATCGGATAATGCTGGATAGGTTTTTAAAGATGGCTTTGATTATAAATGCTGTTTATAGTTGTTTATCCCTCATTCGTTTGAGCTATAGTCAACCAACAAAGTCAAACTAAAATAAGTTGATGTTTACGAAATGGACGTAATCTGACAAAACACTTCTTATTTCAGCCACAAAATTGGTTGAAAAATCATATTTTTTATCTTTAAGCGTTGAGATATAAATAACAGATGAACTATGAATATTTTAATTACAGGAACGAGCTCAGGATTAGGCTATGGACTGGCCTTAAACTATCTGAAGAAAAGTTATAATGTATATGGTATTAGCCGAAAGCATAACAACGAATTGGATTTGTATGAAAACTTTCATTTTTTGCAACAAGACTTAACACAATTTGAAGAGACCCGAAAAACCGTAAAAAACTTTCTGCAGGAGATTAAAAACATCGATGTTGTTATTCTTAATGCCGGCATTCTTAACAAAATAAAAGACACACGCGAAACGAGCATCGAAGAGTTTAAACGCGTAATGGATATCAATGTGTGGGTCAATAAAAATATAATTGATATTTTAAGCAATCATACCGGCAGCATTGATCAGGTAATTGGTATTTCATCGGGAGCATCGCAAGGTGCAGCTCGTGGATGGAATGCTTATTCAATCTCCAAATCATCATTAAATATGCTTTTAAACCACTATGCGCAGGAATTGCCCCACATTCATTTTTGTGCACTGGCACCGGGTTTAATCGATTCGGGGATGCAGGATTACCTGTACACCGTTGACCCTGATAAATTTCCGGCTGTTAAAAAGTTGCAGGATGCCAAAAGAAGCGGCACTATGCCCGATGTTCACGAAGCTGCCGAAATTGTTGCCAATGCAATTCCGAAAGTAAAACAATTCGAAAGCGGCAGTTATGCCGATGTTCGCCAGATGTAAGCCACATAACACAACAATAAGCTACATCTCAAAAATTCGAAAACCTAAGCGAAAAAATAATACTGTAAAAGTATAAAGGTGGAATTTTGTTACAAATTCCACCTTTTTATTGAGAAAAACATCCCGTTATAATTTTGCCTTCACCCATTTCGATGCACCTAATTCAATGCTTCGATCAATAGGTAAGGAGCCGGAAGCATAAATTAATATTTGGCCTTCGGGCATAACCTTCACACCTTCCGAATCGTATAATTTAAGCTCTTCGCGATCTACTTCGATGACAAGTTCTTTCGTTTCACCAGGTTTCAAATTAACACGGTCGAAACCTTTTAGTGAATATTGCGGAAAACCATTTTTCTTATTGGCTATTTTTTCGTACGAAATATATAATTGCACCACTTCGTCGGTTTCAAGCTCTCCTGTATTCGTTAAACTCACCTTTGCTTTAATCGGCTCATCTTGCGAAGTGTTTAACAATTCAATCGAGTTATATCGAACCTTGGTATAACTCAACCCAAAGCCAAATGGATACATTGGTTCTTCCTTCATATATCGATAAGTGCGCCCCTGCATTGAATAATCGTCATATTCGGGTATCTGATCGAGCGATTTTGGAAAAGTAAGTGGCAACTTACCCGACGGCGACGCATTTCCAAATAAAACATCTGCAATTGCATTTCCACCTTCCTGCCCGGGGTACCAGGCCATTATAACTGCATCGGACAATTCGTGTACACGTGTCAAATTAACAGGGCTACCACCTATAATAACCGATATAATGGGATTATCGTGTCCCATATTCAAGCGTTCGAGATATTCGAGTTGATTTTGAGGTATTGAATAATCAAGCACATCGCCATAAGTAGAAGAAGCTATCGCTGCGCCCTCTTCTCCTTCGATAAGACCATTCACCCCCAGAACAACAATTGTAGCAGCCGTGCTTTGAGCAATAGTCGATGCCCAGTCGATAGGATTTTTATTGGTTCTATCGAGCAAAGCCCCCATACGGTAGCGAACCTGGCTTCCGTGTTCGACCCTCGAAGCAATTCCTTCGACTACAGTTACAATACTTGAATTCACACCATAGTAATTACCCAACATAGCTTCGAGGTTTGAAGCATTTGGTCCGGTTATAAAATAATGATGCAAATCGTTTTTCAACGGTAAAACGTTATCGTTTTTTAACAATACCAACGATTTCAAGGCAGCTTCGTAACTCAACTTCCTGTTTTCCTGAAGGCTGACCGTTTCATAGGTAATTTCATCGTACGGCGACATTCCTGCCGGGTCGAAAAGACCTAATTTAAAACGCGTTTTTAATAAAGGTATCAAAGCCTTATCAACATCGGCTTCGGTAATTAATCCTTTTTCTACTGCTTTTGGAATATTCAGATAAACGTCGCCGCAATTTAGATTTACTTCGTACTTTACTGCCAGGGCCGCAGCTTCAATCGAATCTTTTACAACGTTGTGTCCATCATAAAAATCGATTAGGGCTCCACAGTCGGTCAGGTAATGTCCCTCAAAGCCCCACTCTCCACGAAGCAAATCATTCATTAAATAATCGTGTGCATTACACAACTCACCGTTTGTACGATTGTATGCCCCCATTATTGATTCAACTCCAGCATCAACTAAGGTTTTAAAAGCCGGCAAATAGGTTTCGAACATATCTTGTTTGGTAGCAATGGCATTAAACTCGTGTCTGAATTCTTCGGGGCCGCTGTGTACAGCAAAATGTTTCGCACAAGCTGCTGTTTTCAAATAGCGTGGGTCATCGCCCTGCAAGCCTTTAACAAAAGCACTTCCCATAATCCCCATCAGGTAGGGATCTTCGCCATAGGTCTCTTGCCCCCTGCCCCATCGTGGATCCCTAAAAATATTCACATTGGGTGTCCAAAATGTTAATCCTGAATATTTTAATCGATAACCTTTTGCAAGTGCAGCATTATAGTTTGCACGGGCTTCATCAGATATTGTTGAAGCTACCTGGAACACTAAATCTTTGTCAAAAGTAGCTCCCATACCGATAGCTTGCGGAAAAACTGTTGCTTCGCCCGAACGTGCTAAGCCGTGCAAAGCTTCGTTCCACCAATCGTATTCAGGAACACCCAAGCGGGGTATTGCAACCGAAGAATTAACCATCTGAGAAGCTTTTTCTTCCAAGGTCATTAGGCTCACCAAATCATCAACTCTTTCCTCAAGCGATAATTCAGGATTATTAAACGGATACGGTCCCTGGCCTGTCGAGGCACAACTAAAAAAAATAAAGAAAAGGAAAACGACTCCAATTGAAAATTTGTTGTTCATACGATTCTAAGTTAGGTTTATTTTTAATAGTTCGTCAAGATTCGCTTACAAACGGCACATTTGCCTATATCACTGTTTATTAATACATTGCAGGCAAGCCTGCCGTTTCCGGTTAAAAATCCCACGAGCTATTGATTAAACAAAACTGTAAAATAAGTCATTTTTTCTAAAGAAAAAATTAACGAACATTAAATTTCCATTCTGTAAATCAATACGTTCAAAAAAAAAAAAAAATAACAAAAAGCCTACATATTAACTGATTTTTATAATTTTGCGCTCTGAAGCATGGGGCGAATATTAGCAATTGATTATGGACGAAAACGTGTAGGAGTAGCGGTTACAGACCCACTCCAGATTATTGCGACTAAAATAGGCACAATAAGAGCACACGATATTTTCGACTTCCTGAACGATTATTTTAACAAAGAAACGGTTGAATGTGTAGTGGTCGGTTACCCCACAACGCTTCGCAACGAAGCATCCGAATCGATACGGTATGTGAATCCTTTTTTAAAGCAATTCCAAAAAAAGTATCCCGATATACCGCTCGAACTGGTTGACGAACGTTTTACCTCAAGCATTGCCCACCAAACCATGCGCGAGGCCGGCCTAAAAAAGAAAGACCGACAAAATAAAGAATTGGTTGATGCGGTTAGTGCTACATTAATTCTCCAGACATACATGGAACAAAAACGAAATTTAAGATTATAAAACAATGATATTACCCGTTACTGTATATGGAAACCCGGTTTTGCGCAAAGTTGCCAAACCAATCGATAAAGATTACGAAGGTCTGAACGAACTGATTGAAAACATGTTTGAAACCATGTACCAGGCCGATGGCGTAGGACTTGCAGCCCCTCAAATCGGGCTTTCAATTCGACTTTTCGTTATTGATGCCAGCCCAATAGCCGATGAAGAACCCGAACTGAAAGATTTCAAAAAAGTTTTTATTAACGCCCAAATTACCGAACGCAGTGGCACGCCCTGGGATATGGAAGAAGGATGCCTGAGCCTACCAAAGATAAACGAAAAAGTTTCGCGCGAAGAGCAGGTAACCATCACCTATTTCGACGAAAACTGGAACGAAAAAACAGAAACATACAACGGATACGCGGCTCGTGTTATTATGCACGAATACGACCACATCGACGGAAAATTATTTATCGATCACGTTTCGCCATTGCGTCGTAAACTGCTTAAAAGTAAGCTAAATGCCATAGCCAAAGGAAAAGTAAGCACCGCATACCGAATCAAATTTCCACATTGAACAGCTATTCCTTAAGATCAACCGTTCGCTACTGTTTTTTAATTAGCTGGCAATATGTTGCTTGTACCTTGCAAACTCGATCATATAAATAGCTAACAATTAATTTATTGCAGACAAAGTCTCATATCTCATTGTTTCATATTCTCATCTCTAATCGTCTCATTTCTCATCGTCTCATATTCTCATCGTCTCATATTCTCATCGTCTCATATTCTCATCGTCTCATTTCTCATTGTCTCATATTCTCATCGTCTCATTTCTCATTGTCTCATTTCTCATCGTCTCATATTCTCATCGTCTCATTTCTCATTGTCTCATATTCTCATCGTCTCGTCGTAAAATTATTTTTCCCATCAAAATAATTCATAATTAAACGGTTTTCGCTATATTGAAAACCGTATGCCCTCTGAGAATAACATAAACAACACCGTTCCCGTATTTCGTCATACTCTTTTCTTTATACTGGGAATAATGGTTTCCGGGTTTTTTAAAACCAACACGGTTCAGTTGCTTGCTGCATTTTCAGTCGTTTTCGTGTTTTGGATTCTCTCACGGTTTCTAAAACCACGTGTTTACCAACTTAAAAAATACAGTGCCTTTTTCATTATTGCTTTGGTGTTTATACTCGGCATTGCGCATTTCCACTTCTTTCAACACAACCGGTTCAAACAAACCATACCCTCACAGGCAACTTACACCGGAAATGTTTCCGACATTACCCCCAAGGACAAAAATCGTTATCAATTGGATATCAGACTAAATAGTGCTGCTATTGACGACACGTCACTTATAAAAATAAACGAAAAAATAGTGCTTTACAGTTCAGACAGCGTGTCTGTTTCAGTATTAAAACCGGGCGATGCGGTGATTTTTACCGGAAAATTGTTTCCCATTACAAGCAACAACAACCCCGGCGATTTTGATTACAAAAACTACATGCGAAAAAAGGGAATTCGCTATCAGATGTACACATCGAATCCTATAATCAAAACCGGAAGAAACAGTCGGGGTTTAAAAACAAGCGCCTCAAATATCCGCCAAAGACTACTGGAGCAATACCAAAAAGCCAACATCGAAGAATCAGAGTTTGCGGTACTGGCGGCTTTAACTCTGGGCGAAAAAAGCTACCTCGATCGAAGCATAAAAAGCCAGTTTTCGAACTCGGGAGCCATGCATGTTTTGGCCGTTTCGGGCTTACACGTTGGCATCATCTTCATTGTTCTCAGCACACTGTTCAAACCCATGTGCGTTTCGCGCAAAGGACGCCTGCTTCGCTCGTTGTTCATCATTGCACTTTTATGGGCTTATGCTCTGATAACCGGCTTGTCGCCCTCGGTAATGCGAGCCGCAACCATGTTATCGTTTGTAGTAACCGGACAAAGTTTCAAACGAAGCCCCAATATTTACAACACCATAGCATTTTCGGCCCTGGTGCTTTTGCTTCTAAATCCCGAAATTATATACGAAGTCGGTTTTCAGCTTTCGTATGCGGCGGTGCTGTCAATCGTTTATTATCAACCCCGCATTGTTGCGTTGTTGCCGGTAAAAAACAAGTTGATTGGCAAAATATGGGCGCTTTTTGCCGTTTCGGTGGCCGCCCAACTAGGCACATTGCCCTTTAGCCTGTTTTACTTTAACCAGTTCCCCACATACTTCTGGATGAGCAACTTTGTAGTTATACCTGCAGCAGCAATCCTGCTTTACAGCGCTGTTGCATTTTTTGCATTATCATTCATTCCGCTTGTTCAAACCATTATTGCCATTTTTATTAACCTGATACTGAAAGCAATGATTGCGTCCATTGCCTTTATCAATGCACTCCCAGGAGCAGTTGTTACCGGCATCAGTTTCGATAAACCCGAAATGATTCTATTGCTGGCTATTATCGCATTGCCAGCCTTACATTCCCATTCGTTCAGGTTAAAAAAGAGCATCGTTTTTCTAACATTAATTATACTATTAACGACCAATTCGGCAATCAAAACCTACCAAACGCATAAGCAAAAGCAAATGATTGTATATAACACCTATCAAGAGAGTTTGGTAAGCATAATCGATGGCAAAAATCATTATTACTACCACTCGGGCGATTCGCTAAGCGATTATTCTAAAGGGATATTAAGCAATGCCAGTCTGCATTTCAACACCAACGACCCCATTCTATTTTCGAATGAAAAAAACCCACGACTTCGACACGACAGCCAAAAAAACACCCTGTTTTTCGAAGATATTGTAGTAGCCATTTTTCCCCTACCCGACAAAAACGACAACTCTAACAGCAAACAATTGAGCATATTAACAAGCGATTCAAAAATTAACGTTAATAAAAATACCAATATGAACCTTAGTTGGATGAATAATGGTAAATTGAATTATTTTCGCGACATTTTTAATGAGCAGGAAATAATGCTCGACACGTTAAACAGCGCTTTATTGATAAACTTTAGAGATTGATAATTTTAATCGTTTTAAATAAGCCCGTTTATACAAAAAACAGGCATTATATTTTGAAAGACCTGTTCTTTATACATTACTTTGCCTGAGCATTTGAAACGAAAAAATTAAGACTGGAAATAATTAGGTTGCCACAGACTATAAATAGAAAAGAAAAAATGAAAGTAGTTATTGCAGGTGCCGGAGAAGTTGGGACTCACCTGGCCCGAATGTTGAGCAAGGAAAACCACGAAATCGTTCTAATGGACGATGACAATGAAAAACTGCAAAAAATTGCCAATCAAATCGATTTGCTTACGGTGAACGGTGCAGCCAATTCAATTAACGATTTGAAAGAAGCCGGGGTTGCCAAAGCCGATTTATTTATTGCTGTAACACCTTACGAATCGAGAAATGTACTAGCCTGTATATTAGCCAAAGACATTGGCGTAAATAAAACACTAGCCCGCATTAACAATGCCGAATACATCAAAAAAGTTAATAAGCCCAAATTTATCGAAATGGGGGTTGATGAACTTATTTACCCCGAAACCCTAGCCGCCAAAGAAATTATAGCTTCGGTTAAGCAGCCAAGTGCGCGTGTTACCCACGAATTCTCGGGTGGCAAGTTAATGTTATACGGTATAAAAATTCGCGAAAATGCAATCATTGTTAACCAAACACTGGCCGAAACGGCTAAATTTTCTGATGGATTCAGAGCTGTAGCCATTACCCGCAACGAAAATACTATCATTCCAAAAGGAAAAGATAAAATTTTGGCCGGCGACATCGTGTATTTTGTTACCACTCGCGATGCCACACAAGATTTATACGAGAAAGCAGGTAAAACACTGTTTGAAGTAAAAAATATCATGTTTTTAGGTGGAAGCCGAATAGCCCAAAAAACCATCGAAAAGCTACAAGACCAGTTCAACATTAAAGTTATTGAACAAAACAAAGAACGCTGTCAACAAATAGCCGATCGGTTTAGCAACGTATTGGTTATTAACGGCGACGGTCGCAACCTCGACTTATTAAAAGAAGAAGGCATAGACAAAATGGATGCCTTTGTGGCCGTTACCAGCAATTCAGAAACCAATATTTTAACCTGTCAGCTGGCAAAAAAGATGGGGGTAAAACGTTCGGTAGCCGAAATCGAAAACATCGATTTTATAAGCCTTGCCGAGCAGGTAGGCATAGGAAGCGTCATCAACAAAAAGTTTATCGCAGCCAGTTTCATTTACCGGTTCTCAATGCACTCCGAAATTTCGAGCATTAAATGCCTCACTGCCACCGAGGCCGAAGCGGTTGAAGTTATTGCCCACGCAGGTTCAAAAGTTACAACCCGACTGGTTAAGCAGCTCGATTTCCCCGACAATGCTAAAATTGGAGGCGTTATTCGCGGCGAACAGAGTTTTATTGTTACCGGCGAAACACAAATACAAGAGGGCGATCGTGTAGTGGTATTTGCCTTGCCAAGTGCCATTAAAAAAATTGATAAATTTTTCAAATAGCATCAAAAATGCTCAATTTTAAAATAATTATCCGCACCATCGGGTTTCTTCTTATAGGCGAAGGATTATTTATGCTTTTGCCCTTACTTGTTGCCGGCATTTACAACGACGGCGATTCGTTGGCTTTTTTATACTCGTCGCTCATTACCGTTGCAGCCGGACTAGTTTCGATGGGTGCAACCTTTAAAGCGAAAAAAGAAATTGGCCGCCGCGAAGGCTATGTTATTGTTGGTTCGGTATGGATTTGTTTCTCGCTATTTGGAAGCCTGCCCTACCTTTTCAGCCATTCAATACCCAATTACACCAATGCTTTTTTCGAAACCATGTCGGGGTTTACAACCACCGGCTCATCCATATTAAATAACATTGAAGAAATGCCCCATGGCATTCTATTTTGGCGAAGCCTTACCCAATGGCTTGGAGGAATGGGGATTGTGGTTCTGTCGCTTGCCGTACTGCCAGCCTTTGGCATTGGCGGCATGTCGTTGTTTGCAGCCGAATCGCCGGGTATTGCCCCCGACAAAGTGAATCCTAAAATTAAGGATACCGCTAAAATACTTTGGAACATTTACCTGCTTTTTACCCTAGCCGAAACCATCCTGCTTATGTTTGGCGGTATGAACTTTTTCGATGCCATTAACCATTCGTTTACCACCATGGCCACCGGAGGCTACTCAACCAAACAAGCCAGCATAGCACACTGGGATTCGGCTTACATTCAGTATGTTATCATATTTTTTATGATTATGGCCGGCACCAACTTTTCGTTATCATACTTTGCTTTTACCGGCAAACCTAAAAAAATGTTCAAAAACGAAGATAAAACAGAATAAAATTCCTCAGTATTTATAGACATTTTTCCACTCCTTTTTATTTT
>JAFGGY010000115.1 GCA_016930365.1 Prolixibacteraceae bacterium | reverse complement strand
TTAGCAAAAAGAACAAACGGTTTAAAGCTGCTCTTGATGTCAAATATAGAGAAATGTTGCTTGGCTTTTAAATGCGGTTGCCCTGGTGCATCGTCTTGCTCAATGGGTTTCAAAACGATACTTTTGCTAACAATTATTTTTTGCAAATTCATTTTTTATAATTTTGAGAACGAAAATAAAATTGACATAAAAATAGTATTCATATTTATAATTTTTTAAAAATGAACATAAAAATCAGCATCTTATACCTCGCTTTGGTATTTACAATGGTTGCCTGTAGCGGCAAAAAATCAAATGCAGGCGACAGCGATCGTCCACAGGTATTAATCGAAACCAGCTTTGGAGACATGACCGTTGAGCTTTACAACGAAACACCTCAGCACCGCGACAATTTTTTAAAACTGGCCGAAGAGGGCTTTTACAACGATCTGTTGTTTCACCGGGTTATCGAAAGTTTTATGATACAAGGCGGCGACCCCGATTCGAAAAATGCATCGCCCAATAAACGATTAGGAAGTGGCGGCCCCGGATATACCATACCGGCCGAATTTGTCGATGGCTTTTATCATAAAAAGGGCGCGCTCTCGGCTGCACGACAAGGCGACAATGTTAATCCCGAAAAAGAATCATCGGGCTCGCAATTCTACATTGTACAAGGAAAAGTTTGGAACGATGAAATGATTCGTCAATTTGAAGAGCAACAGAAATTTCAGTCCGCCCGGCAACTGATGATGAAAATGTATAACGAACGCATGGACGAGGTTAAACGTTACCAACAAAACGACCAACAAGATAGCATTATGCAGCTTCGCATCGAAATACAGGAAAAAGCCGAGCAACAAGTTGACAGCTCGTTGTACAAAATAAACAGCGAACGTCGCGAAATATATACCAGCGTTGGAGGCACACCAAACTTGGATGGCGCTTACACTGTGTTTGGCGAAGTGATTGAAGGATTGAATGTTATCGATTCGATTGCCGCTGTAAAAACCGACAGAAACGATCGCCCGCTTGATAATATCATAATGAAAATGAAAGTGCTAAAAAAATAATGCTTATGCCTGCCAGGTTTTCTGTTTTATTGTTTTTGCTTTTGGGCTTTGCCGGATTAAAGGCACAAACATACCATGCCGTAGTTTCGACGAACATGGGCAAAATGGAATTTATGCTTTACGACGATACACCCCTCCATCGCGATGGATTTATCGAACTGGCAGGCAAGGGGCATTTCAACGGCACTTTATTTTACCGGGTAATTAAAGATTACATCATTCAAGGCGGCTCGAAAGATTCGCGCAACGCACCACCCGGTAAGTTTATAGGCTATGGCGACCCCACAAAAACGGTGAACGACGAGATACTGGATCACCACATTTGTAAAAAAGGAGCACTTTGCGCCCCACGCCAGCCCAACGATGTAAACATTTTCAAACAAAGCGACATCTCGCAGTTTTTCGTTATCCAGGGTGTGAAATACCGCTCCGGGCAGCTCGATACCATGGAGCTGGCGGTTAACCGACCCATAAAACGAAAAATATACGACGAAGTGTATCCGCCCGAAAAAAAAGAACTTTTGTCGAAACTTAAAGCCGAAGAACGCTGGGACGAAGCCCGCGAACTGGCCGACGAAATAAAAACCGAAATCGATATTCGCTATGCCCTGGCCGATGGAAAACTGGAATTCACCGAGGCTCAACGCCAGGCGTACACAAGTATAGGCGGTGCGCCTCAACTCGAGAATGAATACACCGTGTTTGGCGAAATTGTATCGGGCATGGAGGTTGTCGACAAAATTGCTTCGCTTAAAACCGACCAAAATAACCGCCCTTTTACCGATGTGAAAATTGATGTGAAAATTATAAAACCATGATGCGCAATTCGATATTTTACGTGCTGATAGTGGTGCTTTTTACCTGGGCGTGCTCAAGTAAGACCCAAAAACACGAAGAAACGAGTGTGAAAGAAACCGAAACAACTGCCCCAAAAAGCGAGAACGATGGGTTTTCGGCCCTGGCAAAATCGGTGTTCGAAATCAAAACATTCGATGGCGATCGTATTCTCGAAACCGGGAAGGGGTTCATGGTAACACCAAGCACCATTGTTGCACCTTTTTCGTTATTCGAAAGAGCCAACCGCGCCACAATAAGCCCATTAAACGGAGGCGCAGATTTCGAAGTAAGCGAATTTTATAATTACGACCGCATCAACAATCTCATTTTACTGAAAACCGACGAGCCTGGGCTTGAGCCCTTAAAACTTTACGGGGTTGACAAGGTTGAAGGCCTAAAAACCATTGTAGTGGGAAAAAAAACCGGCAACCGCTTGCCCCTGTATTCCGGCTCGTGTTTGCAAAAGAAAACGCTGCAGGGCAGAAGACTTTTCAGCATATCGAATCAAATTGGGAAAATAAGTTCGGGCACACCGGTTTTTGTTTCGAACGGAGCCGTTCTGGGCATGGGCATTTCAGAAGAAGTAATGTTCGAACGTCAGTATTTTACCGTTCCGGCCAACGAAATTTTAAGCCTGGTAAATAAACGCGACGAAGCCCGGGAACTGGCCAACATTCAAAAGGCAAATTCGGTTCGCAACGCTTCGATTAAACAAATCGTTTTAGAAACCGACTACGGCAATATCACGATAAAACTACACAACGAAACGCCGGCCTACCGCGACAATTTTATTAAACTTGCCGAGGAAGGATTTTACGACAGCCTGCTTATTCATCGGGTAATCAGCGACTTTGGAATCCAGACCGGTGCAGCCGATACCCGCCATGCTGCGTCCGACGATATTGTGGGCTGGAAAGGTCCCGGCTACACCATACCGGCCAATATTGTTGACGGACTTTACCACAAACGCGGAGCCATTGGTTCGCCCCGCAAACCCGACGATAAAAACAATCAACGTCGTTCCGACGGGTCGCAATTTTACATCGTAACCGGACGACTTTACAGCGACGAAGAACTTGACGAATTTGAAGAAAAAAACGGCATTCGATTTACAGCTGAACAGCGAGAGGTGTATAAAACTGTTGGGGGCTCACCGCATCTCGATGGGGCATACACTGTGTTTGGCGAGGTTGTTTCGGGACTCGAAGTAGCCGACCGGCTATCAAAATTCCCGGTAAAAGGCGACTTTAGACCCCTGACTGACATTCGGCTTAAGCGGGTAAGGGTTGAGTATTAGGCGTTAATCAACGCAAATGGATTTTGCGAAGCTCATCCACCTCTCCTATAGAGATTGAGATTTTTTGAAATTCATTATCTTTAAATCGATTGAAGATTTCACATGCTTTATCCTTATTTTCTTTACCCACTATTTTTTCATTGAGCGATAAAAGTTTTTTCTCAAATATCTCCCATCCGGAATAAAACCGCTTAAACCAAGATGAAATTATTAAAACTTGTTCCGATTCAGAAGCAAATCCCTTTTCAACATAAAAAAACCATTTTAACATCAAATGGGGATTCTTATCAAGATATCTCTCGAAATATTGGGCACAACCTTCAATCATATTTTCATATACTCCCTTTTCGTTGGTTTTTGTAGCCAATGCTGCTAACTGAAAAAGATCTTCTTTATTGATTTTATTGCCTTGGAAAAAGACTTCAATTTTTTTCTTTAAAATTTCATCATACACACTTTCCTGAATAATAGGAGTATCTCTGTTTATTCCACTATAGTCTTTTTGAACTTTGTCAAGAAAATGATAAAGACCTTCACCCAAAGGCTCTTTTATTAATATGTCCTTTAATTCTTCTTCAATATTTTCTTTTTTGTATTCTTTCAATGCAATTGCTACTTGTGTTTTTATAATTGAATCGTTGCCACTTGTTTCAGGATATTGCAACATAACACGAAACATGTTAAGAAAGTCTCTTTTTGATATAAAACGTTTAAGATTCTTCAAATAAACGATAATATCTTCTTGTTTCTCACTATCGTCATAATAATTGGCAATTAATTGTCTTAAATCCTCATAATTCTCATCGCTCCGTAAATCAACAATTTTACTTAGGGCAATATTACCAGCTAAATCATTCATAAAATATAGTTCATAGCCTAACACTCGCTGAACACTGAAATCCATGGTTTCACCTGTGGCACTCTTGTTGCCAAATAAGTTTTGCAAAACTTTAAATGTTTGTTCTTTCCCATAATCGGTCAACAAATCAACCTTAGGAAAGTCTTTGGCTGCATGAAATACAAGTGAAATTATATTCTCTTTTGCATTTAAAAACTTTGGGTCAAAGTATTTGATTTTGGTATAAACATTTCCATACTTTAAACGTAAAATCTCAAGTTCCAGGAAGTCAGCAAATATTACATCCGTACAAACCAAAGGGTATGTAATTCGTATCCCATTCATCAGTTTTATTACATCCCTTTCAGATGTTAGAATATCTACTCCAGTCACATTATTATAAATGACATCATATAAATCGTCTTCTGCATTATGAGGATATTTATCTTCACACTTTTTTAGGCGTAGATTGTACTTCCCAAAAATATCAGTCTCAAAGAAATCAAGCATTTTACTGTAAAGCGATTTCTTAATTTTGTTTGTTGGAATTTTACTCAAAGCATATTCAACCTGAAAAAATTTGGAAAGATACTCCTGAGGATCATCAATATTTACATTCATTATTTTTAACAGGTAATCTTTATCATAAGCCAGAACAAATATCACATTAGGCAAATTTCCAATATTGCGAAGAATTGTTAATACCTCATACACTTCGTTACAGCGCAGCCTATCTATGTCATCAATGAAAACAACAATTCGTTTGTTCGAGCTTTCAATTAATCTTCCTACGTTTTCTTTTATTTTCTCTAAATTCTGGGACGACTGAAAAGCTTTTGTTAATACGCCCCAAAAACTGCCATTATTTTCAAAAAGTCGTCCAATGTATCGGTTGATATATTTTAAGTTTATAAAAGAATTTTGACTCATTTGTATTTCTAATTCCTCCAAAAAAGCCATACTTAATTCCTTTTCTTCCGGATAACTCCATGGACAAAACTCAAAAACAATATTTGAAGAACATGTCTCGACTCCTTCTTTTATCATGTTCAGAAATGAAGATTTACCAGAGCCCCAAGGACCAACAACGCCTATCGAAAATGAAGATTTATCAGAAAAGCAATTTATTTGATTAGCAATTTGTCGAGATAGCTTTTTACGAGAAAAATTATCTGTTTCATTAGAGATACCCGCTAAAGGTTTATCATTAATCCAGATTGAAGTATTGGTTACTTTTCTAATGGAGAAAATATATATAACAAGCTTAATTCTACTTTACTAAAATAGAATACGTTTAATTATTAGTATATCTTCCTGATTATTAGTAT
>JAFGGY010000114.1 GCA_016930365.1 Prolixibacteraceae bacterium | reverse complement strand
GTTACTTTTTCAATCCCTGTGTTCTTTGAAATTTCGTTTACAATATCTGCTTTTGTCATTGCTTAAATTATTTAATTATCAACTATTTATTCTTTAAGTGGTTGGCAAAGATAATTCTTTTCCAATAATTATTACAAAACAATATCGAAAATTTTTAGTTTTAATGGATCATTATCTAAAATCCGAACACTTTGTTACTCAGGAATAAAATACAAACATGGTATCAGAACAACCGCCGCGACCTGCCATGGCGCAATACCAGCAACCCATATTTCATTTGGATTTCGGAAATAATTTTGCAACAAACAAGGGTTAAGCAAGGCATTAATTATTATTATCGCTTTGTTAATTTGTTCCCAAGCATTGAAACTTTGGCTCAATCGGATGAAGAAACGGTACTAAAAGCATGGCAAGGACTGGGATATTATTCGCGTGCACGAAACCTCCGACAGGGGGCTATTCAAATAATGACTCAATACAAAGGCAGGGTGCCCGGCACATATCGCGAGCTACTAAACGTTAAAGGAATTGGCGAATACACCGCTGCCGCCATTGCCTCTATTGCCTTTAATGAAGCCGTTGCCGCTATCGATGGAAATGTTTACAGGGTTCTTGCGCGATTTTTGGGAATAAAAGAAGCCATTAACAGCAGCAAGGGGAAAAACATTTTTCGGAAGATTGCAAACGAACAGCTCGACAAAAAACAACCAGGAACTTACAACCAGGCACTCATGGAGCTTGGAGCGCTGATTTGTACCCCAAAGAAACCCGATTGCACAAATTGTCCGCTTTCAAACCAATGTATAGCTTATAAAAACCAGCTTTTGAACTATCTACCCGTTAAAATCTCACCCAAAACAAAACGAACCCGTTATTTCTACTACTTTATTTGTGCAGATAAAAACCAGATAGTATTTCAAAAACGAACTCAAAACGACATTTGGAGAAGCATGTTCGACTTTCCCTGCATCGAAACCCAAACCGAATTGACTATTGAAAATTTATCGAAAACCGATGAATGGCAACTTTTTTTTCTTGCCAAAAAAGTGGAGCTTTCGAAAATATCACCAAAAATCACCCACATTTTAAGTCACCAACGTATCGTAATCCAATTTATCCACGTTCCACTTCGTAATTTTAAAGCCTTACACAATAAGGTATACTTGCTAACTCAAAAAAAAGAAGCCCAACAATTACCCCACCCTAAACCTATTGAAAACTACATTGAGAAAGAAAACTTACTTAAAGAATAAAACAAAACCCTTACACATTTTTTATATATCCTTTAAATGAATAAATTTGTCGCTAAAATATACGCAAGCCGGTTAAAAAAGAAGGGTTTATTTCCCAAAAATGCTTGTTCATAAAGTTTTTTGAACAAAAATGAATATTTTAATATATGCAGCTTGACATATTTTGTAGTTTTAGTAGATTATTAACCGTTTAAAACTCTTAAACTATGTCAATTAACAAAGTAATTTTAGTAGGAAATGTGGGTAAAGACCCCGAAGTACGTTATTTAGACAATGGTGTGGCTGTAGCAAACTTTACACTTGCCACCAGTGAAACTTACACTGCCAAAAGCGGTGAAAGAGTAACCAATACCGAGTGGCACAACATTGTTGCATGGCGCGGACTGGCCGAAGTAGCTGAAAAATACATTAAAAAAGGAAAGCTACTTTACATCGAAGGAAAAATCAAAACTCGTTCGTACGACGACAAAGACGGCGTAAAAAAGTACATGACAGAAATTTACGCTGACTTGATGCAGATGCTTGGACGTAAAGACGATGAAACTAATAGCTCGTCAAGCGATTACGAAAAACCTGCAAACCAGGACACACCCACCCAGGCGCCTGATTTTGACGCCAACGACGGGGGCGACGATTTACCATTTTAAACCGTAAATAAAATTGGAAACAGACAGTATTCCGTTATGGGCCTCAGCAGGAGGCGAGATACACTTTTACCCCATAACAGCCGATCTTTTCGTTGGACTGGCTGTTTTGGTTTTATTGTTAATTTCTTCGGCTCTGGTATCGGGTTCCGAAGTGGCATTTTTCTCGCTATCGCCCTCCGATAAAGAAGAAATCAAAACCGGAAAACACAAAAACCATCATATTCTCCGGGACTTATTATCTGTTCCGGAGAATCTTTTAGCTACTATCTTAGTAAGCAATAATTTCATCAATATTAGCATTGTTATTTTATCAACTTACCTGGTTCACAACACCGTAGATTTCTCGAATGCACCCATTTGGGGATTTTTAATCGAAATTGTGGTTATCACTTCGGTATTGTTGCTCTTTGGCGAAATAATGCCAAAAATTTATGCCAACTATGCCTCACTCAAATTTGCCGAACTTATGGCTCGTCCACTGCTCTTTGCTTCAAAATTTTTCAAACCAATTATTAAAACACTTACAGCTTCAACCGCTTTTGTTAACAAGCGCATGGCTAAAAAAACTAAGAACCCCTCCATCGATGATCTCTCAGAAGCTCTCAGACTTACCTCCGACGACGACCTTTCGGATGACAAAGAAATACTCGAAGGCATTATCAAATTTGGCTCGACCAGTGTTGATCAGATTATGACTCCCCGCATTGACGTCGAAGCAATCGATCTCTCTGCTCCATTCGATAAAATACTATCCGTCATCAATCACTCGGGCTATTCACGTATGCCTGTATTTGCCGAAACATTCGACAACATTGAGGGCGTACTCTATATTAAAGATCTGCTTCCCTATATCGACCAGGGAGCCGATTTCAACTGGCATCCCATTATAAGGCCACCGTATTACGTTCCCGAAAATAAAAAAATTGACGACCTGCTTGAAGAATTTCAAAAAGCCAAGGTTCACATGGCCATTGTGATTGATGAATACGGCGGTACTTCGGGCATTGTAACCCTCGAAGATGTACTGGAGGAAATTGTTGGCGATATTGTTGACGAGTTCGACGACGACGACAGGCTATACGCTAAAGTGAACGACAACACCTACCTGTTCGACGGTAAAATTCAGCTGAACGACTTTTTCAGAGCCTGCATGCTCGACGATCACTTTTTTGACAGCAACAAAGGCGATGCCGATACCCTGGCCGGTTTATTGCTCGAAATGAAAGGCGATTTTCCGGTTATCAATGAAAAATTATCATACAAAAACATCGATTTTATTGTTGAAGCTGTTGATAAACGCCGAATCAAGAAAATTAAGGTGGTTTTTAATTAATCAAAGGGGAGAACTCATGTCTGTTGTGAAAAAAATACTCATACCCGCACTTTTCATCTTAGCAATAAGTGCCTGTAATAAAGACACCTACACACCAAAACCCTACGGATATTTCAGAATTGATTTCCCTGAAAAAGACTACCAGGAATTTCAGATGGAAGCACCCTTTACCTTTGAACAAGCTGTATATACCAAAGCTGTTCCTGACCAATCGGCCAGAGCCGAACCGTACTGGTACAACATTCAAATTCCAGCCAATAATGCTACCATCCATTTATCGTACAAAAAAGTTAACAACAACTTGCACCTCCTCACCGAGGATTCACGTGAACTGGCCTACAAACACTCAATAAAAGCATCGTCGATTGCCGAACGGGTGTACACTAACGAAAGCAAAAATGTGTATGGAACCACTTACAATATTAAAGGCAACGCAGCCTCCCCATTTCAATTTCACCTTACCGACAGCACAAACCACTTCATAAAAGGCTCGTTTTACATTAACGAACACCCTAATTACGATTCTCTACAACCGGTTATTGAATTCATAGAAGAAGACATTTTACATTTAATTGAGACTTTTAGCTGGAAATAATTATGCCACTTATTTACAACGAATACCAAAGCAATTTCAGACTCGCATTATGGTCGCTTACCGAACCATTGAACTATTTCGAAGAAAAAGCGCACCTATCACTTCACGACCGAAATACCTATGCCCAAATAAAAAACGAAGCACGTAAGCGCGAATGGCTTGCCGTTAGAGTTATGCTATACGAAATATTGGGATTTTGGCCCAATATTACATACACCGAAACGGGCAAACCCATATTGCAAAACCACTCACGACATCTAAGCATTTCGCATTCAAAATCGATGGTAGGCATTCTGCTATCGACCAACCCATACGCCGGCCTCGATATCGAAAACACCAACCGAAGCATCGACAAAGTAGCCAAACGTTTTTTAGGCGAAAAAGAACTACACCACCTTAGTGATACCACCTCAAAAATTGGACGTATTATTTTATGGTGTGCCAAAGAAGCAATATTCAAAGCAGTAAACGAATCGAATATTCGCTTTTCAACCCAAATTTATATCGAAAAAGTAAACAACAACGGCTCTATCGATGCGCATTTCTATTCCGAAAAAGAAAACCTCAATTTCACACTGCATTATATTGAAAAAGAAGAACATATTGCCGTGTGGACTACCTGAGCTAAAAAAGTAAACTTGTTTACACAAAACTTTCGACATTTTGAGTTGTTTTTGATGTAGTTCTTTACTGAATTAATGCTAAACTTATGAAACGTACACAACCACACATACTCGTTATATTTGGTGCATCGGGCGACTTAACCAAACGTAAGCTGATACCAGCCGTTTATAATCTTCACCAAAAAGAACTACTGGGACACCCTTTTGCCATACTGGGAGTAAGCCGCACCCCTATGAACGACGAAGAATTTAGGGATAAAATGCGCGAATTTTTACCCAACGACGATACCACCGCCGATTTTATTTCGCATTTGCATTACGAAGCCTTGCAAACCACCGAAAAAGACGAATATCCAAAATTGAAATCCCGCATCGACAAACTTCGAAGCAAACTTGATGCTCCCGGCAACATCGTATTCTATATGTCAACGCCTCCCTCGATGTACCACCAGGTACCCGGTTACCTGGCCAGCGTTGGTTTAAATAATGAAGACGATGGATTTAAACGCCTGATTATTGAAAAGCCCTTTGGCGCAAATCTAAAAACCGCCCGTGAACTCAACAACGATTTATTGCAATATTTTAACGAAGAACAACTTTACCGCATCGACCATTACCTGGGGAAAGAAACCGTTCAGAATCTGATGGTATTGCGCTTTGCCAACAGCTTATGGGAACCGCTTTGGAATCATAAATACATCGATCACATACAAATAACTTCGGCCGAAAGTCTGGGCGTTGAAAGCCGTGGTGGATATTACGACGATTCGGGTGCTATGCGCGACATGTTGCAAAATCACCTTTTGCAATTGGTTGGGCTGGTAGCCATGGAACCGCCAACCGTAATCGAAGCCGACGCTATTCGAAATGAGATGTTGAAAGTTTTTCAGTCGTTACGACCACTAAAACGCGATGAACTTAAAACCCACATCGTTCGCGGCCAATACACAGCCTCAAAAATTAAGGGAAATTCGGTACAGGGTTATCGCAACGAAAAAGGCGTGAAAACAGATTCGCGTACAGAAACTTTTGTGGCATTGAAACTACACATCGACAACTGGCGTTGGGCAGGTATTCCATTTTACATTCGAACAGGCAAAAAAATGCCTACACGCGCTACCGAAATAGTAATTAATTTCAGGCCAATGCCTCACCACCTGTTCGACACCATGGCCAACAACTTGTCGAAACCAAACCAGCTTATTATTCGCATTCAGCCCGACGAAGGTATTTTGCTTAAAATGGGACTAAAAGAGCCCGGAGCAGGTTTTAGTGTGCAACCCGTTAATATGCGCTTTCACTATTCCGACTTGTCGAATGCCTATGTACCTGCCGCCTACGAACGTTTGCTTCTCGATTGCGTACAGGGTGATGCAACACTTTATGCCCGTGGCGATAATGTTGAAAAAGCCTGGGAATTTGTTCAGCCCATACTCGATGAATGGGCCGAAAACCCCGACTTCCCGCTACACGGCTATCCTGCAGGCACATGGGGACCACACGAATCGGAAAAACTGATTGCTAACGAAATTAACGGATGGCGTTATCCTTGTAAAAATCTGGCCAACGATGGCGAGTATTGTGAATTATAATTCAAACAACAACAACGTATTGCAAAAATAAGGCATGATTCAAAATATTAAAATCTTTGAAAACAATAGCGAAATTGCCGAAGAATTTGCTTCAACTTTAAAAAAACTAGCAGCAAATACTTCGGGTAAAGCTATACATATCGCTCTGTCGGGAGGTTCAACCCCAAAAGCAATTTTTAAACTCCTAAACGAACAATACGGAAAAAAACTCGCTTACCCCAACCTGCATTTTTGGTGGGGCGACGACCGCTGCGTTCCACCCACACACAACGACAGCAACTACAAATGGGCTAACGATTTGTGGTTAAAGCCCGGCGGTTTTTCGGCTAAACAAATTCACAGAGTAATGGGTGAAAACGAACCAGATATAGAAGCCAGCAGATACAGTTCCGAAATTGCACATTATGTTGAAGCTGAAAACAATATACCTGTTTTCGATTTAATTCTGTTAGGCATGGGCGATGATGGACACACGGCTTCAATTTTCCCCAACCAGATGGAACTGCTTACAAAGAACTCGCTTTGCGAAGTGGCTTTACATCCGCAATCGGGACAAAAGCGTATAAGCTTTACCGGTAAATTGATAAACCATGCCCGACATGTGATTTTTTTGGCTACAGGCAGAACTAAATCCGAAAAAGTACACGAAGTAATCGAAAAACGAAATACCGATTTGCCTGCCACACATATAAAACCAACAAACGGTGTTTTAAGCTGGTGGCTTGACTCCGATTCAGCAAAATTCATCAAGCAATAAATAATACTAAGGATTTACAAAACCGGCCAGAGCATAAACCAATGCTGCCTGCCAGTTAATTGCTATTTCGTTGGTTGAGTAGCTGGCTTCCTCGTCAACCCAGTTGGTGGCAGTTTGCCCACCCCCCACAATGTACCCAGGCCAAGGTTCGCCGATATTGTCTGCTCCCGAACGCCGATCATGCGGATACATTGGAGGATTATAACCAAGCCCGGTAACGAACGAACGACCATAACTGTTGCTGCCAAACAAATGATGCACAGCATCGAGGGCTGCTTCGATATATGCCTTGTCGGGATTAAAACGGTAAGCCATTTGGAGATTTAACACCTGTCGTGCCACCGTTCCGTTGCAACCCCAGTAAAACACACTACCCAACGGACGCCGGAAAACATCGCCAGCCGCCATCTTTACAATGGAATCGGCTACTGCAATCAGCGCATTTTTTGCCTTTTGCTCGATAGAAACATTTCTACCATCGCGATTTGATTGCAGGTAAGTAAACACAGCCAGATTACGCACATTTGGCCAGTCCCAGTCCTGATCAACCATCGTTGACATATTGTCCAAACGTTTTTCGAAATCGTCGAGGTATTGTTCTTTACCAGTTGATTCCCACAGTTCAGCAGCCGCCCAAAGCCGGTCGTCCATATCACGCGATTGATAGCCACCAGTATTAAAATCGCCCTGTTCGAAAGGCTTATACTCCGGGTTTTGGCTCAAAAAGCGATAACTCTTTTCGGCTGCGGCCAAACATATATCAGCATATTGAGCATCGTAAGGTCTGAAAAAACGTGAAGCCTGAGCTAATGCCGCAGCAAAATTAGCAGTTGCTGCAGAACTCCACTGGGTGAAATAACGTTTTTCTTTATCGTCTTCGGGCATAATAAAACTCGAAAAATCAATACGGGTAAGCTTGTGCGATATGCGCCCTGAACCATCGGGATATTGCATTTTAAGCAACCAATCGGTTTCCCATTTCAGCTCTTTCAGAAAATCGGGAAATCCAGGTGCCGTCTCAGGTAGGTCAAACGTGTAATCCTCCAATAAATCGGCAAAATGCGACCATGCGAAAAACATAATCCCCGTTGAAACACCTGCATTTACAACATATTTGCCATAATCTCCGGCATCGTGCCACCCCCCGATTCCGTCTTTTCTGATGCCTTTTTCTGAAACATAATCCAGGTAAGCATCTTCAAGGTGACAAGCTTCGTGCGAGTATGTTTGTCCGTTGTATTCAGCTTCGACAGCCATTCCACAACGCCAAAGGTAAAAAGCCCTAAAAGCCGTTTCGAAAGCATGCTTATACACCCCATTTTCGATGCTAAAAACAGGCGAAACGTTCCCATTATTGGTTTCTAAGCGATAAGTACCCTCTTTCTTAAAAGCTGAAAAATCGAGTTTCCAAACAGTTTTTTCAACATTTGCCTGAGCAAAAGGACCAAGGGCATCCGACGAATATACTATTTCGCCGCTTTGCACATCAACAAGGCTAAATGTCTGTGTTTCAACCGACACAGTAGCTACTTTGGGATACTGTGGCAGATAACCAATAGTATTCAGGCTAAAAACATTTTGTGCAGTTAAACTTTGAGCTGCAAACAACAATACTACCAAATATGAAATTATTTTCTTCATGTCAATGTTTTACAATTCATTTCAATTACCAGTCATCAGTTCTGAAAGGTTCGGCAGGTAAACCTTCGGAATTGTACAAATTTATTTCACCCGGGTTATCGTCCCACAAAAATCGAACGGCCTCAATTTCGTCGATGTCATCTGAAAATACTTCAACCTTATTTGTCCCGACCATGCGTGCTTTTGCATACTCAAAAACGCGATTGCTGCCTGCAACAGCAAAACCATTGATGTAGCCATATTTATTTTTCACCACAAGATCAGTCCCCTGCATATCGAAGGTTACTAAAGCACTATTTTTATTGAATTCTACCGATTTAAAGCGAGGGCCATTGTAAACTAAATCTTTATTGTAATCGATATTTAAAGCGTTAAGTGCCAAACGGTATCCCACATCCTTTTTATTTCGTGGATGAATATCGCCGGCATCTCCAATATCGATAATGCAAGCCATTTCAACTTTTTCGTCGGTAGCAACATGTGCTTGTGCCTCGCGTACAAAAGGCCAAATATCGTTTCCAGGCGAGTTGTTTTCGGCTTTATAATTGGCGAGCTGCACCATATAGAAAGACAAATTAGGATTTTTCCACTGCTCGCGCCAATCGGCAATAAGCAAGCGCATCTGGTGTTCATAGCGCAGGGCTTGTGGTTTAGTATCGGCATTTGACTCCCCCTGATACCAAACAGCACCCTTTACAGCATAATTTAATAAAGGATGAATCATCCCGTTAAACAACAAGGTAGGAAACTGGTTTGGATTTAAAGCACTTTGGCTAACTGAAACCGGGTTTTGAGGTACTCGAATATCGTCCTTCATCATTTTCCACATTCCTGCCAAATTAATGGGGTTATTGCCATCGGTAATATACATTTCATCTGCTCCGCCATGAAAACCACCACCCCCGGTATAATCCTCTACACGCATTACTATTTGATTTTCACCTTCGCGTAAGGTTGCTGAAGGCACTTTATAATTACGCAAAACATTATACTGATTATAGGTTTCACCAATCCGCTTACCATTAATCCACACAATATCGGAATCGTCAATACGAGCAAGTGATATTTCGGCATTCTGTAAGTCGAAACCGGCTGGTAGTTTAAACGATTTACGATACCAAACCACACCATCGAAATTTACAAATTCGTTGTGATTCTCCCACAAACCTGGCTGTTCATACTCGGCCCAATGAGTATCGTCGTATTTCTCATCGATATAACGATGCTGAAAATCTTCCTTCTGAACTTTCTCAAATACTTTTTGATAACTCTCGAATATTTCCTTTTGTTCACGAGCAACTTTTTCAACATCGAAGTCTTTTAAACCCTCAACCCGGCTATCCATAAACGGATCGTTCGCTACCGTTTTAGGGCTCATCCATGTTTCGATATTGGTTCCGCCCCAATTAGAACTTATTAAACCTACGGGCACACCCGTTTCGAGGTGAATGTTCTTTCCAAAATAATAACCAACAGCCGAAAAAGCTGCTACTGTTTGAGGAGTGCAAACCTGCCACTGAGTAGGAGCTGTATTTTCTGCGGGGTTGGCAGCCGCATTATTTCCAACATGGAACAGGCGTATTGCAGGATATTGAGCACCTTGAATCTCCAAAGAGGCATTATCAACCTGACTCAATGGCCATTCCATATTTGATTGTCCGGAGCAAACCCAAACATCGCCGACCAATATATTTTCAAGTATAATTGCATTGCGACCTTTAATAACCATTTCAAAGGGACCTCCAACCTTACCTACCGACACTTTTATCATCCAGATTCCTTCAGAATTGGTTTCGGTGCTAAGCGATTTCCCCCTGAAAGTAACCGTTACCTTCTCACCCTTATCGGCCCAACCCCAAATATTAGTTTCGGCATTACGCTGTAGAACCATATTTGAACTTAGCACATAAGGCAATTTCACATCGGCACTTACATTTATGGGCAATATCGACACAAAGAATAAACCCACAAACACTTTCAATACACTATTTTTCAGATGTCTCATTGTATTTTTCTTTTATATTGATAGCAGAATACAAAACAAAAATAAGAAAGTTCTACAATTTGCATTAGCTGTATCTCATAAATCTTTTTTAAGTTGCTGACAATGAGTTGTTTGCATTTCGATGAAGGTGTTTATTAAATTGCTGACATTTAGCTTATTACGAACAAAAGCTATTGTCTCATGCCTGAAATCGAACTAAACATTGCAAGAAAACACCGATAACTGCATTACACTCGCAAGCTCTGTTCTTGAAGGTTTCATATTAAAAACTTCAAAAAGAAGAGGGTTTTCTTGCATACACTAACTATCTTTTGCTATAACCTTCGTGCATAAATACTAAAAAAAAAGACACGTCGAAACGTGCCTTTTGAGTTGAGAAAATATTTCTGGTAATCCGCTATGGATTGCTAAAAATCTTGTTTAAGATTAATGGAAAGTTCGTGCACTTCGCCCGAATGAATATTGATTTTTTGAGTTTCGATTTTTTGGTACGAAATCATTTCGACATCGAGTTTGTAATTTCCGGGTTTCAAATTTTTGAATTCGAAATTCCCTTCAAAATCTGTATAACATACGCTTTCGGTTCCTTCGATACGCACGGCAACTCCAGCAAGTTTTTCGCCACTAATCTGGTCGGTAATAATTCCTGAGATAGCACTTTCGACAGCCGGCTTGCTTTGTGTTTCTGCGGGTTTGTCTTTTGCGAAAGCCAAATTAACAGCTCCGACTAAAACAACAACAACGAATACAATTTTTTTCATTTCTTTTATTTTTAATGTTTTAATTATCAGTTTTACAACACAGCACAAATATAGATCGAGCGTGTTAAGCTATCATTAGAATTGAATTATAAATGCTTTATGCTATTGTTAGGTGTATTGCTGTAATGTAAACTGAACGTAAATTTTTCAGATTAAAAGCTCCGGGCAACTACGGAAAAGTAAAAAAAATCGAACAAACGGCATATATTTTCATCCAGTATGATACCATATAGCAAGCATATTTTTCTTATCTTGGATTATTCCTATATTGAAAATCAAAACCTAAACCTCTCAAACATGAATAAATTTTTCACTTTGGTGGGTGAATATCTATATGATTTTTCAACCCTTATTTATCCAAATCTCTGTATATGCTGCAATAAATCGTTGGTAAAACAAGAAAAAATGATTTGCACCCGTTGCGCTATTGGTTTGCCCCGAACGTACTATCATCTGAACAACGAAAACCCTGTATCGCAACTTTTCTGGGGTAGAGTTAACATAGAAAAAGCCACATCATTTTTCTTTTTTCAAAAAGGAAGTAAGTATCAAAAACTTTTGCACCATTTGAAATACAAAGGCGAACGCGAAGTAGGCGTTGTATTAGGAAGTATGTTTGGAGCCGATTTAAACGCGATCAACTTTCAGGGCAACATCGACTATATTGTACCAGTACCCCTTCATCGGCGGAAACAACGCCAGCGAGGCTACAACCAGAGCGAAGCCATAGCCGAAGGAATGTCAAAAACGTTAGATATTAAAGTAATAAGCAACAATTTATACCGCAAGCATTACAGCGCTACACAAACTCGCAAAGGACGCTTCGAACGCTGGGAAAACGTAAACGAACTATTTGCACAAAAAACTCCGGAATTATTTGCGAACAAACACATTTTATTGGTCGATGATGTAGTTACCACCGGCTCAACCCTCGAAGCCTGTGCCCGGGCTATTTTGGAGAGCGAAAACGCAAAAGTTAGTATTGCGACCTTAGCCTTTGCGGTAATCTGATTATTTTTGCAACATGCCAAAACGAAAATTTGAAGTTGATTTATACAGTTATGGAGAGTACGAACGATGGGACAAAGAAAGCCGCGATATTCCCCGGCTGCTTGATATTACTGATGTAATTAAGGCTAATATCGGCACCGAGTTTGGATATGTTCTTCACATAAAAAAAGCCAAAGGAAAGCGAATTGATTTCTGCATCGATCATCCTCCGTTTAAAGATGAAGCAGGCAGGGTAAGACCACCTTTTACCGGCGAAGTTTTCATTAACAGCAATCAATATGAATTCTTTTTAGGCGATTACGTATGGGAACCCCTTGAAGACAAACTTGGATTATGGACTATGACCACCAAAATTGACGGTAAAGTAGTTGCAAAGAAGTCGTTAAGATTAATCGCAAAATAAAAACCGCGGAAACACAAAGACACTAAGATGTACTATTATTTCTTTGCGTCTTTGTGCCATTGCGGTAAACTTTAAAATTATATGATTAACATGGCATCGCCATACGTTCCAAAGCGGTACTTCTCTTTAATGGCCACCTTGTATGCTTCCATCAGAAAATCGTAACCGGCAAAGCTGGCTACCATCATCATAAGCGTTGAAAGTGGCAAGTGAAAGTTTGATATCATGCGGTTGGCAACACTAAATTCATAAGGTGGAAAAATAAATT
>JAFGGY010000012.1 GCA_016930365.1 Prolixibacteraceae bacterium | reverse complement strand
AACACATTGTCAATAACATAAGAAATGGAAACGAACTATTGTTGTGTAAACGTTATTAATATTAGTGGAGTTGTTCAAGCCTGCTGGCATCGAGTTTTAAAAAGATAAACAAAAATGTGGTGAAAAACCACAACGAAGAACCACCATAACTAAAGAAGGGGAGAGGAATTCCAATAACCGGAGCCAGGCCGATGGTCATACCAATATTTACAGCAAAATGAAAAAATAGGATTGAAGCTACACTATAGCCAAATACGCGGCTAAAAACCGATCGTTGCCTTTCGGCCAGGCGAACGATACGAATCAAAAGAGCCATAAAAAGAAAAATAACAATTGAAGTACCCACAAAGCCCCACTCTTCGCCAACGGTACAAAAAATAAAATCGGTGCTTTGCTCAGGTACAAAGTCGTATTTTGTTTGTGTGCCCTGCAAAAATCCTTTACCGGTAAGGCCACCTGAGCCAATTGCAATTTTCGATTGATTGACATGATAACCAATTCCCTGTGAGTTGGATTCAATTCCGAGTAAATTATTTATACGTGCCTGATGGTGAGGTTCTAGTACATTGTCGAATACAAAATCGACTGTGAATGTAAGCAATACAGAAGCAATAAAAATTACCAATACCAACATGGCCAGTTGTACCCTTTTTGCAAGTGAAACAACTAATAATACAAGTGCCGACAACACTGAAGCCCGTAGCAAAATGTAGTACAAGTCAACGCCTTCAGAAATAAAAATGGTTGCAAAAAGCCACACAAAGAAAGCACTCAACAAAAAAGAACCAAAAATGTAAATGAAATCGCGTATCCGTTTACGAATTATTAAATTTGCAATTAAAGCAAACGCAATAATAAATAATAGCAAAGTTAGTGGTTGAAAAATAAGAGTAAAAATAAACAACAAAGCCACCAGCAACACAAAAAACAAAATAAGCCCCGATAAGCCTTCGCGGAATAGCGGAATGGCAAATACAAAATACACCAAAGCCGATCCGGTGTCATTTTGCAATAAAATAAGCGTTACAGGAAGGAATACTAAAAAAGCCAGTTGAAACAACTTTTTTTTATTTTTAAAACTAAAGTTAAATGAACTAACTGTTTTCGATACAGCCAGAGCAGCCCCAAGCTTGGCGAATTCAGCCGGCTGAAAAGCAAAACCACCAATTGTTAACCACGATTTTGCCCCCTTAGCTTCATGTCCGAAAAATAAAACTGCAATCAACAGCACAATAAAAAAGGCATATATTACATAGCCGAAAGAAACATAAAATTTACTATCAATCAGTAGTAAAAAGAAAGCAAATATTGCACTGAAGCCAATCCAAAGAATTTGCTTTCCGTAGCGTTGCGACAAATCAAAAATATTACTGTGACTTTCGTCGTAAACCGCCGAGTAAATATTTAACCAACCGGCAATTACCAGCATTAGGTAAATTAAAACACTTACCCAGTCGAGCTTATCCCATGTATGTGATCTTTGTGCCAATTTTATTCAACTGTTTGAAAATTAGGTTTGTCTGGAAACAGTAAATTAGCTTCCATCATATTTTTCTCAATATGTTTTCGCGATTCCTGTATCGAATCGTTCAGGTATTTTTCTACAATCAAACTTGCGATCGGAGCTGCAAAGGTGCTGCCCCATTTTCCGTTTTCAACATAAACAGAAATGGCTATTTTTGGGGTTTTGCGTGGAGCAAAAGCCACGAAAGTAGAATGATCAATTCCGTGTGGATTTTCGGCAGTTCCGGTTTTTCCGCACATTTCAATACCCGGAATATTTGATGCACGTGCAGTTCCCAAATGGGTTTCACTCATCACCTGTGCCATGCCTTCAATTACGTCGTCAAAATATGCTGAATCGACCAGCGTTTGGTGTTTTTCAATCTGTATTACATTTTCGTTTACATCGACCACCTGTTTTAAAAAATGAGGTGTAAAATAATACCCCCTATTGGCAATGGCCGCGGTATAATTTGCCATTTGCAGGGGAGTGGATTGTATTTCGCCCTGTCCAATAGATAGCGAGATTATGGGTAATGCCCGCCACCTGGAATACGGGAACACTCTTTCCTGGTAATAATCCGATGTGGGGATAAAACCAGGCAATTCGTCGCTTATTTCGGGGGCAATGTTTTTCGCAAAGCCAAAACTCAAAACGTAATTTCGCCAAGCCTCGTATCCTTCCTTCACGTCGTTATATTTAGGTGCTTCGAGAATATACCGGAAGGTGTAAGCATAATATGCGTTGCACGACTGGGCGATAGACGCAGCCAAATGGAAGTCGCCATCGTGGTGGCATCCCATCGAAAATGAGCCAACATGGTATCCATGGTTGCATCTGAATTTTGTGCGTGGAGTAATAACCTTGTCCTGTAAAGCAATTAAGGCATTCAACATTTTGAATGTTGAGCCGGGTGGATACAAAGCACGAACAGCCCGGTTATACATAGGCAAAAGGGTATCGGCTATTAGTAGGGGGTAATTCTCATTACGCATACGTCCCACCATTGCCGAAGGTTTGTAACCGGGCGAACTCACCATCATCAGTATCTCGCCTGTCGATGGTTCAATTGCCACAATACTTCCGCGCTTGTTTTGCATTAATTCTTCTCCGTACTGTTGCAAATCGGCATCGAGCGTAATTATTAGATCGTTGCCTTTTACAGGCGACACATCCATGTTTCCCTGGTCGTAGCTTCCTTTTACACGATTATGCACATCAACCATGTAAAAACTGACTCCCTTTTGTCCGCGCAAATATTTTTCGTAGGTTTTTTCAATTCCCGTAATTCCAATATAGTCGCCGGCTCGGTAATACTGATCATTTTTAATATGCGAAGGCCCCACTTCGCCTACATAGCCAAGTACATGACTGGCCAAATCGTAGTTGTATTTTCGAAGTGTACGGGCTTGCATATAAAAGCCCGGGTATTTATACATTTTTTCCTGCAGGAGGGCATATCGTTCGGGCGAAATTTGTTTAACAATTACCGAAGGTTTTAATTTGGAATAAATGGCGGCTTTTTGTAATTCGTTAACTAATTGCTGTTT
>JAFGGY010000113.1 GCA_016930365.1 Prolixibacteraceae bacterium | reverse complement strand
ATGATTAATAATGACTTAAATATACTAATAATCAGGAAGATATACTAATAATTAAACGTATTCTATTTTAGTAAAGTAGAATTAATGACAATAAAAAAGAAAAAGGGTTGCTCATTTTTTTATTTGTTGCTGTTAATGGTTTCATTAATTTTGCAGGTCTAAAAAATATATATTCAATGGCACAAAAACCATCAATACCTAAGGGCACACGCGACTTTTTGCCCGATTTAACTGCAAAGCGAAATTATATTTTCGATACTATAAAAAGTGTTTTTGAACTGTATGGCTTTCAGCCTATTGAAACACCAGCTATGGAAAACCTTTCGACATTGATGGGGAAATATGGAGAAGAAGGTGATAAACTCTTGTTTAAAATACTGAACTCGGGCGATTTTATGAAAAAAGTACCAGCTGATTTACTGTCAGAACTCGATTCGGTAAAAATAACAAATACTATTTCTGAAAAAGGTTTACGCTACGACCTTACAGTGCCTTTTGCACGGTTTGTAGTTCAAAACCGTAATGAACTGGTTTTTCCGTTTAAGCGTTACCAAATACAGCCGGTATGGCGTGCCGACCGACCTCAAAAAGGCCGTTATCGCGAGTTTTACCAATGCGATGTAGATGTTATTGGTAGCAATTCGATGCTTAACGAGGTCGAATTGGTACAGATTGTTGATGAAGTTTTTAAACGGCTCCGTATCAATGTTACATTGAAGATTAATAACCGGAAAATTTTAGCGGGCATTGCTGAAACGATAGGTGAGGCCGATCGGATTGTAGATATCACTGTGGCGATAGATAAACTCGATAAGATTGGTATTGAAAAAGTTAATGCGGAGCTCAGTGAGAAGGGAGTTGGGGGTGATGCTATTGAAAAATTGCAGCCTATATTGAATCTTTCGGGGTCAACCGAGGAAAAGATTGAACAGATTAGTGCGGTGGTTTCTGCTTCCGAAATTGGAATGAAAGGAGTAGAGGAGATGAAAAATTTGTTTGATTACCTTAAAGTACTTAAGCTGAATATTGATGTTGAACTTGATTTGACCCTGGCTCGTGGATTGAATTATTACACAGGCGCTATTTTCGAGGTAAAAGCCAACGATGTACAAATTGGAAGCATTACTGGTGGGGGGCGTTACGATGACCTGACCGGAATTTTTGGTCTTCCCGATGTTTCAGGAGTAGGTATTTCGTTTGGTGCCGATCGCATTTTTGATGTGATGGCTCAGCTTGAATTATTCCCTGAAGAAGCCTCAGCTGCTTCGAAAGTGTTTTTTGTAAATTTTGGTTCGAACGAAGAGCGGTATTTACTACCTATTATTCAAAAAGTGAGAGAAAATGGCATATCGTGCGAAATTTTTCCCGATGCAGGAGCTAAAATGAAGAAACAAATGAATTATGCCAATCGCAAAAATATACCGTTTGTGGTACTGGCCGGTGAATCGGAGATGGAAGCCGGCAAAGTTACCTTAAAAGATATGAAAACCGGCAACCAATCGTTGGAGGGTTTAACTGAATTGATTGATAAGTTGGTGTAAACTATTGTTTAAAATACTGTTGTTAAAAGTTGTTGTTGTTGTTGAAACGTCCATAATCGCGGTATTTCCGAAGCAGATGTTCTCTAAAATTTATTTCTGTAATGTAAAGCTTAACAACTTTTCGTGCAGGAAGAACCTTTAAGAATTTTTCATTGTATTCTTTGTTTATATCAGCATCTTTTTGTTGGAAAGATGAATATTTACGTGTGAATTCAATGCACTCTTCCTCCGTCATTTTATCGATGCCTTTTAGGAATTTTTCATCCATTATACGAGGTTCTTGCGATAATTCCCACTTTTTCTTCTCATACTCGTTGTAAACAGGCCAAAAAACGGCTGCTTCGTCAGGTGTGAGCTCCAGTGCATTGGTGAAGAAGGCAATTTTTTCAGCTTTAAATTTATCGTAGTCGAATTTATTCTGTGGTTTATTGCTGCCATACGAATAAAATACAATACTAGTTAGCAAGAGGATAATTATAAATTTTATTTTTTGCATAATGTTAATTGTTATAGTCCACTAAATCGTATTCAGTTATTGAAGCCATCAGGTACTCTTCAAGTACGGCATCGTTATCACTGTAATAGGTGTCATCGTTCTCAAAGGCGTTGATTATTTCATTTTCGTCCATAAAATAAAATGCCATTATATCAACCAATTCGATTGTGTGGTCATCACTTTTAGAAGTGAGCTCAGGGTCGGTAGTGTGTACTGGAATAAAAATAATAAAAAACACAGCTGCAAAACTTGCGGCCATAATTAAAGCTGGACGTAAGATGCGGTAAAAGCTTGTTTTTTCTTTTGTTTCCGGCACACATTCATTGTCTATCCGGGACATTAAACGTTCCGAAAAACTATCGAAATATGAATCAGGCGTTGAAAACGGATTCATTTTTTCAGATAGTTGTGTTTTGGTGTTTCTAATTTCTTTTTTCATTTTATTACTCATTCAAATCATTCGACTATTTGATTTTGAAAAGGTTTAATGTGTTTATTCTTGTTTTAATTGTTCTTCTATTTTTTTTACGGCATGATGGTATGATGCTTTTAACGCACCAACTGATGTGTCGAGTATTTTCGACATGTCTTCGTATTTCATTTCATCGAAATATTTCATGTTGAAAACCAAGCGTTGTTTGTCTGGTAATTTAATAATTGCTTTTTGAAGTTTGAGTTGTATTTCGGAGCCTTCAAAATATTCGTCGCTAACTAAACTGTTAATGAGATAATCGTTTTCGAAATTTCCCGAGAAAATGCTTCGTCGTTTTTTCTGAGATAAAAAAGTTAAAGCTTCGTTGGTGGCGATACGAAAAAGCCATGTATATAAACCCGACTCCTCACGGAACGATTCAATGTTATTCCAAACTTTGATAAACGTGTTTTGAAGTACATCGTCGGTGTCGTCGTGCCCAATAACAATTTTGCGAATATGCCAGTACAATTTTTCCTGGTAAGTTTTCACCAGTTCGTGAAAGGCCAATCTTTTTGTGTTTTCCTGTTTTAATCGATTTATCAGGCTTTCAGTTTGCATCTAAATTTTTTATAGAATCTTGCTTTGACTCAACATTAATTGAATCGTTTATCTATCGGTGTAAATTCTAATTATTAATCACAACCGCTAACTTTTTTAAGCTTATTTAGCGCGGTGGTGGTTTTGATAAATCGGTAAATATATCTTCGCTTATCCCTTTGCAATGAGAATGACCGACGAGCACAAACTTAATGATTTTTTTGGGTTTGTAAAAATCAGTTTTTGCTGAATAAATTTTTGCTGCCTAAGCCGTGTATGGAAAGTCTAATTGCCCGGAATAGCTGTGTTTTTTATGTTCTTTTTTCTTTTATATCATTTTTTCAAGAATTATGCGTTATTATCTTCCGGGTGAAAGTAGAAATTACCCCAACATTTTTTACTTTCGTAAATGCTATTTTGATTTAAATTGTAACTTTTTTATAATGAGGCAAATCATTTTGTTTTTAAGCTTTCTGGCTGTTTTGGGTTCTGCCCGGGTTTACGGCCAAACGGGTCAATCGCCCGATGTGGTAAGCATCGAAGGCAAACAATATATTCTACATCAGGTCGAAAAGGGTGAAACTATTTTTTCGTTGTGTAAAAAGTACAACATCGAACAAAAAGAGTTGGTAGGCGCTAATCCGCAATTAATTTTTGGCTTAAAAGAAGCCGATTCTATTAAAATACCATATCGTCAATTAGCTGATGGTGAGATGTCTGATGGTTCTGGGGAGGTTGTAAGTAGGTCTCCGGAAGGTAATTTTGAATACTACGTTGTTAAAAAAGGCGAAACCGTTTATTCCTTGTCGAAACAATTCGATTTGCCAATTGAATCAATTTATCGTTATAATCCCGAAGCGAAGAATGAGCTTCTCGAAAACGAAATTATACGTATCCCGCTCAAAGGAGAAGAAGAGAATGTCGATGGTTTGATACGCGAAGATGCTCGTTATTTTTACCACCAGGTGCAGGCTGGCGAAACACTATATGCCTTATCGAGGCGTTACGATAAACCCATTTCGCATATTATAAAACTGAATCCTTTTGCCGAAGGAGCTCTCGAGATTGGTGCTGTTCTTCGTATTGAGAAAGATTTGAAGGCAGCCAAAGCGCAGGAAAAGGAGTTGGGTGAAGCAGGTGGGGTTTATTTTATGCACCGGGTTGAAAGTGGCGATACATTTTTTAGCTATAAGCGCAGATTTGGTGTTACCGAAGAGCAACTTGTAAAGCTAAATCCACAACTCAGCGATGGTTTATTGGCGGGTTTGAAAATTAAAATCCCTACTTCTGAAACAGTTAAAATAAGTGTTAAGCCTGTCGATTCGGAGCAATTTATCCAGCATAAAGTAATGCCAGGCGAAACATTATACAGCCTATCGCAAAAATACGAGATTGATGTTTTTACCATAAAAGTATTTAATCCCGAATTGAAAAATAGGGGGCTAAGAGCCGATGAAGTCATTTATATTCCGAAAAATGTTGAGACGAAACATGTTGAAGATGAGAGGGGTGAGGTTATCGATTCACTTAGCTGGATTGAACCTGAATTGCCCAAAGTGCAATTTGAAGTTCAGGCCGATTCATTTTATGTTGATACCGAAGATTTTACCATTATAGATGACGATACTTTTCGGATTTCGATGTTTTTGCCTTTGTTTTACGAACAAAATATCGAAAATAATTTAGAATTGCGAAGTGAAGATGAACTTGCTATACTCGATTCGTTAAAAAATATCGATGCTGAGATATTAAGTAAACATTTTGAAGTAAAGTACGATCCTGAAACGTATCGTACTGACACAATATTAGTAGATTCGATGGTGGTTAAAGAAAACCGCAGCCTGCTAACTCATTCAAAATATTTCATCAACTTTTACCAGGGATTTCTGTTGGGTATCGATTCGATGCAAAAAGCCGGGTTGAATGTTCGCCTTGATGTTTACGACAGCCGTTTCGATATAAAGGTAGTTGATTCGATATTACAAAATAACGATTTTATCAATGCCGATTTAATTGTTGGTCCGGTTGATGTTTCTTTGCAGAAACATGTTTCGGAGTTTTCGGCTAAGAATCAAATTCCAATGGTGTCGCCATTTTCATCGAACCATTTGTTTTTAGAAAATAACCCGTTTTATTACCAGGTTAATCCGTCGAAAGAATATGTTTTGCGTAAAACTTCCGATTTTTTTGGTGATGTATTTTACGACAAAAACTTTATTGTGATGACTCTGGGTGATGTTGAAAAGTTGTCGGAAACTGATTTAGTTGACATGGTTCGCGAAAAGTTCTTTACGAGTGGTGTTTACAACAAGGTTGGCGAAGTTTTGTTTACCCAGGTCGATTTTGTGGAGGGTGGCCATTTGGGGTATTGGCAGGTTAAGGAAACACTAAAGCCCGACATGGAGAATGTGATATTTATTCCGGCCACCGAAAATCGCGAGGTGCGCGAAGCCTTGCTAAGCAGGGCAATCAATAGTTTATATGTTTTATCTGAAGAGTTTGATATTACGCTGGTTGGCGTGAGTGACTATCCCAACTTCAAAAGCATAAATACCGAGTATTTTCATAAATTGAAGCTGCATTATTTGACTCCGCGTTATGTCAATTATTCGTCGCTCGGAGTGAATCGGTTTATTGCCGATTACCGTAGTAATTATTACGACGAACCCGATGAATACAGTTTTAGAGGCTTTGATATTGCCGTTTATTTTTCAGGTGCTTATGCTCGCCTTGGCGATAATTTTACCGATAAAATTGATACCTACCAGGCTTGCTTGTTGCAGGGCGATTATAATTTTCAGCGGGTTTCGGAATTTAGTGGTTTTATGAACCACACCGTTTATGTTATGAATTACACCCCGTTTTTTGATGTGAAAATGCTTGCCCGAGTTTCTGAGGGCTACTTGTATGTTGAGTAAAGATGACAAAACGAAAGCTACTTTTTACAAAGAGCTTTCGAATACGTTCATCGATTTCTTTATTCGTTCAATAGCATCCATTAGTTGTTCTTTATTGATGGTAAGCGGTGGTGTAAAACGAATAATATCGCCGTGCGTGGGTTTTGCCAATACGCCGTTTTCTTTCATCTCTAAACATACATCCCATGCTGTTTTGCCATTTATGGCCTTAATGCTAATGGCATTTAGCAAACCCTTGCCTCGTACTTCTTTTACAAAAGGCGATTGAAACGCTTTCATCTCATCGCGGAATATTTCACCCATCAATTGGGCATTCAGAGCAAGTTTTTCGTCTTTTACAATTTCGAGTGCTTCGATGGCAATTGCAGCGGCAAGCGGGTTGCCTCCGTATGTTGAACCGTGTTCGCCAGGTTTTATGGTGAGCATTATCTCGTTGTCGGCAAGTACGCACGAAATGGGGTACATTCCACCCGAAATGGCTTTGCCCAAAATGAGAATGTCGGGGCGAACTTTTTCGTGGTGTACGGCCAGCATTTCTCCGGTACGGGCTATGCCGGTTTGAATTTCGTCGGCTATAAAGAGTACGTTGTTTTCGGTGCATAGTTGCCGTACTTTAGCCAGATAGCCATCTTCGGGTACATAAACGCCGGCTTCGGCCTGTATGGGCTCGGCTAAAAATGCAGCAGTATTGGGGTTCGAGAGTGCAGAGGCCAGTGCTTCGGTATCGTTGTATGGAATTTTCACAAATCCCGGTGTGTAAGGGCTGTATCCTTCGTAGGCATCGGGGTCGCTCGACATCGACACAATGGTAATGGTTCGTCCGTGAAAGTTTCCGTTGCATACTACAATTTCGGCTTTGTCTTTTGGAATCCCTTTTACCTTGTAGCCCCATTTTCGGGCTAGTTTCAAGGCTGTTTCGACCCCCTCGGCACCCGAATTCATCGGAAGCATCTTGTCGTACCCAAAGTTGCGGTTCATGTATTCTTCCCATTCGCCCAGCTTGTTGTTATAGAAGGCTCTTGAAGTTAAGGCCAGTTTCCCGGCCTGTTCGGTCATTGCTTTTACCAGTCGTGGGTGACAATGCCCCTGGTTTACGGCTGAATACGAAGACAAAAAATCGAAATACTTTTTGCCTTCAACATCCCAAACATAAATACCCAGGCCTTTTTCGAGTACAACTGGAAGTGGGTGGTAGTTGTGTGCTCCGTAATTGAGCTCGCGCGTGATGAAGTCGTTTGTGTGCATAATTGGTTAAATTCAGGAGGTTAATACAACACACAATTTCGTTATTACAGTATTTTTTTCATATGATAATCGTCAATGATTAATCGGGCCAAAAACGAATAATGGCGGCTTCGCAAAGTAAAAAGAAAAGGGCGAAAAACAAGAACCATTTCCAAAGCTGACGGCCACTGTCGATTTGTCGAATGGTTTCCGACAGGTTATTGCTGCTTACATCAACAATATTGCTTTTGCTAAGGCCGGCGCGAGCAATTTCTTCTGAAAGTTCGGTTTGGTTGTGATAGCTAAAGTCTGATTCGTTTAGCTGATAGTTGAATGATACCAATGCAGTATTTTTGTTTCCGGTCGTAAAACGGTAATTTCCTGCTTCGATATCATCGGGTATGGCAAAATAAATTTCGTGGCCGCGTTGTTGTATGAGAGATGGAATCAACTCGGTGTTATTCTCCTCGTGTTTTAGACTGTAGTTGTCTGAATAGTCTGTATCTCCTAATGCAATGCCAAAAGTTTTGTCAATGCCTACGGTGTAATAAATATTTTGTTTCGACGATGATTGCAGAGCCATATTGTAAAATGTTGGCAGAAAAAGCACATGATTTACAAAATTATTTTCGGGATGCGACAACGGAAATGCAAAAAGAAAGACTTTCCCATTGGTGAGTTTGTAAAGCGAAAGGGCTTTCGATTGGTCGGCAAAGGTTAACAGGTTTTCGCTTTGGTCGTATGCTTTGGTGGTAAACCGGTATCGAAAGTTTATGTCGGGCAGTTCTACTTTTTCTTCGTCGCTGTTAAACACATTGCTAAAAAGTTCGTGTTGGTAGCTCAGTGTGCCAATCGGAATATTAACGGTATCGGCTGTTTCGTATGTCGGAATCGAAAGTTCATCCATTAAATTGTTGTAGCTTTCGGTGTTTATGGTTGCAGCAGGTATAACAACTAAAGTGCCTCCGTTTTCGACAAATTTGCGAAGTTCGTCGGCCATTCCGCTTGAAATGTTTTCGGGTTCGTTTAAAAAAATGGTTTCGTAAAGGGCTAAGGAGCTTATTTGTATTCTGCTGGTTTGGTTTACATCGAAATGGATGTAGGGATCGTTGGCAAATATTGCCCTTATATTTTTCGATGCAGGGGTTGTTTCTTGTTCAAGCAGTAGTACATTAATCGATTCTTTCACTTCGTAATTCAAGTAGATGGTGTTGTCGTAAACTATGGGGTAATCGGTAATTTCGACGCGTCCCTTTTGTGAGCCGCTTGAAGTATTGATGTATTCGAGTGTGCTAACAAGCTCCGATTTTGCTTTTAAATTTACAGAGGCAAGTGTTTTTAACGAATCGTTTAAGTATAAATTAAGCGGAACCTGTTGGTAGTCGTCATTCGAGTTATTTATAATGCGAACATGGAGTTTTTCGTCCTGGTTTAAATGATGAGTGGGCGATTCGAACCAACATGTGTCGATGTATAAATTTGGAACCTGGTTTACCTGTACCGGTATAAAATTGTAAGTGTGTGTTGTGTCGGGTACAAACTGGTCAATATCGCTGGTGTTTTTTTGGAAATCGGATATAAAAAATAAGTTTTTGGTGTTGTCGAGCAGCAGGTCTTCCATTATGTTTTGCATGCTTAATTGTACGGTGCTCATTGGTAGTGAGCGATGCGAAACTTCAACATCGGCAATAAGTCTCATTATTTCGTTTTTATTGTAAAAGCGATTGTATTGCTGGCCGGGGTTATTTGTAAACAGGGCAAATCGGGTATTGGTTTTACTGCCGGATACAATTGCCGTTGCTTTTTGTCGGGCGCTTTCTACAGCACGACCTTCGGAGCCTTCGGCGTTCATGCTAAACGAATTGTCGATATAAATTGCGCTTACCTGCTGTTTATTTTGTTCGATGGTATTGTTGGTCGGGAAATAGGGTTTGGCAAAGGCCAGTACAATTCCGCATATCATCAGAATGCGGCTCGAAAGAATTAATAGTTGTTTCAGTTTTGACTTTCGGCGGGTATCTTTCCTGACTTTTTTAAGAAGGCTAACGTTCGAAAAATATACAACACGGTGTTTGCGCAAGTTTACCAGGTGAATAATAACCGGCACTGCAATTAATAAAAGAGCCCATAGAAAATCAGGATATAAAAATCTCATACATTCGAATCCTTAAAATTAGATTTCAAAAGTAATAAAAAGAAGTGGTTGTTTGAAAAAAGATTAGCAGACAAACACCTGGGATTTTTGCTTACTTTTTCAAATCGCGAAGTTTGATGTTAGTAAGTACTTTTTTGGTGTAAAGCGGAAAATCGCCGTTCATAATCCATCCATAGTAGCCAGGCTGTTCTTTCAGAACCTGTTCTACCGGTTTGCCTTTGTTTTTACCAAAATTGAATATTTCAACCCCGTTTTCGTCGTAAATAATTCGTCCCAAAAAATCAACATTTTTATCGTACGATGAAAATTCAGATAACGCGTTAACGTCGTTTTTAACCGGTGTCGATACATTGCCGCGGTTATCTTCGTATTCGGTTTTTTCGTATACATCGAGCTGAGCCTTAAGTATTTCGTAGGTTGCCTTTGTGTCGGCCATGGCACTGTGTGCATCTTCGAGGTCTTTGTTGCAGTATAATTTATAGGCAGCGCTAAGTGTACGTTTTTCCATTTTGTGAAATATAGCCTGTATGTCAACAAATTTTCGTTTTTTCATGTCGATATCTATCCCGGCGCGTAAAAATTCCTCAGCCAGCAGAGGGATGTCGAAACGGTTTGAATTGAACCCGGCCAGGTCGCAACCTTCGATAAATGCGGCTACTTTTTTAGCAACTTCTCGAAAGCTTGGTTCGTTTTCAACATCGCTATCGTAAATGCCGTGAATTTTTGAGGATTGTTCGGGAATGTGTATTTCGGGGTTGATGCGCATTAGCATTTCTTCTTTCTCTCCGTTTGGCTTAATTTTCAACAGGGCAATTTCAACAATACGATCGGACGCTATGTTGATGCCGGTTGTTTCGAGGTCGAAAAATACGAGGGGATTGTTTAATTTTAAATCCATAAGTTGATATTTAAAGAAAAAGCGCTGTTTGATAAATTGCAGCGCTTTTGCTATTTGCGATATTGAAAATATTTTTTGTTCTTATGTGTTAATCATCATCGGCATGAGCAACATCAAAATGTCTTCTTCTTCGTATTCTTTTTCGGCAGGTAAGAGGATTCCGGCCCGTGTGGGATCTGAAAGCTCCATTTCGACCTCGGCCGACGAGATGTTTGAAAGAATTTCGATGAGAAATGATGATTTGAAGCCAATTTCGAATTCGTCGCCTTCGTACATGCAGTTTAAGCGTTCAACAGCCGAAATTGAAAAATCGACATCCTGTGCCGAAACCACAAGCTGGTTGCCCGAAAGTTTTAATCTTACCAGGTTGCTGGCCTGGTTTGAGAAAACCGATACGCGGCGCAGCGTGTTGTAAAACTCAATGCGATCGATTTGCATTTTGTTGGGGTTGTCGGTAGGTATTACCGAGTTGTAACTGGGATATTTTCCTTCGACAAGGCGGCACGAAAGTTTGAAGTTGGTAAGACTAACAATGGCGTTTTTGTCGTCAAAGTCGAGTTTTACGTCAAAATCTTCTTTCGGGAGAAGGCCTTTAAGCAGCGCAGCTGGTTTTTTGGGCAAAATGAACGACGACTCCATTTCGGCTTTAATGTCGGTGCGTTTGTATCGAACCAGTTTGTGGGCATCCGAAGCTACAAATGTAATTTCTTCAGGCGTAATTTCTACCAAAATTCCATTCATTACCGGGCGTAATTCGTCGTCGGCTGTGGCAAAAAGAGTTTTGTTTATGCCATTAAGAAGCACGCTGTGGCTCATAGTAACCGATGTTGTTTTTTCGGCATTCAGCGCCTTTGCTTCAGGGTATTCTTCTCCATCCTGGCCAATGATGCTGAATTTTCCGTTTTCAGAAAAGATGTCAACAGCATAGGTCTCGTTGTTAACCTGGAAGGTTAAGGGTTGTTCTGGAAATTCTTTTAACGTGTCGATTAATAACTTTGCAGGAATAGCAATTTCGCCAATACCTTCGGTGTTTTCGAGCTCAACCCAGGTTGTAAGGGTCGATTCGAGATCGGAGGCAGTGATGGTTAGTTTGTTTTCTTCAAGGTTGAAAAGAAAGTTGTCGAGAATGGGTAAGGTACTTTTTGAACTAATGACCCGGCTGATGGCCGTTAAATGGTTCAATAATTCGGTGCTTGAAACTACAAATTTCATATTGTTAAAGTTTTTGTTTTTCTTTTAGCCATTAAACTTACAAATTTATCAGAATTTTTAAGAATTGTACATTTGTTTTGGTTTTTTATCAGGAAAATTCGGGATGCATCAACAATCAATTTTGTATCATTAATGTTTCGTTGTTACTATGTATTTTACGGTTCAAGGTGCTGCTATTTTATTTTCTTCTTTAAGTACATTTATAAAGGCCTTCCATCCTTTTTCGATTTTTGAGGAATTGGTTCTTCTGATTTCTTCAACACTTGCCGATTGTCCTGTCCGAACAGTTGTGGTATCGTCAACAGGTAAGCCCCATGGGTAGCCGTCTCGGATGTAATATTTTGCATCCTCTACAATGCTGTAATGAAGTAGTGGCTCGTTGTAAAGAGCACTTTCAACATCGGTTACAATCTTCGATTTCAATGAGAACAGAAGAGAATCATTCATATAGAAACTTAGATTTTCGTCATATCGGCTTAGAATATCTGCGAAAGTTTCGTCGTTTCCGGTTGAGGTGAAAATAATTTCACCGGTTTCTTTATTGTACGACTCAATTTCGCTGGTGGTGAAAACAACTTCATGCTCGGTTGTTGTTTTTAGAATATTTTCTTGTCCTGTTTGCAAGCTAATTGGTCGGGCTTTTACCTCAATTAATGCTGATTTTTCTAAGGTTTCATTATCATTGTTGCATCCTGTAAGGAAACAGGCAAGCAAGATTACTATGGTAATTTTGAGCGTTTTCATGATTTATTTTTTATTTGAATGTTTAAGAATATAAATATATGTAAAATATTGTATTGTAGCAAGATGTTTGTTAAGGGAGCTTATGTTTAAACGCTTTTGAACGGTGAAGAAATCAGAAATTTTTACCGAACAATAATGATGTATAATCAAGGTATGAATGAATGCTAATTGTTTTTTATACTATAAAGAATTGGTCGTGAGTGAAAGTTCTTTTCGATGGGTATTTTTGTTTTACCAGGTTGCAGTTTATAATGTTCCAATGTGTAATAACATGTAAGCTGATATAATCAGAAGCTCAAGTTTTATACTTTCGTAATTATTTATTTGTTGTTGGTTTCGCGATTCGCAGAGTCAATCAATGTAAAACCTTCGGAAATTGAAAAAATCGAAGTGTTTACAGACCCGGAATCACTAAGCAAATACAATGCACCCCATGGTATGTTAATGGTTTATACGAAAGACTATGTAAATAACAAACCGAAGGATAAATAATAGATCACTTCATAATTCTATTTTCATTTGTTCTCCAAGCCGAAGTGCAAAGGCATTTATGTTGTTAAAATGGGAAATAAAAAAGAGAATCAATTTTGATTCTCTTTTTTTGTAGTAGCGGGAGCAGGACTTGAACCTACGACCTTCGGGTTATGAGCCCGACGAGCTACCAACTGCTCCATCCCGCAATATCCGGTGCATCTTTCTCAAATGCGGTTGCAAATATAGATATCTTAAATGATTCAACAAAACGATTTGAGTTTTTTTCTGTAATTTATTTTTGTATGTAGATTGAATGTTTTGTAAGTATAGTAAAATCAATGTTTTTAGAGGTTTTTTTTGTTTTATTTTGGCTTGCATTTTTAACTAAAAAAAGGCTGCTCAGTGTTAATTTCTGGGCAGCCTTATCATAAAAAACTCGAAAATATGTTTATTGCTTGTCAAAAGCCCATTTTTCTTTCATTTCACCAAACGAAGAGTTGCTTGATGATTCTACATATAAATTACCACCTGAAATTGATAAAACTTCTTTAATTGCAATTTCGTTATCTTGCATCGGTAATTTCGAATCGATAGTAAGTACTTTTTTATCGTCAGAAAACTTAGCAACCGATTTTTTCTGTGAATCCATCATGCCGCTATTGACACATTCTTTTCCATCAAGAGTATAATTCTCTTTAGTGGTCATGCTTTGACCCTGGAAATTTGAAACTCGTTCAATGCTCAGATCATTTCCTTTTTGAACAATAACCAATTCGACAGGAGCCATACTGAATTCACTGTTCATTGTGCTTTTTTCTTTGTTGAGTTTCCATTTTCCGGAAAAATCGGTTTGAGCACTTGCGATAATAGTAAGTAATAGAATACTTGTAATGATCATTAATTTTTTCATTGTTATAAAATTTAGTTAGTTAATTAGAAAATTGTTAAATTATTTTTCGGCACTAATATACGATGAAATTTGATTGGTTGAGCCACTAACATATTTTGGGTAATTAGGATACGAGCACAGCAGGTAACCAATGCCTTCAGTTTTTTCGTTAATTCGTCCGTCGGAGGCAACAGCCAGTGTTTTTGCCGGTGCCTGGTTGTTTTCAACCCAATTCATTAAAAGGTTCATTTTATCGTCGCCATTTGGTGCCGGTATGTTTTTGGGGTCAACTTCTTCACCTTTTCCATTTACATTGTAACCTCTGCCTGATAAACCATGGCCGCCTTGCGGCACAACGTATAATCGTGCAAACTTATCAATTGTGTTACGCCCCATCTTATCCAAAAGCGATTGGTAATAGTCGAGCTGAGCGCCGGGTGATGCAATGTTGTCGGCTGTGCCAATGGTAATCATTATTTTGCCTCCATTTTTATAAAAAGCAGAAAGATCGGGATCGGTCGTGTCGAGCCATTCTGAGATTTCTTTGCGCCGATTATTGTACTTTCCTCCTTCGACATATTCGAGTGGGTTTGCTTTTAAATCCTGCATCAGGATTCCGGTTACACCAATAATTCCCATGGCACTATGTACGCGGGCATTGTCGTCTGCGCCTTCTTGTCCTTTGTATCGTTGTCTTTCAATCATTCCAAATCCACCGGGATCGGTTGTTGGCAACCACATGCCAAAACTTGTTACTCCATTGGCCAGTGGGCTTGCAAATTTGTACGAGCTATATACAAATTCCATTGTTTTTATTTGCCCGTTGGTGAGTTTAGCCGATTCTGAATTGTCGTTCGGATCGGGATCGATATTATTAGGAGCACGCAAAGCTGCCCAAGGATCTTTCGTCCCTATGCCATCGTTTACATTAAATATTGAGCGTGCAGCCATGTAATTGTTGATAATTCCGTCCGAAATGCCATCAAGATTATCGCATTGTTTTAAAAATTCAGCTCTTATGGCATTTGTTTTTGCCGGAGTTACCCAATTTCCTATAGGTATCTCTTGTATGCGAATTAGCTCGGGAGCAAGCATTAAGGTTGAAAAGTTTACAATTGGTACATTCGAAATGATGCCATTATAGTCATTTGGGTAACGCTGGGCGACCATAAGTCCTTCGCGGCCACCGTGTGATGAACCAACATAGTACTTATATTCGGGTCTTTTACCATAAACACGTTCCATAATCACCATGGCTGCATCGTAGGTTTTTTTCATTTGCATATAGCCCATGTTTTTGATGGCTTCGTCATTTAGTGCCCATTCGTCGCCCGATGTTGGACCCGAGGCCAGAGGGTTGTTTTGAGCTGCACCGGGGAAACCCATGCCTCCCGACTGATGGCCTGAATCGCTGCCATATAAAGCAAAACCTTTACTTAACATTGGGTTATTTCCCTCGCGAACAGTAATTGTCCCGTTCATTCCGCCACCGCCGGCTTGCATTGAGCGTTGCGACCAGTTTGCGGGTAATAATACTCTGAAATTGATTGGCCATCCATTGGGGTCAACCGAAAATATTGATCCTTCGACAACACCATATGCAGGCGTTGTTTCGGTGGCCTCAACCCAGCGAGGCTCATAAAGTTTTACAGAACCGACTGGTTCGCCAATTTTTGATGCAGGTATCGATTCTCCTGCGTTTGTAATGTCGGCTTTTGAAATTGTAATATTCTTAGGCGTGGCTGACTGGGCATAAGCAGCATTTGCATACACCAATAAGAATAAAATGATAAAAAAGAGTAATTTTTTCATACATGGTTTATTTAAAAGTAGATTTTTTTTCATTGTTGTCCCGTTAAAAATTCAGATCGCTTCGCAAAACTCCCATGCCGCTTATGAACACATAATGACGTCATTGCGAGCACAGCGAAGCCGAAACGAAGTGGAGCTTCCATAGAAAATCTTTACAAATAGTTTTTGCTTAACCGAACAACACTGAATAACAATCAATAGTTTGTTAATGAGTTTTAAATTATTGACAATAAGTTGCTTGCACTTTGATTGTCAGGACGTGTAAATCGCAGACATTTAGCTTATTAAGAACAAGCCATCATGTCTTCAGTTTAATGTGCCATTTAACATTATAACATCCGTGGAAAAAATGCCTGTTTTGAAAGGGAGTAAGTTTAGAGCCTTCAAGAAGTTATGGGGCATTAACCGGAAATATTTTCGTCGAACGTATTTATCGTAAACCAAAACGTACTGCCTTTCCCCTCGGCACTTTCGACCCATATTTTACCCCCATGCTTTTCAACAAACTCTTTACATAGTATAAGCCCCAATCCACTGCTTGACTCGTTTTCGGTACCCGGGCGGCTTACATTTTCGGCAATATCAAAAAGCTTATTCAACATATCGTTTGACATGCCAATGCCATTATCACGAACCATAAAAAGTGCATCGCCATTTTTTGTTTTTTGCACCTCTAACACAACCTTTCCCCCACGTTTTGTAAACTTGATAGCATTTGACAAGAGATTACGCAAGATGGTTCGTAACATGTTTTCATCGGCATAAACGCTTAGTTTTTCAGAAAAGGTTATATCCAATTCTACATTTTTTGCCTTTGCTTTTTCGAAAATTGAAAGGTCGCACGATTTCAAAAAATCAGCAACATCTAAATTTTCGGGGGTAAACGATATTATACCCCTTTGCAAACGCGACCATTCAAGTAGATTTTCGAGCAAACGATAGGTCGAATCGGCTGTTTGGTGCATAGATTGCAGGTAGGTTGCAATTTCTTCGTTTGTAAAATGATACGATTTATCGCTTAGCAATTCGGTAAGGTTTACAATTGTTGATATGGGACTGCGTAAATCGTGCGATACGATAGAGAAAAACTTGTTCTTGGTATCGAGGGCTTGTTTGAGGCGTGCTTCGCTTTCAACAAGTGCCTGCTGTGCTTCTAACTGTTCCGTAATGTCTTCTTTTATGGCCAGGTAGCTAATGGTTTCTCCATGGGTATTCTTAACGGGCGAGATAAGAGCCTTTTCCCAGTATGTTTCGCCATTTTTCTTTCGGTTCTGAAAAATGCCATTCCATTCTTTCCCTTTTATAAGTTTATCCCAGAGCCCTTTATAAACATCTGGCGGGTTTTGTCCTGAATTTAAAATCCTGGGGTTTTGTCCCATCACCTCATCGGAGGTGTAACCGGTTGCCTCGGTAAAGCGTTTATTTACATACTCGATGTTACCACCTAGGTCGGTAACCACAATACTAGCCGGATTTTGTTGAGCCACCAATGACAATTTCACCATATCTGCTTCCACTTTCTTTCGTTCCGAAATATCGCGGCATACTGCCACCACTCTCTCCTGACCTTCAAGATATACACGCCTTAAACTTATTTCATTCCAAAATGTTGACCCATCTTTTCGCCTGTTTCTCCATTCAAAGGTATATTTATCGTTCTTTAAAACATTTTGAATCATTTCAATGCCTTTTTCCAAATCATACCCTTCTTCAACTGCACTATAATCGCTTATGTCTATTTGATAAAACTCATCGATAGTATATCCATACATTTGCTCGGCTGCCCTGTTGCAATACAAAACTGCCCCGGTTTCGGGTTGGTATATAAAAATAGCTTCGTTGGTCGAGTTAAATATTTCACGAAACTTAGCTTCACTGGCGCTTATTCTTTGATCGGCATGTTTTCGGTCGATAACAATACCTGCCTGCATTACAAACGATTCGATATAGTCGGCATCGGTTATAGGTTCCGACCCCCGATTAAGAAAATGAATGGTTGCAAACAGATTATCATCTTTGTTTATCCCAATGGTATATATATTTTTTATGCCCACTAATTTTTCGATAGCTTGTGCAGCAATTGACGGGAATTGATTGCCAGAGAAATCGGCCAAGCCTTTTTCAAATGCATGAAACTGCCCGGATTTAAATATTTTTAAATGATAAGGATTCAGATTAAATCTTTTTTGGGTAAAGTCGAACCCCGTTATCTTAATGACTTTATTTAGTAGCTTATTTTCAATTCCGGCAATCTCGACCACATTCGATTTACCTGAAGCTTCGTCAACTAAAAGAAAAAGAATAACAGCATTGGGATATTGTTTATGCAACGATTGGGTAATAAAGCTATAAATTTCGTCGGGGGTTTTTAAACTCAACATATACGTAGCAGACCGGCTAAGTAATTTAAACTTCTGGTTGCTCCTTTCGATCTCGAGTAATATCTTTTTTCTGCTGGTAACATCTTCAGTTATCACTGCAAACTGCATGGGCTGTGTGCGATAGGCTACAACACTATAATACCGTTTGAGCTCTCTGGCATAGTTCTCGAAATGTACAGATTTCCCACTTAAGGCTACTTGCCCAAAACGTTCAATCCATTCTTTTTCGGTATTTGGCAAGATTTCTAAAACCGTTTTGCCAATAATCGATTCTCTTGGTAAACCCGTAATATTTTCAAAAGCAGGATTTACTTCCAGAAAACGATAATTGACAGGAACACCATTTTTATCAAGAATAATTTCATGAATTGCAACTCCAAATTGCATTTGAGATAATAAATTACGAAATCTGGCTTCGCTTAATGCCAGACTTTCCTCGGTCTGAATGTGTTCGGCAATACGCGACAAACGCTTAGCAATACTATTTACCAGCTGATATTGCTCTTGTAAAAAAGGCTCTTTCTCTTGTTTATTTTCTTCTCCTAAATAACCAACTTCGAGCTCACCCACGCTTTCACCATGAATTATTAAAGGTGATTTTATAACGCAACAGGCATTTTCTTTATAGTTATTTGAAAAGTACTCATCATGGTATAGCATAATCCGTGCATAAGCGAAAGGACTGTGTTGTAAACTTTTTGGCAACACCTCTACATAATTTGAGAGCAAATGATTAAGTGACCAGCTATATTGTTCGGTCATTTCGGATAATTTATAAAATGCACTGAGCTCCTTTAGCCGATCACTAGCTATTTGTTTAGCTTCTACCTTTTCGGTAACATCGGCAAAGAAAATATTATACATTCCCGATTCGAAAGACACCCTAAGTTCTATATCTTTTACCCGTCCATCTTTACAATAAACTTTGAAAACGGATATTTTCTCGACAGAAACAACAGACTCTTGTTTGAGTTGTGCTATATATTCCTGCCATTCACCCATTATCTTTTCGCGATATTCTTTTTTAGGAATAGCCAACTTCGACCAAGTTGTGATATTGGGTATATCGGATAGTGTATATCCCAGAATATTAGTGAACTGGTCGCTTACAAATAAGATATTTTGGTTTGAATCGGCAATAACAATACCTACCGAGGCCGATTTGGCCAGCATAAGAAAACGGTTTTCACTCTCGTTCAAGGCAGCTACTGCCTTTTGATGCTCTTTTTGGATTCTATTTTGTAAAACAATTTTCCAAACAACATCCATCAATAGGATAATACGCCTGATATCGGCTTGTGTATAATTGTCGGGTTTATTGGCAAGCCCCACTACAGCAACAATTTCATCATTGCTAAAAACCGGGATGGTTAAAAACTTTTTTAAAGGTGCATGTCCGACAGGGTAGCCTTTTTTAAATGGATTTGGGGCATTAAAATCGTTCAAAACTATGGGCTTTCGTTGTCGAACGGCTTCGCCCCACAGACCGGTTTTGTCGAGATGGTAAATGGTTTGTGGATTATCTACCTTACATACATCCATTACTTCTTTCGACCAGGTATTTAACGTAAATTCTTTGGTTTTTTCACTATAAAGATATATATAACCAAATTCACTGTCAGTTAATGATATTGCCTCGTCCAAAACAAAATCGAGCAAATCCTGCTTTGAATCTGCCGGGTATTGACTAATTTTCAACAAACTCTCCACAATAGCCTCTCCCGGTTCTGTTTTTATATTTTTATCCTCCTTCATAATTATACAGACTGTAATCAGGAATCTATAGTAAAATAAATGTAGTTCCTTTCCCTTTTTCACTTTCAATCCAAATGTATCCACCTGGCCACTCAATCAACTCTTTGACAATACTAAGACCAAGCCCTGCACCAAAGGTAGGTACTTTGTTAACATTGGTTGCCCGGCAAAAGCGGATGAAAACATCCTCAACTTCATTTTCAGGGATTCCTCTGACGGTATTTTTTACATAAAACATATTCTTTATCAATATAATCCATGCTCAATATTATAATTCTGACATAAGAGTTTTTGAACACATTCGAAATTAAACTAGTAAAAATTTGTCGTATTTTATCATAGTCATTTCTAACCATGCAAATCTGTCCTGTTAAATTCTGGCTCCTAAATTCTATCCTTTTTGCTTAGAAACTGTTTTAAGTTTTATCCTTCGGGATATTTTTTTGCACTATACCGCACTTTTTCTTTTAAGGATATGTAAGATAAGAAAATTCGACAAAAGAATCATGTACTCCCATTATAATGATATCAACTATTCAGAGTTTTACTTCAGTTTCGTTTGCTTTCCACAGGCTTTAATTCAAGATTATTGAGATATAAGCACTACGCAGCAAGCACATATTTCACTCCCAACTCAGTATTTTAAACTCGGTTCGTCGGTTTTTACGGTGTTCAGAATCTGAACACTCAACTCCATTCATGCAATCATTAACCAATTGGGTTTCGCCATAACCTTTTGCCACTATCCGTGAACGTGGCACTCCCTGGCTGACAATGTATGCCACAGCCGACTCAGACCTTCGCTGACTTAAATTCAGGTTATAACTATCGGAACCACGGCTATCGGTATGAGAACCCAGCTCAACAACCAACGTTGGATTTTCTTTTAATATTGCTACCAGCTTATCTAACTCTGGTTCTGACTCCGGCAATATATCCCATTTATCTAAATCGTAATAAATATTTTCAAGCACAAAGGTTCGGTTTAGTTCACGTTTCATTAAAAATATCGTGTCGCGTTTCATTCCTTTAAAATCAGGATTTATCCGTTTCGTTTGATTCAAATAACCATCAGCCTGTGTATCAAGAATGATCGAAGATTCACCTTCTATCCGCGAATAAAACAAGGCGTTTTCACCTAAAATTTCCGCTGGCTTTGTATTCATTGTAATGCTAACTCCCTTAACGGGGGAGCGGTTATCCTGTTCGAGTACAACAACTTCGAGTTCTTTTGCAGGACTTAGCTTTAAAAGTGTGTAGTTATCATCCCCTACAGCTTCCTCAGCAAGTATAAAATATTGTTTCGAGGCAGTAAACTTATAACAGCCAGGCAGTAAATCATCGAAAATAAATTCACCATTCTGATTACTTAATTTTTCAGCAATGATGTTGTTGTTGCAATCTTTTAATTCAATTTTTGCATCGGGTATAATATTACTGGTAAGTTTATCGATCACTTTTCCTTTAAGTTCGACCAGCTTTTGGGTCATTGTTATTCTGAACATATTGTCATCACCATCGTATCCGGGACGATTCGAGACAAAATAGCCTAATTCATTGTTTTCATGTATTATCAATCCAAAATCATCGGAAGGTGAGTTTAATTGTTCAATGGGCAATACCTCTGAAAAACCGTCTTTTGTAAGTCGGCTGTAGTATATATCAAGCCCGCCTAAACCTTGTTCTCTGTCAGAAGCAAATATGAGAATTCCATGATGATAAAATGGGAACATTTCCTTAGCCTTACTATTAATCTTATCTCCTATATTTATGGGGTCACTCCAGCTCCCATTTTCACGAACGGCCATATAAATATCGGTCTCACCATTATTATCATCAGGGATGTCGGAAGTAAAAAACAAAGTGTCGCCACTTGCCGTAATTGTGGGATGCCCAACCGAATAAACCGGATCATTAAACGGCATTTCTTCTTTTATTTCCCATTTATCATCCGATAATTCAGCTACAACTATTCGCAATCGCATGCGGTTTCGTTTCACAATAAGGCCATCTTCTTCAACCTCAACATTTATAAAATTACTGAGAGTCAGGAAAAGCTCCCCTGTTTTTTCGCAATAAGCGGCAGGACCTTCATGAAATGGGGTATCAAAATCGTCAATTTCGTTACGTTCATTTGTCAACAGGTAACCATTTTTATCAATGGGTGTCCTAAACTGCTTATAAAAAGCCTTATCAACGCGCCCGGCATCAATTCTCTTCAAATCCCTTTTGGAATAAGCAGTGTACCAAAGCTCATCATTAATAAAAACCGGTCCCATTTCACTGGCATCTGTATTTATATTGGTATAATGAGACTCAATACTTACATACTGAAAGAGATTTCCTTGCACAACCTGTGCTTGCGTTTTTTCAAACACGAACGCACTGAACACTAACATAGTATAAAAACAAAATCTTGACATGTTGTTCGATTTTACAGTTTTAAGACAATAAAATTTTAAAAATATCGGGGAGATATAATTCTTTGTTTAATCAACCGCAATTCAAATGAAACCATTAATTCGTGCGTATTGAAATGTAAGCCCCTAAGCTGTGAGATTGAATAATCGTATGCATAGCCAATCCTGAGCCTGTCATGAAATAGCCATTGGGCAATAATACCAACAGCATCACCTGTGCGGTACATGGCTCCCATCCAAAATTGCTCTCTAAATAAAAAATTTGCTGATATATCTGCTTCAATAGGTGCACCCATTGTAGCTTTTACTAAAAACGTTGGCTTAAACTTGACATATTCATTCACATCAAAAACATATCCAGCTATTAAAAAGAAATGTCTGAACTCAGCAAAAGCAGAATAATTTGTATAGCTATCTTCTATTTGGTTATTAATTAACTTAGGGGATGAAAGGCCAACATAATATCGTTCGTTATCGAGTAAAATTCCAATACCAAAATTTGGAAGAAAACGCCTTTCAATCTCACCTTGAAACATGGGATCCGACTGATTGTCGGGATATAGCGTATGTGCATTCAAATTATGAGAATAACTTGTAAACCCAGCTTTAAGCCCCATTCTTAACTTTGTTCGGTTACTAAAACCAATTACATATGAATAATCGCCAAATACTCCTAAGCGATTTGTATATCCAATTTTATCATGAACTAAATTTATTCCATAACCAAACTTGTAACTCTGTGTTGGAGCCTGAAATGAAAAGGTATTGGTAATCGGCGCACCATCTATACCTACCCATTGCAAACGGCTTAATGCCAAAAATCCGAACGACTCCCAACTTCCGGCATAAGCAGGGTTGATTGTTTGTGTATTAAACATGTATTGGGTGTACATAGGATCTTGCTGACCAAACCCCAAACGCGGTATAGTTATCAACACGATTAAAAAAACAGATATCGCTATTTTCTTAATCATATTCTTTATTTGTATTCTATAATTTATCATTGTCATATGCTTTGATTTCATTATCTGATTATTACAAGAAATTATCGATTAAGGAATATTGAACCTGTTTTAGGCTTTTGTGTATTATCCAACCTTAAAATGTAAAAGTAGGTTCCCACAGGAAGCAAATCATCTGATAAGTCAAAACTGTGCTGGGAATGGCCATCCCACCAAGCATTCTGCTCTCCCCACATTTCTATATTACCGTAGTTTTCTTTGCTGTAAACCATATTTCCCCACCGGTTGAATATCTCAATTTTGGCCTTGGGATAACGATCGATACAGGTTATTCGGAAATAATCCCCCACACCATCTCCATTTGGAGAGAAACCATCCGGGATAATCATCTCACAATTGTCGGTTATCTCAATTGTAATGACAGCATCGTCGCAATTATCCGGATCTTCTATTTCGCATATACGATAAGTAATTTGATATGTTCCTGTAGGTATCGTTCCTGCTATCGTAACCTCACCGGTATTTATATCTAAACGGATATCAGAATGACCCGAATCATCAACATTTGATATTTCAACATTGGTTAGTGTTGCCACATTTCCGTTCAGGGAATCATTTTCGAGTATGTTGAATATAGCTGTACCTTCGAAGAAATAATCAACATGACTATAGTCGTCGTTAGCCACAATTTCAAAATCTTCCCCTACATCAACAACAGCAGGATTATCAACCACTGTCGTATCGCGATTTTCGCCTGAAGTAACCGCATAATTTGCAACCACACCTCCTTCTTCGGCACTTTCGTTTATTATAGCCGATATCAGTACTTCCTTTGACTGACCTTCATCTAAATTGCCAATGAGCCATTCTACAAGGTAAACGTCAATTAATTGGCCACCATCTGATGCAGAAACAAAAGTAAGTTCAGCTGGCAAGCTGTCATGTATTGAAACATTGTAAGCTATACCAGTTCCAATATTGGAAACCTCAATAGAATATTGAATGGTATCACCAATATGTGCCTGCGAACTAGTTGTTGTTTTCGAGACAAATAATCCGGGATCATTATTACCCGTTTCAGATATTACCTCTACTATGGTTGTATCGCTTATATGAGACTCATCTGTATAATTATCGGATAACCATGCCACATTATAAATCAATGTTCCGGCCTCTGTTTCTTCGTCAACTTTTACGGTTGTTAATAACTCAACCTGTTCGCCGGCTTTAATTTCCGGGATGTTCCAATTTATAACCCCGTTGGAATACAAAGCATCGTGCGAGGCTGAAACAAATTCAACATTTCCCTGCAAGGTGTCAGCAACAGATAAATCGTACAAATCCATTTCACCATTGTTGTAAAGCGAAATATTGTAATCTATTTCATTACCGGCAAATACAGCGGTATCGGATGAAGTTTTTGTTATCAGCAATTCGTAATCATAATCTACTACTACAATGCTGGTATCTGTTCCTTCGGGTTCGTCAACATCAGGTTTAAAAGCTAATGCTATATTTCTGATTTCTGTTTCTTGCTCAACATCTTTTTCAACAAGCACTTCAACAGAAAGCCTTAAAGTCGTGTTGGCAACAATGGAATCAATTTCCCAGCTCACGGAGCCATCAGCGTAAAACCCATCATTATCGGCACTTACAAAGCTCAACTCAGGGGGTAATTCATCAACAATACTGATATTGTGCGCATTGCCTGGCCCGTTGTTGCTTACATCAATAAAGTACGTAATACTATCGCCCGGATAAACCGTACCCGATTGTGCAATTTTTTCAACATTTAGTTCGTAGTAATTATCAATAATTACCTCTTTGGTGTCTGACTTCGGCGTTTCTGTTTCATCGCTTTGTACTACCGCAGTGTTGTAAACAACGGTACCACGCGGCAATGCCGGATCGGTTTGTACAACCAGCGTTACACTATCCGATTGACCTACCTCCAATGTGTGGATATTCCAAATTACAGTATAGTCGCTGAGCTCCCCATTATCAGAAGCACTCACAAAAGTTACGCTTTCGGGCAATTCATCACTAATCGTTGTATTATTTGAAACCGAAGGTCCGTTATTGGTAATATGAATTGTATATTCAATATTCTCACCTGCGTTAACCGTATCTGAATGTGCTATTTTGCGTATTGAAAAATCAGCATATGACTCCACGGTAATCAATTCGGTATTGCTTTCGGCATCTTCATCAATGTTTGTGCTTGATGCAAAAGCAGTATTCGGGATAACCGTGCCATTGGGTGTATCGGTTTTAACCCTAGCAACAAAGCTTACAATTATAATGTCATTTTGAGCAATATCACCCAACTGCCAGGTAATAACATCACCACTAACACTGTAATTACCTGTTGCATTTACAAAGCTCAAGTCAGCAGAAAGTGTATCAATAAGCACAGCGTTTTCAGCTGTCTGTTCTCCTAAATTACGAACCGTAAATTCATAATTAACCGTTTCATCCACTTTCACAATCTGCTTGTCGGCCTTTTTCAGAACTGAAAAATCAGTATTTGAAATAACCGTAACAATATTGGGGTTGCTTTCAATGGTATCATTGGTTTCGGTAATTCCGAATGCCACATTCCTGATTTCTGTGCCATCGGGAGTATCGGGATGTACTTGAACGGTGAATCTCAATTCTGATCGGCTTCCTGCATTTAATTGTCCAATATTCCACGTTACTACTCCATTGGCAAGCTGTGCATTAGCTGTTCCGTCAACAAATTCAAGATATTCCGGGATGGTATCACTTATCAGTAAATTTGTTGCATGCGAAGGGCCATTATTTTCAACATTTATGGTATAAGTAAACGCTTCGCCTGCAACTACGCTACTCGACGATGCTGTTTTCGTTACATCCAGATTGTACGCAGAACTTACCCGTGTTGTTACGGTAGATGTATTATTTTCTTCATCAGGATCGGATGTTGAAGAATGAACAGATGCCGTATTTGAAATTATTGAACCATTGGAAATTCCCGGATCAACGCGGGCAATAATCTCCATCCATTCTGAGTCTCCTACCCGCAATGTTGCGATATCCCATACCGGTGCTGACCAGTTTCCTTTTGACGTGGTTATACGCTCAGCACTTAAGCCCGATGGTAAATAATCATCAACATAAACATCAACGGCATCTGAAGGGCCATTATTCTGGACCAGGATGTTGTATGTTAAGGTTTCGCCGGCGGTTACTTCTTCTTTATCAGCTGTTTTTATCACTTGCAAATCCGAAATGGCATTAATCGTAATTGTACGCGTAGCTGAGTTGTTCGACAATACCGGATCCGTTGTAGAACTTGTAACGGTTGCCGTGTTCGTTATTCTTGCTCCCTGAGAAATATTATCTCTTACACGTACATTAATTCTCATTGACACACTTGAACCATTTTCTAATATTCCGATATTCCATTCAGGAGCCGACCATGTTCCCTCATCTACACGGATGCTTTCAACGATCAATTCCGAAGGAAGTTCATCGGTTACAACAACATCATGGGCATCTGATACGCCCTTGTTTGTCACCGTAATGATGTATGGAAACGTTGTACCGGCAACAAACTGGTTACCCGATGCTCTCTTGGTTATACTTAAATCGGCATAAGATGTAATTTCGTGTGTTACGCTTGATGTATTGTTATCCAAATCAGGGTCGGTGGCATCGCTGCTTACTGTTGCCGTGTTTGTAATACTGCCATTGAAATCGCTGTTGATTGTACCCCTGATTAAAACGGTACATTCGCCACCGGTAACTACAGTACCCATATTGGCCGAACCACTCCATGGTACAAAACCCGATTCGCATCTCGACGCTTCAACGTTCGTTATCGACGAAGGAACTTCATCGTACACCATATAATTGGTGGCATCACTCGGACCGTTATTGATGTACGTTAAGCGGTAAACAATCTCAGAACCTGCATTCAGGTTACTTTGCTCCCCGACAAGCTCTTTTATTACCTCAACATCAGATACCTTATTAACTTCGGTACTTACAGTTGAAGTATTATTGCTGTTGTCGGGGTCGGGTGTATTGCTGCTAACTTTAGCAGTATTGTCAATATTACCTGAAGCATTACTTTGAACATCAACACGTATCTGAAAACTGTAATTTCCACCAAAGTCCAATGTTCCCAGGTTTAAAGAACCACCCCACGCAATCCAGCTATTCCCTTCATCAACCGAATACTCCGGGTTGCTTAGAAACGTTGAGTTGATGTTATCGGTAACTACAACCGACGTAGCATCCATATTCGGGCTCAGGTTGCTTACTTCAATCGTGTACGTGATTTGTGTACCTGCAATAATAGATTCAGGCGCTGTTTTCACTATTCTCAAATCCGCTTCTGTTTCCAATGGCGTTTCAATGGTTTGGGTGTTGTTATCCGGCTCCGGATCGGTTACATCGCTGGTTACGCTGGCCGTATTCTCTAATGGCGATGCAGCAGTGTTGGCTACCACGCCCCTGATGCGAAGGCTATATGTGCCGCCGTTGCTTAGCGTCCCTGCATTTATACTGCCTGTCCAGCTGTCCCAATTTGAACCGCCATCGGTCGAATATTCTGCCCCTGCAATTATTGCCGGGTCAATTACATCGGTAATTACCGTGTTCGTAGCATCGCTCGGCCCATCGTTGAAAACACTTATCCCGTAAACAATCTCTTCGTTTTTGTTTACCGGGGAGGTAAGGGCTGTTTTGGCCAGTACAAGATCGGACGATGTTTCAATCGTTGTTGTGGCATCCGATTCGTTGTTCCCCAATTCAGGGTCGGGCGTACCGCTGCTTACCGTGGCCGTGTTCAACAGGCTGCCCGTGGCCGATGGCGATACATCGCCCCGGATAAGGATGTTGTTGACCCCCGGGGTGGCCGAAAATACGGGCAAAGTGCGCAAGCCGCCCCATGGTTGCCATGAGTTGCCGTTGTTCAGTGAGTATTCGCCATTGGTGACGCCTGCCGGCAATACATCTTCTATTTCGGTATTGGCCGCATCGCTCGGACCATTGTTTAAAACGGTCAGCCCGTAGGTTATTTTCGTCCCCGCTACAATGGTTACCGGGCCGGTTTTCTCAACCGATAAATCAGATTCCGTGGTTACGGTTTGGGTTTCCGTATCGCTGTTGTTCGATGTGTTCGGGTCGGTTGTTACGCTTTCGACTGTGGCCGTGTTCGACAGGATGCTGCCTTCGGCCACATCTTCGTTGAGCACCCCGCGGAGCAGTATGCTGAAACCAGAATCATTGGTAAGTTCACCATAAGCGTATGTTGTTGTCCAGCTGTTCCAGTCGTCTCCACTATTGGTACTGTACTCAGGGTCCTGTATTGAACCCGGGACAAGGTCGCTTAGTTCGACATCCTGGGCATACGAGGGCCCTGCATTTTCAACCGAAATGGCATACACAATCGTATCGCCTGCCAGGGCTACGGCCTGCGCTGTTTTGTCAACACTTAAATCGGCAATGGCATTCACGTCGCCCGTATGTGTGGCCGTATTGTTTTCTGTTTCGGGGTCGGGCGTACCTGAGGTGACGCTGGCCGTGTTTACTACCGTTGCACTTTGCGGCACATCGGGCTGCAGGTTAGCTTCGATTGTAAGCGTTTGGCTGCTACCGGCAGGCAGGGCCCCGATTGTCCAGTTGGTACCGGCCCATGTGCCAGCGCTTGTTGATGCGCTGACAAAGTCCAGTTCGGAGGGCAGGTTGTCGCTTACCGTTATGTTTTGTGCGTCGCTCGGGCCATTGTTGCCCAACGTAATGGTGTAAACCATGGTTTCACCGGCCACAAACGGGTTGGGCGTGGCCGTTTTGGTAAGGGCCAAATCGGCACTGGCCGTTACGTTTGTTGTGGTTGTTGAAGTATTGTCGTCCGGGACGGGGTCCGGGGTCGGGCCCGAAACCACTGCTGTGTTTTCGATTTGCGAACCTGAAGGTACACTTGCTTTAACCTGCGCGGTAATTTCTAACGATTCCGACGTGCCGGCCGCCAAGGTGCCAACATCCCACCCGGGGGCGGTAAAACTGCCGGCGGTGGTACTTGAACTTACAAAAACAAGCCCCGGTGGCAAATTATCGCTCACCAATACGCTCTGGGCATCGCTCGGGCCCGGGTTGTTTACCGTTATCGTGTAGGTAATGTTTTCGCCGGCGGTGACTTCTGCTAAGTCGGCTGTTTTTACAACCGATACATTAGCCAAAGCATCCACCGAATTGATGATGGTTGAGCTGTTGTTATCGGTAATAGAATCATGCGTTGTACTGGTAACAAAAGAAGTATTGCTGATTGTTGATCCTTGCAATACGTCAGCCTTCACCCTGGCTTGTATTTCAATTGATTCCGATGCACCATTAACTAAAGTACCAATATTCCATTCAGGTGCGCTCCATGTACCCGAAGATGAGGTTGCACTTATAAAATCGAGATTAGAAGGCAAATTATCTGTAACCAGCACATCTTGTGCATCAGAAAAGCCATTATTTTTGAGGATAATTGAATACGTTACCGTTTCGCCTGCCACGAATACTTCCGGAATAGCTGTTTTAACCACAGCAAGATCGGCAACGGTATAAACACTATCGTTGGTTTGAGACGTATTGTTGCTCAAAACCGGGTCATCCACTTCGCTGCTTACGGTTGCTATGTTTTCAATTTCGCCACTATAGTTGCTGTTTAAAGTTCCCCTGATCAAAACGGTACATTCACCGCCAGCCACAACAGTTCCAAAATTTACTGAGCCGTTCCATTGTAAATATCCCGATTCGCAACGCGATGCTTCAACATCTGAGATTTCCCCTGGCACATCGTCATAAACCATGTAGTTGGTAGCATCGCTGGGGCCGTTGTTGCTATAAGTGATGCGGTAAACTATTTCTCCTCCTGCTATAAGTTCATGCGGTAGGGTTACCAATTCTTTCATAACAACGATATCGGCTTCTGTTTCAACCGTAGTTGTAACCGATGATGTGTTGTTGGTATTGTCGGGGTCGGGTGTGTTGCTGCCAACAGATGCTGTATTCGTAATATTTTGATTAACATCACTTAGCACATCGCCCCTGATTATTAAGGTGTAATTATCGCCAAAATTCAAGGTTTCAATATTGAGTGCACCGTTCCATGCCAACCAGTTGCTTCCACCATCAACAGAATACTCGGGGTTCACAATAAAGTCTTCATCAACATTATCGGTAATAATAACCGATTGGGCATTCATATTTGGACTTAGGTTTTCCACCTCAATTGTGTAACTTATCTGCGTTCCAGCAACAATGGTAGCAGGTCCTGTTTTCACTATCGACAAATCAGCCTCAACTTCCAAAGGTGTCTCAATAGTTTGAGTGTTATTGTCTGGATTTGGATCCGGAACTTCGCTTACTACGCTTGCTGTATTCACCAGTGGATTGGCAGCGTTGTTTGTAACCGTACCCCTGATGCGGAGGCTGTAGCTTGCATTATTGGCAATAGTACCCACATTGAGGCTGCCTGACCAACTTATCCAGGCTGAACCATCATCGGTTGAATATTCGGCATCTGCAATTATTGTCGTGTCAATTATATCGGTAATCACAGTGTTGATAGCATCGCTTGGCCCATCGTTAAATACGCTAATGAGGTAAACAATTTTTTCATTCTTATTTACAGGAGAAGTTAAATTGGTTTTAGTCAAAATTAAATTTGCTGAAGATTCAATTGAAGTTGTTATTTCCGATTCATTATTGCTTAAATCGGGGTCGGGCGTATCGCTGTTTACCGTGGCTCTGTTCAACAAGCTACCTGTGGTCGATGGTAATACATCGCCCCGAATAAGGAT
>JAFGGY010000112.1 GCA_016930365.1 Prolixibacteraceae bacterium | reverse complement strand
TTTTTTGGATAAATAAAATCAGAACCCTAAATTGTATTCACCAATAACAAACCTTACTATGTACGAAGCATCTTTTTACAGCAAACTTGACAAACACCAGGTTCAATGTTTGCTTTGTCCCCGGAACTGCATTATTGAAGAAGGGAAATTTGGCGATTGCCATGCCAGGCGGAACCGCAACGGCATACTATCGTCGGAAGTATATGCCCGAATTGCAGCCATGGAAACCGACCCAATTGAAAAAAAACCACTCTACCATTTTTATCCCGGCAGCCAGATTACCTCGATAGGCACAAGCGGCTGCAATTTGCATTGCAACTTTTGCCAGAACCACAGCTTATCGCAGGTTAACAACCGCAAACCGGCTATTCCTACAAAAAACATTCAACCCGAACAAATGAGTGAACTGGTTGATACAAACACACAAAGTATTGGCCTGGCTTTCACCTATAACGAGCCTACCGTTAACTACGAGTATATGCTCGAAACCGCCCGACTGGTAAAAATGAGTGGTAAAAAAACAGTAATGGTCAGCAACGGTTACATCAACCCCGACCCCCTACACATGCTGCTCGAATACATCGATGCTTTCAACATCGACCTGAAGGGGTTCACCAACGAATTTTACCGAAAATATTCGAAAGCAACGCTAAAACCCGTATTGGAAACCATTAAGCGAATAGCCAAATCGGGAAATCATCTCGAACTCACCAACCTGGTTATCCCAATGGGCAACAGCGACGAAGAAACCTTTGAGGATATGTGCAAATGGATTGCCAACGAAACCGGCAAGGACACTCCCCTCCATTTAAGTCGGTATTTCCCGCGCTACGAATCGACCCAATACCCTACACCACCCGAATTGCTGTTCGATTTGTACGATATTGCCCGTTCGTATCTAAATTTTGTTTATCTTGGTAATATTGCCACCGAAATACACAGCAACACGCTTTGTCCTAAGTGTGGCAAAACAGTTGTTGAACGAACCTATTATCACATTTCGACCAAAGGCTTAACCACCGATGGGCTATGCAAAAATTGTGGAACGAAAATTTTTAAACACTACTGAAATGGAAACGAGCATACGACACGCAGCTTTTGCCGGAAAATTTTATCCGCGAACCGCTACCGAAATTGCTTCGATGTTCGATAGCATGGACATCGACACAACGCACACTCAGAGCATGCCTCCTTTAAACCATCTCATTGGAGCTGTAACACCACATGCAGGCTATGTTTACTCGGGGCATCATGCTGCACCAATTTTTAATATTCTCCGAAACCACCACACCCTAGTTGAAACTTTTGTAGTTATCAATCCGAACCATACCGGAATTGGCAGTGGCAATTTTAATGTTAGTGGCGTTGACTTTTGGGAAACACCGCTTGGCCAAATCGAAAGCGATAAAGAATTTATCGAAGCACTGAATATCGAGGTGAACGAGCTGGCACACCAAAGCGAACACTCAGGCGAGGTACAACTTCCTTTCCTGCAACACTTTATACCCTCTCCCTTCAAAATTGTTATGATAACCCTTAACCGGCAAACCCCCGACAATGCAGTTGAATTGGCTAAACGTATTGCACAGGCACGCCAAAGAACAAACCGAAATATTTTCATTTTAGCTTCGAGCGACTTTTCGCATTACGAACACCCTCTAACCGGCTTCGAAAAAGACCAAATGGTGGTAAACGAGATACTGGAACTCAACACCGAACAAATTTTCAACCAGGTTAAACGACATTCGGTTACAGCTTGTGGATTTGGCTGCATAATGGCATTAACAGCCTATGCAAAAGCCGAGTACAAAAACCCACAAATGAAAGTACTCAGCAGGGGGCATTCGGGCGAAATACACTCATCGACCCAGGTCGTTGATTACATTTCGATGCTTTGTTTCGATGCACACGAAACTGCTTTTTAATCGACAAAAACATGCTTATTTTAAATTGAACACTATTTTTTGACTTGAATGCATTAAATTAGCCAAAAATTTTGCATTTATGATAAAATCGATGACCGGCTATGGGAAAGCAGAATGCGAACTTCCCAGTAAAAAAGTAACAATTGAAATTAAATCGCTCAACAGCAAGCAACTCGACATCAACACACGTTTGCCCAACATTTACAAATCGAAAGACCTTGAAATAAGGAAGATAATTGCCGAAAAGTTATTCCGCGGCAAAATCGATTTTATCCTCTATTTTGACCAACTGGGCGACGAAACCAACTCGGTAATAAATGCCCCGGTGGTTAAAAATTACTTTAAACAGCTTGTGTCGGTTTGCAACGACCTGGAGCTCGAAATTAGCGAGCGCGCCATACACACCATTATGCGCCTGCCCGATGCCGTAAAAACCGAGCACGAACAACTCGACGAGAAAGAATGGGCCGTAATTCTAAGCTGCATTAACGAAGCTATTGACAAACTCGACCAGTTCAGACAGCAGGAAGGCGAGGCTTTGCACACCGATATTGCAGAACAAATTAACACCATTCAACAACTCAAATCGGAAGTTGAGCCCTACGAAAGCGAGCGAATTGAAAGAGTAAAAACCCGCTTAACCGATGCGTTAAAAGAACTCAAAAGCAACATTCAGAGCGACGAAAACCGCTTTGAGCAAGAACTGATTTTCTACTTAGAAAAGCTCGACATTAACGAAGAAAAAGTACGTCTTGACAACCATTGCACCTACTTTTTAGAAACGCTTAACGACGAAGCCCCGGGCAAAAAACTGGCTTTTATATCGCAGGAAATTGGCCGCGAAATAAACACCATGGGCTCAAAAGCCAACCATGCCGAAATTCAGAAACTGGTTATTGGCATGAAAGACGCCCTGGAACGAATTAAAGAACAAACATTGAATATTTTATAAGAATGAAGGGAAAACTCATCATATTTTCGGCACCGTCGGGTGCAGGAAAAACCACCATTGTAAAATATCTTTTATCGAAAAACTACAACCTCGAATTTTCAATATCGGCTACCAGCCGCCAGCCACGCGTAAACGAAACCGATGGAAAAGACTACTATTTCATCCCGCTAAACGATTTTAAACGCAAAATTGAGAACGAAGAATTTTTGGAGTGGGAAGAAGTTTATCCCGACAAATTTTATGGCACCCTCAAATCGGAAGTCGAAAGAATACGCAACAAGGGTAAAAACGTTGTATTTGATGTAGATGTAGTAGGTGGTTGCAATATAAAAGAATACTATGGCGACGATGCCCTTTCGATATTTATTCAGCCCCCATCGGTTGAAACACTCGAAAAAAGGCTAAAAGCCCGTTCGACCGACAACAACGAGGTTATCAAAACCAGGGTTGAAAAAGCAAAATACGAACTCACTTTCGCCCCTCGCTTCGATAAAATTATTGTAAACGACAAACTGGAAGATGCTTTTGCCGAGGCAGAAAAAACATTGGAGGAATTTCTAAAAAAATAATACAAATGTACAAAACCGGCTTGTTTTTCGGCTCATTCAACCCGATACACATTGGCCATACGGCCATTGCAAACTACATGGTTGAATTTGGTCCCTTACAACAAATATGGTTTATTGTAACGCCACAAAACCCGCTAAAGAAACGTTCGAACCTGCTCGACAATTACCAGCGCCTGGAACTGGTTAACCGCGCCATTGGCAACGACCACCGCTTTGTGGCTTCCGACATCGAATTCAAATTACCGCAACCCAACTACACCATCGACACCCTGGTATATTTAAAAGAGAAATACCCTAAGCGCGATTTCTACCTGATTATGGGTGCCGACAATTACGTCACTTTTAAAAAATGGAAAAACTGGGAAATACTGGCCGCCGATTATAAGTTTTTGGTGTATCCACGCCCCGGATTCGACCACACACAAATCGATTTTGGCAAAAACTTCGAATTTATCGATGCCCCGCTTATCGAGATATCTTCCACCTTTATCCGAAAAGCCTTTGCCAAAGGAAAAGACGTGCGCTATTTTTTGTCGCCCGAAGTAAATCAGTACATCAACGAAATGAATTTTTACCGGTAAAATTCGAGTGTAATTTGTTTTTGAAAGACATGTTACAGAATTTATATGTACACAAAGTGGATTTTTTATTTAATAAAGGGGTATTTTTTCTGTTTATTCTTCAAAGCTATTTTTATTTTACCAGTTTATACATATTTTTATCGTGGGAAAAAAATTATTTATAAATCTAACATTTAAACAAATGAGAGTTATTACTTCAGTTCGTTATTTTTTGGGGATGGGTATCCTTTTGAGTGTATTTGCTTCATGCAATCCGGCTACCGAAAAGCAGGTTGAAGAAGTAAAATATGGTCCTGTAAACCAAACATACGATTTGCCCGACGTAAGTGGTAAAATTTACTATGTTTCACCCGAGGGAAATGAAAAATCAGATGGTTTAACGCTCGATAAACCAACTACAATCGAGAGTGCCTTTGCAAAAGTAACAAGCGGCGATGCCATTGTTCTGCGTGGTGGAACCTATCGTTCGGGCGATTTGGAATTCAACCAGGGCATTACCATTCAGGCTTATGGCAACGAAAAACCTGTACTAAACGGAACACTGGTAGCAGACAGATGGCAACAGGTTAACGATAGCCTATGGGTTACCAATTGGGAAAAATTGTTTCCCGACGGCCCCGAAAGCTGGTGGAACCGCAGAGGAAACGAACGATTCACACCTATGCACCGTTTCAATAACGATGCTGTTTTTATTGATGGCCAGTTTCTACAATCGGCCGGAAATACCGACGAGGTAAACGATTCAACGTTTTATGTTGATTATGAGAATAAGCAAATATATATTGGCACAAATCCTAAAAGCAAAGTTATTGAGATTACCGCTTTCCGAAAAGCTCTTTATCGTCCTTTGTCAAGTGTTAATGGCAAAGAACCCGACAAAAGAGGACCAGTAATCCGGGGCATCACATTTACGCAATATGCCGATACGATGGTACATATTGGTGGTGCGGGGCTGGCCATTGACCAACACGGCAGAGATGTAGTCGGAACTGTTTTCGAAAATTGTACTTTCTCAAATTGTTTCAAAATTGGTATGTTTGCTATTAGCGACAGCCTGATATTACGCAACTGTAATGTATTCAACACCAACACTGAAGGTATTTATATTGTTGCTTCGAAAGACGTTATTCTTGAAAATAATATTTTTGAAAACAACAACATTGAAAAATGGACAGGTTATTACCCTTCATCGGTTAAAATATTCAATCAAAGCCATAACGCCATTGTTCGTCATAACCTTGTAACTAATCAACCAAATTCCAACGGTGTTTGGTGGGATGTAGGCAACAACGATGGTGCTTTCATTAACAACCATGTTGAAAATGTTAGTCAAAATGGATTCTTCTTCGAAATATCGAATGGCGCAACCGTAGCCGGAAATGTTTTTGAAAACTGCGAAAATGCCATGCTTGTTTTAAACTCGTGTGATGTACATGTTTTTAACAATACATTTATTGACAGCAAGGTAAGTTTCCGACGTGACAGCCGTGGCGACCAACTTGGTGTTTTTGGATGGCACGTAACCTTAGGACCTGATGTAGAAAAGCGTTTTGGCCATATGTTTGTAAATAATCTCATGTATTTCACCGAAGAATCAAATTCATCGATGCTTAATGCAGAACAAGCAGCCTATTTATGCGAAAGACTTACCGTTCCACATTTAAAGACATTTGACAACGATGTATTTATTCGTAACACAAACGATGAAGCCGAAAAAGCTGCAATTATTCAATGGAGCCCTTATCAGAATGAAAGATGTCGTATTGACATATTTTCGCCTGAAGAGTTAACCAATATACATAGTGAATTCCTGGTCAATTCAGAATATCTTGAAAATATAGAATCGTCTTTATTTGTCGATATTGATAACAAAGATTTTCATTTAAGCCCGGAATATGCAACAATTGGCACTCCGGCATCAATACCTGCAAAAGTATCGGCATTGATGGGTATTGACGAAAATACAAAACCATTTATTGGAGCTGTAGCTCCATAATATAATAACGATAGATCGTTAGATAGTTTTTTTAAAGCTATGCTAAAAAAATGGCAGGTAATGATTCTAAAAAAGAATCAAACCTGCCATTTTTCTTTACTGAAATAAGCATATATAAAACTGACATCCAATTGGATATGTGAGCTCTATATTAAGCCATTGAAGAAAAAAGTTTTAATAACATGAAATTCTACATATCCAAATTACTTCACTTCTTCATCAAAAACCACGGCTACTTTTCCGCATTTGCCGGCATCCATAAGCCGATAGGCTTCGTCTGCTTTATCGAGTGTAAAACGATGCGTAACAAGCTCTTCGGGGTGTATTCCCCAACGTACCAGGCGTTCAACCAGTTCTTCCATTCGCCAGATATTTGTTACCCACGAACCATAAACGGTAATCTGATCGTGAATAATATCGGGGCTGGGGTTAAATTCAACGGTACCACCTTCGCCAATCATTACCATTTTGCCCCACTGGCGTGTAGCCCTGATGGCCAACTGTCGCCCATGGGTATTGCCCGAGCAATCAACTGTTTTTTCAAACCCTTTGCCCTTGTATGTAGTAGCCCTGACTTTTTCAAGCGTATCAGGACCGGCCACAAAAACATCATCGGCAAGACCAAGTTCTTTTGCTATATCGCAGCGTTCCTGAACCGTATCGACCCCCACAAGGTGGTTCGCCCCCATTGCTTTTGCAAGCATCAACGCGGCCAGTCCGACAGGACCTAAACCAACTACCAATACAGCATCATTGCCTGAAACGCTGATTTTTTCAAGACCTTCGTAAACCGTACCAAACCCACATGCCACCTGTGCCCCATCGGTATAGGTCAGTGGCTCGGGCAGGTAAACACAATCTTTCTCATCGGCCAGTATGTAAGGTGCCATTCCCCCGTCGCGTTGCCACCCATAAGCTGCACGGTGCGGGCTTGAGCATGAAATCATATACCCACGGCGGCAATCGTTGCAAACGCCACAGCCCGATATGTGGTATATAACAACCCTGTCGCCTTCTTTGAAGCGCTTCATATCGGGGCCACACTTAACAATTTGCCCGCAAGGCTCGTGTCCCGCAATTTTATTTTGATACGCCTCGGGCCCTTTACCAAGGTGCTCGCGATAAATAGCACGTATATCGCTACCACAAATAGTAGATGATTTTGTTTTTATTAATACTTGCCCGGGGCTCGGCTCAGGGATGTCTACTTCCCTAAATTCCACGGTACTGTTTCCGGGTAAATAAGCGGCTTTCATTTTGCCACCAATCACCCCTAAATCTCCTAAAGGGGACTTATTCGAAGCTTCGTTGTTGTTGTTTTTGCTCATAATATTATGTTTTTGTTCCCAGCTGGGAATTATTTAATAAAATTTTTCAACCAGGGCTATGCCCTGTACTTATTATAATTATGTCCCCCGTCTTGGGGCTTATAATTCGTTATTGTGTACTCAACAATGATAGAACGCCATACTCAAATATAGCAGATACTTAAGCCCCTCCTTCGGAGGGGTTGGGGAGGCTTTGATCGAGGGTTAGTCCCACAATTCTTCCCAACTTTGAGCCCCTTCCCAAAGGAATACCTGGCCTTTAATCAACCGACATTGCTTATCGATGGCTGACATTTCACTCATCTCATCTTCGGTTAACCAATTACCGGTTACTGCCTCCAGGTTGCTGATAATTTTTTCGGGCTTTACCGAGAACGGGATGACTATCTCGCCACGTTGAGCACCCCATTTTATACACACAACAGCGGGGTGTACATTTAATCGTTGGGCAATTTTAACCACTATCGGATCCTCAATATCGACTGTATCGGTAGCTGAACGGTCGCGCTCGGGGCGTTTGGGTGAGCCAATTGGCGAAAACCCGATGGGCACAATATTATTCGACACCATAAAGTCGAACAATTCAGGTTGCTGAAAATGTGGGTGAATTTCCATTTCGTTCACCACCGGTTTAATTTTTGCATCGCGTAACAACAATTCCATTTTTGAAATGGACATATTCGAGGTCCCGATTGATTTCACCAGTCCCATCTCTACCAATTGCTCCATTTGCCGCCATACAACCATGTACTCATCATGGATATAAGGTTTAGAATCGGGGTTACGGGCATCGCCGTCGCAGCCCGGTGCATGATAGTTTGGAAATGGCCAGTGCACAAGGTATAAATCGAGGTAGTCAAGCTGCAAATCGGCAAGTGTTTTTTTGCACGATTCAATCACCTCTCCCTCGCCATGCATGTCGTTCCAAACTTTCGAGGTTATCCATAAATCTTCGCGCTTCACCACGCCCTCTGTTAAAAGATTGTCTAATGTTTCCCCGATTTCTTTTTCATTCATGTAAACCGAAGCACAATCGATATGCCGGTAACCATGCCTGATTGCAAAATCCACGGCATCGGCAATTTCCTGTGCCGAGTAATTATCTGAACCAAAAGTTCCAAGCCCTACTACGGGTATTTCTGCCCCGTTCGATAACTTTTTACAGGGCACATCTGATGGGTTTATTTTCTTCATTTTATTAGTCATTGAGTTATTAGTCATTTGTTATTAAGTCATTGAGTCATTAATTATCTGGTTGCTGGAACTTGGAATCTGAAACCTGAAACCTTTACCCCTGTGAAATAACACTTTGTGTTAATATCTTCGATATTATTTCACGGGGTAAACCTGAAACCTGAAATCCAGAACTTATATTCAACCAAAATGCACCATTGCTTTCATCACGCCATCGCGATAATTTTTTACCATATCGAATGCTTCGGCAATTTGCCCAAACTGAAAGCGATGGGTTATCATTGCCGATCCGTCAACCACCCCTTCTTCAATCATATCGAGGGTTTGGTGCGTGCAACCATTCTGCCGCCTGATGTGAATAAGCGAAAGCTCTTTCCGGCGTGCCACGTCAGCACTAAAACTCCAGCGGTCAAACTCAGGAATTCCTATGACCATTATTTTGCCTCCGGGTTTTAAAATATCAACGGCCGTATCCATCGCTTCCTGTTGGCCGCAGCATTCAAACACTACATCAAATCCGTTCCCGACTTTTTGTGGCACAGAATCATTCAATGGGTTAACAACTTTTGTTGCCCCGTTTTTTTCAGCCATTTTTGCCCTTTCGTCAATTTTTTCCGAAACAACAATATTAGCTATTCCCTGTGCTTTGGCCATTTGTAATACACTCATGCCAATGGGACCAAATCCAATAATGGCTACTGAATCGGTAGCCGACAAAGCTGCTTGCTTTACCGCATAACAACCAATGGCAAGGGGTTCAGAAGTTGCCCCATGCTCTGGTTTTAAATCTCCTTTTAGTATAATGCACTGACTTTCGGGCATCACAATATATTCGGCCAGGTTGCCTTCAATTTGACCCGGGCAGCCCAGAAATAGGTTGTTCTCACAAGTGTGCGGACGCCCGGCAAGGCACTGGTTGCAATGCCCGCAAGCAACTGATGGCTCAACAGCAATACGGTCGCCCGGCTTCACCGACTTCACTGCCGGGCCAACAGCCTCAACCACGCCCGCACCTTCGTGCCCTACCGTAAACGGGTATTTAACCACCTGGCTCCCTATACGCCCGGTAGAATAATAGTGGATGTCGGAACCACAAATGCCAACAACCGTCATACGGATCAACACATCGTTGTCATTAACAATTACGGGTTTCGGTGCATCGATAATTTCAATTTTATCGATGCCCGTTAATACCGAACGACGCATTGTATTTGAGCCCTTTTCATTTACTTTATCAGCCATATAATTTTGGTTTTCAATATCTTTATCCTTTTTACTCATTCCATTTTAAAGATTTATAACTGAATGGTCATCCCATCGCCTTTGTAATCTACCGTTTTAGCATAATGTTCAACTTCATTTACACCTGCGCCAAAGCCTTCACCAACCACAACGATGTTAAATTTACGCTCTTTAATCATTCCCGGGTAAGCACCATTTTGTTCACTTATGGTCAAGGTCTCCTTTTCTTCATCCCAGGCAAAGTCGATTGTGGCGTACATTCCTTCTTCGTAATTGTAGTTATCACTTTCATCTTCATAAAGTGTAAAGTTACCATCTTCACCACGATAAATGCGGATTTCGAGTTCATCGGCCGGTTTCTCGTCCGAAAATTCAACTATTTCACCCATCGGCACAATTGAACCTGCCTTTACATACACTGGTATAATATCGAGTGGCGCATCGGTTTTAATGGTTTGTCCACCGTTGTAACGTTCACCGGTCCAGAAATTATACCACGCCGGGGCTCCGGGCAAATAAACATCCCAGTTTTTTACCCCCGGTTCGGTAATTGGTGCCACCAAAAAGGCATTTCCAAACATATACTCATAAGCCTGACCAACGGCACTTTCGTCTTCCCTGAAATCCATTACCAACGGGCGCATCATGGTTGAACCATTGCTTACTTTCCAGGCTTCAGAATAAATATAAGGCAATAAACGATAGCGAAGATTGAGCATTTTCCTCATGTTATCTTCCACTGTCTCGCCATACTTCCAGGGTTCAGTTTCCGATTGGTAACCATGCACCCGGAAAATTGGGTTAAAAGCGCCCCACTGGTGCCAGCGGGTAAGCAATTCGTGATACTTTTCATCGGTATATTGCGACCATCCGGGGCGGAAAAAGCCACCAATATCGGTCGTCCAATACGGCAAACCGGTAATGGTGAAATTTAAGCCGGCAACAATCTGCCGTTTGTAAGCATCCCAGGTTCCGCCTACATCGCCCGACCAGTTAATAACCCCATATCGCTGCTGGCCTGAAAAAGCCGAACGGGTAAGGATACACACCCTTTTATCGGAAGTGGTTTCCCGCTGTCCTTCATATACCGATTTACTAACCATTAAAGGATAAATTAAACGATAGAAATTTCCCAATCCAATGTGGGTCATTTCTCCAGTTAATGCATCATTTTCGGGTTCAACAGCATCCATCCACCATGCATCAACACCATAATCGAACATATTTTCTTTTAGAGTATTCCAATATTCTTGTTGCGTTTTTGGGTTGAAATAATCTAACCATTTTGTTCCGGGAATAAAACGGTTGTTTTCAACATATTTTCTTCCTAATTCTGAATTTTTATCGGGGTTTGACCAAATTGAAATACAAAAATGAGCATTCATGTCATGGATTTCCTTGATAAATTTTGAAGGCTCGGGATAATTTGCCTCATCAAACTGAGGCACGCCCCATCCTTTGCTGCCCCAATATTGCCAATCCTGAACAATCACATCCATTGGCAAATCACGCTTGCGAAATTCTTTCACCGTTTCGACCAAATGATTGGCCGAAGTATATCGCTCGCGGCATTGCCAAAAACCATAAGCCCATTTCGGGAGCATGGGTGCATTTCCGGTCAAATTACGGTAGGTTGTTATTACCTCATCAGCCTCGCCTGCAAACACAACATAATCGAGTTTTTGGGCATTTGGCGAACGAAAGGTAGTTGTATTGTCCTTTTTCCTCCAGGCCAGCGTAGGGTTATTATCCGACTTACAAACAAGCTGCACACTATGCTCACCTGTTTCTAATGAAACCAGTTTGCCTGCAGTTGGCGGGAGCCACATGTTTTGTTGGTCGATAACAGGCTTGCCGTCAATTACAACATAATGACGGTTTCCCATATCGCCCAAATCGAGAAATATTGAATACTCCCCATCATCAGGAACACTGAAGCTACCGGTATAGAGTGTTTGGTTCTGGGCTACTTTTTGCGTTCCGGCAGTAGTTGTTACTTCTTCCATTTTGCTTTCACCTGAATCTGAGCCCTCTTCTTTCTTCAGATCGATAAAATTACCGGCAGGATTAAAATCAGTCAGTCCATACTGGTGCCACAACAAACCAAATCCTTCACTCGAAAAGATAAAAGGGATAACAATTTGAGAATTCACCTGGGTTAACCTGCGGCTTATGCCTTTCAAATCATAATTTCCGTCCTGAAACTGCCCAAGCCCGAATATGGCCTCATCGGCAGGCGAATTGAAAGCTTGTTCAACAAGGTAACAAGGTTCGCCCATTACCGAATCGGCTTTCAAAACACGCGATCCGGCTTTCTCGCTCAAAATGAGCTTCCCGGAAGCATCGAAATAGCTTAGTCCGGCAGTTTCTCTATCCACCTCAACCACAAGACCATCAAGCGTAACACGGATGATGTTTTTTGTTTCGGTTACATCGAATTCAGGCACGTTATAATCTTCAACAAGAACAAATTCAGTAAAATCATCATATTCTTGTTCGTAAAACTGCACCCTTACCGCGTTGTTTGCTACCGGGTAAATGGCAAGTATTCCGTCGAGTGTGCTAATTAAAAGCCCTTCCTTTGTTTCTTCGAAACTTTTAACCGCTTTTGGCTGGCAGCTAAACAGAAAAAGACTGATTGTAAGCAAGATAAATACTTTCATGTTTTCTATTTTTAATTTAATTTTTTTAACTTAAGATTTGCATCCAACTTATACACCTTTCCTTTCGTTGTATTTAAATTGGTGGTTTTTTTATTATAGTTCAATTTACATTTACCACCGTATTCTGATAAAACTTCAACTGAAGAAAGTTGTCCGTTTAACCACTTCATTGAAATTTCGAAACCCCCTCTGGCACAAATGCCTTTAACAGTCCCCGATGGCCATGCATCGGGCAATGCGGGCAAAAGAAATATTTCGTCTTCGGAAGATTGCAACAACATCTCAATTACTCCTGCCGCTCCCCCAAAATTTCCGTCAATTTGGAATGGCGGATGGGCATCGAACAAATTGGGGTAAGTCCCCCCGCCTCCTCCATAATTCACACTTTGCGCACCATCGGGTTCTACATAGGTCAGTAATTCCCGGTACATTTTGTAAGCCTGGTTTCCGTTTTTCAATCTTGCCCACAAGTTAATGCGCCAGCCTTTTGACCATCCGGTTGACTCATCTCCTTTTATTTCAAGGGTTTTTAGGCATGCCATGGCAAGTTTCGGTGTTTTTTCGGGTGAAATATGCCGACCGGGATGCAAACCGTATAAGTGTGTTTGATGCCTATGTAAAGGGTCAGCATCTTCCCAATCGTAATACCATTCCTGCAGGTTTCCTTCTTCTCCAATTTGATAAGGGTACAATCTTTTGATAGCTTCTTTAAGGCTGTCCCTCAAAGCAACATCAACTTTTAATATTTCGGAAGCCCTTATTGTTTGATCAAAGCACTCCCTAATCATAGCAAGATCGGCTGTTGCCCCATATAAGGTAGCCCCCCTGAAGCCATCGGGGGTAATGTAAGTATTTTCGGGAGAAGTTGATGGTGCAGTTACCAGATATCCTTGTTTGTCTTCTACAAGCCATTCGAAGCAGAATGCTGCTGCACCTTTCATTAAGGGGTAAGCATAATTCTTTAGGAAATCTATATCGCCGGTGTATAAAAAATGATCCCAAAGGTGGGTTACCACCCAAGTACCACTCATGTTCCAACATGCCCACATAGGTTCGCCCTTCCCATAATCGCCAACCGGGTTACTCATAGCCCATATATCTGAATTATGACATGCTGCCCAACCTTTATCTACACCATAAAATGTTTTGGCAGTTATCTTTCCTGTTTGAGCAAGGTTCCCAATAAATGTGAGGAACGGACGGTGCATTTCTGACAGGTTAGCACTTTCTGCCAACCAATAGTTTTCTTCTACATTAATATTCATGGTATAATTACTGCTCCAGGGAGGACGAATGTATGGGTTCCATATTCCTTGCAGGTTGGCAGGCACACCTTCGGTTCTAGAACTTGAAATCAACAAATACCTGCCAAATTGAAAATAGAGCATTTCAAGGTTCTTGTCGTCAGCACCCTCGGAGTACCGTTTCAAACGTTCGTCGGTAGGCAAATCGGGAATATTATTATCGGTTAAATCAAGGCTTAGTCGATTAAAAAAAGCTTGATAATCACTTAAATGACTACCCATCAACTTATTATAACTTTTCGAAGATGCGTTAATTAATTGCTGTTCAGCAATGGCTTTGTTGTCCATACCATCTTTTACCGGATCTTTATCGAAACCATTAAAGCTCGTTGCCATGGAAACGAATATGATGGCTTCGTTGGCATTGCTGACCTTCAATTCACCATTGGAAACATCAACCTTGCCCCCTTTATTATTAATTTTAAAGTAAGTTGAAAAGCGTGTCCCCCTGTTTTCGTCAAAACGAACAGGATCATTGTCATTCCAATAATCTGGTGTAACATGGTATGGTGCATAACCGTTGATTTGCAAAATATCCTCAACAGAAGAACTTGAATATTTAAGCAAACTTTCAAACTTCACACTAAAATCAAGTGCTCCCTTCTTGCTACTCGAAAGCTTTATAACCATTACCTGATCGGGATGCGACACAAAATACTCACGCGTGTAATGAACGTCGCCCAAATCGTAGCTGACTGTTGCTGTGGCTTCTGAAATATTGAGTTCACGGTGGTAATTTTGATAGTTACCTTGATTAGGAAACTCTATATACATAGTACCCAAAGGGGCATACGACTGTGAAAACTCACCCTGAACGTTTCTATTTAATTGTTCGGCTTTACGATAATCTTCCCTGAACAATGCCTCCCTGATTTCTGGTATTACTTCGTGTGCATCAGGATTCATATGCGGATCAACAGGTTCGCCTGACCATAAAGTGGCATCGTTTAGAAAAATTTTATCGGAATAAACACCTCCAAAAACAGAAGCACCATGTTTTCCATTTCCCAAAACAAGTGTTTCTTCGAAATAATTGGCCGGTTTATCGTACCATAATCTTAAATCGGAAGCAGCTACTGCATTCTTACAACTGAAAACAGTAACAATCAAGGCACAAATTATTAGTATATTCTTCATACAAATAAAAAACAGTTCATTACTCCTTTACCGGGCTCACCCTGTACAGGCCTGCCCCGTGTTGTGGGAGGTTGCGACTAAATTCTTCGCTGAAAACACCCACTTCTTTATGGCTCCAAAGGTCGAAAACCCTGGCTTTTCCCGTTATACCGATATCATTAAAATTCACTTTTACGATGTTTTTGTCGGGCATATCAATTAAACCTTCATCGACCAATACGCCAAACACAACCGAACCGCGATCTTGGGTTACCACCCCTTTGGCCGAGAACGATTCGTACCCTTCGGGCAAATCGTAAATTATGACCGATGAGGCATGGGTACCAATGCCTGTAACCGGTTGTCCATCGACAACCAGGGGCTTACCATCGCAAGTGCGGTCAACCTGAGCATTGCCCCACCCCGACGATGCAGCAATCCACTCCAGATCGGTAAGCTTTAGGTCGCCATTTGTTCCATGCAAAACCGGATCGACCCAAATTACATGATCCCAGTCGGCCCCGTTGCCCCCATCGTTTACAAAAAGCACCAGGCGCTTGCCACCTTTTACCGACACATTCACTTCCTGTGAACTGCCATTTCCGGCAATAACCGGGCTGGCATAATCGGCATGCGAGAAATCGATGTTGTCGCCTTTGCTTTGAGCGTTAAACAATGCCACATATTTATCGTTGCTTTTAGGGATATCAGCAGCCCATACGATCAGGTTTTGCTCGCGCGAAATTTGCCTGTTGTTGATGCTATTCTGATTAACCTTCAGCATTTCGGGGTTGGTAAGCATTTCTTTTGTAAAAGCATCGAGGTGGGTCATGTCGCCACCAAAGATAAGCGGTGAACGCCCAATTGCCCAAAGGCTCATAAGGGTGTAATGTTCGTCTTTGGTGAATTTTGTCGGGCGGTCGAAATCAATGATCCCGATTGGCAACATATCGGCATCGGGGAAATGACCGGCACCACGGTATGGAGTCCAGGCATCGACCCTCTCGAACATGCCCTTAAGTAAGCCCCAGCTGTCCCAGAAATCATCGGTAATGCGCCAAAGATTGGCATTATTCATTACATGTTCGCCGGCTTCGAGTGGTGTAGCACCCGGCGATAAGCTCAGCAAAATAGGACGGCCTGTGGCATCGATTGCCATGCGAATGGCTTCAATCTCGGCTTTCTGTATATCGTTGTAAGGGCGCGATATGTCGTCAACTTTAATGTAATCAACACCCCAGTCGGCATACATCCCGATGATAGAATTGTAATATTCCTGTCCTTCGGGCTTTGTAGCATCAACGCCGTACATATCGGGATTCCAAGGGCAGGTAGAGTTTGTGAGTGCAATATCCGCTGCATTTACCTTTGTGCCAAAAACAGGGGTATTCTTTTCAACCGCCTGCTTAGGGATGCCCCGCATAATGTGGATGCCAAATTTTAAACCTTTTGAATGAACATAATCGGCCAAGGGTTTAAAGCCCTTTCCCCCGGCTGCCGAGGGAAAACGGTTGAGTGCAGGGGTCAAACGGCCAAATTCGTCCATGGTTAAAACGGCATTTGGGTTATAATAATGCCCGCTTGCATTGGGTTCGTACCACTGTATATCGACAGTAAGATATTTATAACCGGCAGGCAAAAGGTGCTCGGCCATAGCATCGGCCTGTTCCTTAATTTGCTTTTCGGTAACCGTAGTCCCAAAAATATCCCAACTGTTCCACCCCAGCGGGGGCGTTGGTGAAAATTTCCAGTATGAAGGCGTATCATCTTGTGAACATGCCCCACCAATAAACAGCAGAGTCGATAATGCTATGATTTTAAAATATCTCATTTTGTATATAGTTAATATTTCAAACTTGCTTTTGCTTCCATTTCTTTTGCCGAATTAAAAGGAACCAATGTAAAGCTGTATTGATGTCCTTGAGCACTTGGCCTGATAAGATAAGGCTCATGCGGCCATGCGCCCCAACTATCATCGCCACTAACGCCAATCATTCGGTAATCGATATGCAATTCAACCAAATCGCGGGGGCTAATCTCGTTCGCATGTTTTAAATTCCTGTCTTTATTTGGGCCGGCATCAAAGTCGCCGACTGTATTGTTTAGTGCGTTAAATTCAATCACGGAATCAGCTATGACCAATAAGCCACTTCCATTTTTCTTTTTAAGCGCCAACCAACGCACATCGGTACGATGCCCATTTTCCTGCGGACGGATATATGGAACATACATATCGGCAACCGTTGTTTTATATCGACCAACAAAAGTTGAAGAATTACGGTCGCAGTAATTTTCCCACGGGCCACGTCCGAGATATTCAACCTGTTCAAATTCCTGTGGCATTTGCATTTTCATACCAATACGGGGAAAAACCTCAACTTTATCGCCTTCGGTTACCAACTGGTTATCAACTTTCACAACACCATTTCCCATAACGGTATAAATTGTTTTCCAGGTTGATTGCAATGAATCGAAATTATAAACAACCTCAACCTGAACGGCATTGCCCAATTGTTTGGTTGTTACCCTTTCGGCAACAGGGGTTTGTTCCGAAGCTGCTTTACAAAGCCGGGCAACACGTTGCATACGCCAGCCATAATCGTTGTCGGTAGGTGCGCGCCAAAATGCAGGACGCGGGCCAAACCCGTTAAGCAATAATTCTTTTCCTCTGCTTTTATAAGAAGTAATAATGCCCGATTCAGGGTCGATATATACTGAAAAACCTTTCCCTTCAATAGCAATGTCATCACCTTCGTTAAAGCTAACTTTCCCGGCCTTAGCCAATTCGAACTGATTTTTGGGTGCTTCAATGGGCAGTTTTAACTGTTCGGAAGCGATTTTCCAACCTGTGGGAAGCAGATTTTCGTCTGTTTTGGTTTTTGCAAAAAGGGTAACAAAATACTCAACACCCGGCTTGGCTGCAATGTCATTTATATCGATGCTAACAGTTTTTGATTGACCAGGTGCAATATTAAGAGAAGGCAGTTTCGCAGTTTGAACCACTTTGCCGTTTGCTGAAATCTCATAACTGAAATCGTACTTCGAAAGGTTGGTGAAGAAGAACTTGTTTGTTACAAGCACCTTTCCTTCTGCCATATTTTCGGCATTGAACCCAATGTTCTGGTAAACGTGTTTAACCTCAAGGCTATGCGGCTTAATGCTACGGTCGGGAAAAACAACCCCATTTATACAGAAGTTGCCATCAGAGGGAGTTCCTTCAGGACCATAATCACCACCGAAAGCCCAAAATTCACCATTTTCGTTTTCATCGGCCAATCCCTGGTCAACCCAGTCCCATATAAAACCACCCTGCAATTGTGGGTATTTTTCGATAATTTCCCAATAATCCTTAATGTTACCAACGCTATTGCCCATTGCATGTTCGTATTCGCAAAGGATTAACGGACGATCGGTATAAGTTTTGGCGTAATGTTCGATGTGTTGTGGTTTAGCATACATCGGGCAAACAATGTCGGTATTCCATTCGTGCCCGGATTGTTCGTACTGAATTGGCCGCATTTTGTCGCGGCTGCGGATAAATAAATACGTTTCGTAAAAATTATAACCATTGCCTGCTTCGTTTCCAAGCGACCATATAACCACCGATGGGTGGTTTTTGTCTCGCTCGAACATGTTTCGGGTGCGGAACAGGTGTGCTTTGGTCCAATCGAGGTTATTGGCCAGGCTTTTCCCTTTAGCGCGGTCGTAACCCATTCCATGCGATTCGATATTGGCCTCGTTCACTACATAAAAACCATATTTATCGGTCAGTTCATAAAAAAAGTCGGGCTGTGGATAATGGCTTGTCCGAATGGCATTCACGTTAAGTTCCTTCATGCGTTTCAAATCGAGAATCACATCGTCCCTGCTAACCACTTGGCCGGTGTGTTGATTAAACTCGTGGAGATTCACCCCCTTTAACAAAACCGGTTTTCCATTAACCATGAATTGCCCATTCTTAATCTCGCTAGTACGAAAGCCTATTTCAACCGATGTTGCTTCAGCTATTTTGCCTGTTTCGTCTTCAACATTCAACAATAAGGTATAAAGATTTGGTGTTTCGGCACTCCAGGCCTTCACATTTGGGATGGTAGCTTTGAAATTCAATGTACCAAGAGAATCGGCCATATCAATTTTTTCAGACCCCGAAGCCACTGATTTATCGTTTCCATCAAGGATTTCAAAACTTACCATCCGGGAAACTTTTTGTCCGGTATGGTTTTTCAGTTCCACATCGAGATCGAAAACGCCATTGCTATACGTATTATCAAGCGTAGCTTTGGCATAAAAATCACGCAAGCGAACCTTTGGCTGGGCATATACATAAACATCGCGCGGTAAGCCACTTAAGCGCCAAAAGTCCTGACACTCAAGATAAGCAGCATCACTCCAGCGAAAAACCTCAACGGCAATTGTATTTTTGCCAGGCTTTATATATTCGGTAATATCGAATTCCTGCGGTGTTTTGCTGTCTTTACTCATGCCAACTTCATGACCGTTTACCCAAACAAAACCGACCGATTTAATTGAACCAAAATGTACAAACACCTGTTCGCTCTCCCATTCCTGTGGAATCTCAAAATCGCGTCGATAATAACCAATGTTATTCTGCTCCAAATCGTTTACATACGGAGGATTAAAATTCCATGCCGGATAAAACTCGTAGCCAACATTGGTATAAATGGGAATACCATAACCTTGAATTTCCATGTTCGAAGGCACTTTAATTTCATCCCATTCAGAAATATCGTAACCCGAAGCAGCAAAATCATCAATACGATTTGACATGCCAGTTACAAAATTGAAATTCCATGTACCATTTAAATTAAGCAATCTGGATGATTCAGTTTTATCACCATTCAATGAAGCTTCCCTGTTTGCATAGCTAACAAACGAAGCCCGGGCATCCTCTTTATTTATCCCTTGTATTGCCGGGTTTTCGATAAAAGGATGAGGTGGACGATCCTGGGCATTTGAAATTGTAACATACAATATTCCCAGAAGTAGTATTAATGTTTTTCTCATAATGATATGGTTAATTGTTTTTATCTTGCTTTTTCTTCTCTTTTATCTTGCCTGGGTGAATTTATATAAAAGCACGCCGTGTGCAGGTACTTTCAGTGACAGATCATCTTTCGCTGTTTTGATATTTGCTACATCTTTTTGCCTCCAAAGATCACGCACTGTTTGTTCTCCGTCGATGCCCAGCTTATTAAATTCATTATAAGCGATATCAAGAATATCTAAACCAAAGTTACAAAAACCAACGGCCCGGCTTCCATCTTCAAGTTCTTTAACGTAAATGCGCAAATCGCCAATGGTATGGACACATGTTGCTTGTTGTCCCAGGGGATCCTGGTTCACGGCTATTACCTCATCGTTAGTTAACAGGTTTAAAGTAAAATCATCGAGTTTTTCCATATCGCAGCCAATCAATAGCGGTGCAGCAAACAAACTCCACAAGCTCATATGCAAGTATTGCTCGTCGGGTTTAAGCTTGCTGGGATGCGTATTTCCCCAGCCCACATGGCCAATTACAAGCATATCGGGATCATTCCAGTTTCCGGGCTTGGACCATGGAGCTGATTTTTCGTGATCCAAAGCAATCCCACTTACACTTTTCCAGGTATCGGTAATGTCGTTTGTGGTACGCCAGCTGTTTCCACCAACAGAACCGCCCCATTTCCATACATCAGACATACCGTACTGACAAATACTATAAACAATGTCTCTCGGTTGTTCACGGAGATATTCACCCATAATTTCAAATGGTTTTTTGGCTGTTTCGAGCTCACCTCCCCCATTATATGATAAGGATGAAACCTTATATGGATCGTTATCAGGCAAGCCATCAATTACATTTCCATAACTACACCAATCGTACTTTAGGTAATCGAACCCCCATTCAGAAAAAGTTTTTGCATCTTGTTCTTCATGTCCAAAACTACCAGCACAACCGCCACATGACCAGGGACCGGGACTCGAATATAGTCCAATTTTAAGGCCAAGATCATGTACATAATCTACCAGTTCTTTCATGTCCCCGAACCTTTCATTTGTATTCATACGGCCATCTGCATCGCGCAATTCACCCTGCAATGACGGATCATCCGAATCGCGGTGATTATTCCAAAAATCATCAATATTAATATACGTCCATCCATGGTTAATAAGTCCGCTCTCCACCATTGCATTTGCAGCTCTTTTAACTTTATCGGCAGATACCTCCTGTGCAAAACAGTTCCAGCTGTTCCATCCCATTTGTGGTGTAAGGGCAATTTTATCGCCACATTCAATACGCAATTCTTTTTTCGCTTCACCTTTCGCATTTTTAGCTTTCAAGGTTACAATGTAAGTTCCCTTAGTGTTTATTTTACCAGTAATCAGACCACTTTCTTTATCAATTTCCAACCCTTTTGGAAGGTTTGATGCTGAAAATTTCATAGGGCGAACGCCTGTGGCTGGAACTTTAAATTGAAAAGGCGAACCCGGGCGAACACCAAAAACCTTCGCACTATTAATACGGGGTTCAGCCGGTGGCGGCGGAGTCAGGATATAAGGTTCGCTAACGATAGGATTATACGTTTCGAATGTAGTTGCACCTTTGGTTTCAATACGTGCATTTGCCCAGTTTACATGATCGTAATAATTTCCATTACCCCCATCGCTAACAATCAATTGAAGTTTTTGAACCCCTGCTAATGAAACGGAGCAGGATTTAGCTTTTTCGCCAATGCGCATAATACCACTTGACCATAACTTTTCGCCATCGCCCATAACAATAAATTCAGCAGCCGGCTGTTGCCCTTTAACTTCATCATCAATCCCAACCCTGGCATTAAACGTTGTTGCTTTGCCATTGAGCAATATGGTTAAAAGGCTTTCGGCATGCGTGCCTACCCCCCGGTCAAATTTTTCGCCGGCTATTGTAAGGATATTACCATCAAGCGATTTATTCTTCGAAGGAACTCCATATCCTTGCGTCATTGTACTTAAATCTAATTCATCAACCCATACCGTTTGTGCCATTAAATGAAGCGAGCCCATTAAATTGAAAACGGCAAATAATAAAATTATAAACGCCAACTTTGTTTTACTTCTCATTACTTTAGATTTATATTATAAATATTTTAATGTATAGTTAATTAATGCTTTTTGCTTCAATAATTATTCTTCGATAACTTGTTAAAGCAGGCTCCCCATTGTCGGCAACTTCACAAATCACATGAATTTTCGTCCCCTGTGCACCTGAAGGTATGAAAACAGTTGCTTTTTCAGTATCAGCATCCATCATTTTAACATCGCCATTATAGGAGCCGGCTTCAGGCAGAACCCACCAATTAAAAGTTAATTTGTCATCATCTGGATCGTACGATTTTGAAGCATCGAATACTACCTTGGAACCAGCTTCGCACTGTATGTCAATTGCACTTTTTGTGGCATCATCATCAATCAGAACAACTGGATTAATATTTCCCTTGCCGTTTTTAGCCCAATCCATTCGCGCGGCAAAATTGTTGAACATTGCCGGGTAGAAATATTCAAAATAGCGGGTGCTAATATTGTAAGGTTCACCTATATAATTCGTGTAAGCATGCGTTAGGCTATCTCGCCCCATGTTAAATTCAAAATATCCACTCCAGCTAACCTGTGCAGGGATATTGGGGTTAGACAAACCATTTGGCATAAGGTGCATAAAAGAGGGAGTATCGCCTTCGACACCCCATTTATATTTGGGGTACAAAGCACCGAGGTTGCCATGGCCTTGAATGTGTTGCGCATATTGGTGCCAATTGTTTTTACCCGTATTGTTTTGATGTTTCCAGGCACATTCATCCCAAAAGAAAAGAAGGTCCTTCCCAAATTTCCTCATCCATTGATGTGAACTGATGGCATAGCTAATCGTATCACCACTTGACCATGGCCGATCCTGATCGGTAATGGTATAAACACGGAATTTATGAAGAAAATCCGTGAATTCCTGTTGTGAGCGTTCATGTTGAACCTTCCAAATTGCCTGTGCGAATGTATTGCCACCGCCCCACACAGCAATCCAAACCGGACGATCGTCGTTTTCATCGGCCATTTCAACAATAAGGTTACTACCCTTTGAATTGTTGCCCTCGCCAATGTGTTCCATCCCCATTTTTGTACTTCCCAAAACTGTTCGTGATCGTAAATAATCGACACTTGGCCAGTAACCGATGCGCTGTTTCGATTCATCATCATCAAATTCAAGCTGACCAGACCGTTTTTTTAAATTGGGCAAATCTTTTTCGTACGCATCTAATGCATCATGAATAAGATCGATACGTTCGTTGCCACCGATATTGCTCCAGCCGGTGGTAGCAATGAGTGCTTCAACCTCAAATTGATCGGCATGAACAAGCAAACGGATTAAGGATTCCATATCGTCTGGTTCAACATTATTCGGAGCAATATCGGTTAAAACCACTAATCGGGGCTTTAACTGCTGAGTTTTATTCGATGAACGAACAGAACATGCATTAAACACAGAAGCCATCATCATAAGAAAGCCGATAATTAAAAAACCTTGAGTTTCTTTATTCATGCTCTTTAACCTTTAATTTTCAACAACGATTTTCTGAACCAGAGACCGGTTATCATTCGATAATTTTACGACATACACTCCCCGAACCAGGTTAAGTTGAATATTTAGATGTTCTTCGCCATTTGTAGCCCTGCCCAACACTAATTTTTCCTGTTCATTAAATATCTCAACTTTGTTATGGCCAAACCCGTTTGCAGTTATAAATAACTCATTTTTAACGGGATTGGGATAAATTGCAAATGTATTATCGTTATAAATCTCTTTCCCGGTTTTATCTTCATACACGTTGAGGTAATTGATATTAAAACCTCCTTTCAGAGCTTTTAATTCCAGATAATGTTTACCACCGGGTATGGTCAGGGTTGCATCAACCGACCGGTAACTTTGCCAATTTCCAGTATTTGGAATATTAATCAGCCCTTGTTCTTCACCATCAATAGCGTAACTAAGTCTTCCGCCGGTATTGGGCGATGCCACCCTGAAAGTAACCATGTATTCAGTTTCCGAACTAATATTCTCGATGGCATATTCGAGCCAGTCGCCGTCTTCAATCCAGCCAACGTTTGTTCCACCGCCTGTATCGCCGGTTTGTTCGGTATCGGTGCCATGCTGAAGCGTATAATTTTCAGCTTCAATTTTCCCCGGCACATTAATCCACGAAGGGGCATTTAGCCTATTTTCAACCTCAATGTTGCTAAAAACCTCTAACGGCCCTCCATCAGCAGCGGTAACATCGCCGGGAGTATAACTAACCAAAAGGGTTTCGCCATAATGTAAGCTGCTGGCCAATACAAAGTTTATTTTGTTGTTGTAAACCGAAAAATTATCAATCGGTACTTCACTGTCATTAACTTTTAGTGTAAAATACCCCAATTGATTTTCAAGCAAAGCCATTGATTTTGAGAAATTCAAAATAAGGGTCAGCCCATCAGCCCCAGTGAGCCCGTCAATAATTTGAACCGGCAACCCTTTGGCATTATTGGTTACAGGGTAATTCGAAAATGGTTTTAACATCCCGTTGTCAACTGCAAAAATTTTATCGACCGAATAAGCAAGCGATAAATTATAATCGGCATAAACCGGTTGATTTATTGCGAAAACCAGGGATGTGGAATCGTTTTTATAAAAAGAAGGCTGATTCAACGGTATGTCAATAATTTCATCGTTTTCGGCAATTAGCATCAAAATTGAATCACCCATTGGCAATTGTATTTCCTTGTTGAAGGAAACAAAAAGCGTATCACCGGTTTCGTTTGTAGCAACCCCGGTGAGCCTTGGTGAAGCACCATAAAGAAGGTTTTCGACCCACAAATTTTCTATGGAGGCCAGAACCTTACCATAAATTGATTCTACATTACCATTGTTATAAGTCAGCACTACATCATTGCTATTTTTAACACTATCGGAAAGACTGATTACCAAACGAGTAGAATCTATTTGAACTACATTTGAAATTTCAGCAACCTGACCGTCAACACTCACAACAAAACCCTGGTAATCATCGTCTTCCTTAACAGGTAGATTAAAATCGACATTTACTTGTTTTGGATTTTCTTCGGTTACCAAGGCAAGTTCCACCTTTGGAATACCCCAGTCTAACGAATATTTCTTACAAAAATTCCAGATTTCCTGGCTTGTATTTACACCATTTGGGTTAATTGAGTGCCAGTGGCCTGTGCCCTCTATGCGCATTAAAACCACTTCGACACTATCGGCACCTTTTCCCCAGTAATACTTTGTACCGCTCGATGACGGCTTATTGGCCGGGTAAGGTTGGGTTACAACAGGTGCTTCCGGACAATCATTCCTTTTTATCCAGGCATCCAAACAAGTTTGAACGCCACTGAAAGGCACCACATCGTCGGCAGTGCCATGGGTATGAATAATAGGGATAGGGCGGGAACTATTTGTATTGGGGCCTCCCATCAGGTAACCACTAACCGGAGCATAAGCTGCAATTTTATCGGCAATTTTTGTTGCGGCATGGTAGGTCATCATTCCGCCCATTGAGAAGCCCGAGAGGTAAACCCGATCGCGATCGATGCCATATCGATTATACATTTCGTCGATTATTGCCAGGATAAAATCGGTATCCCTTGTACCGGAAATATCCCATGAGTTGTTTATCCCGCCCGGGTACACAAGCACAAAGTTGTTGGCTTTTGCAATTGTTTCCCATTGGGTTTGATTTTGCTGGTAATAAATATCCTGGTTCATACCATGCAGTGAAAGCAACAATGGCCGGTCTTCCTCTATTTGTGGAGGAGCATAAACCAACATCTTTCGGTTGCTTGTCCCAACCTTAATATCTTCGATTTGCGCATAAGAATTAGTTGTAAAAAGCAACGTACAGATAAATAGAATTAAGTAAATATAATTATATTTCATAGTGTGTTTAGTTTATTATTTCGGTTTTACACTGACCCCTTCAGGTGTTTGCACAATTGGTTGTATTGTGCCATCGTTGTTAAAGTGTAGGTATTCAACACATACCGAACGTCTGCAATCGCCACCTGGCTCTCCATTTATAGAATACGACCCATCGTGGTAAAAGAAATACCATTGGTTTTTAAACTCAACAACAGCGGGGTGTATGGTAAACCCATGCTTTGCTGAGCCGGCAATTAAGCCCCCATAAGTCCAGGGACCTGTTATCTTCGGAGCCATTGCATAAGCAATTTGTTCGGACTGTACTCCGGGTGCATCGGCAGCATAAACATTATAATAGATATCGTCACGTTTGAAAAGCCATGGCCCTTCAGCAACGTTTCTGAAAGGTACTTTAGTTATCGGTCCATCAAGTTCAACCATATTGCGATTGAGCTTTACCATATAGAAATCACCATTGCCCCACATCATCCAAGGCGTTTCATCATCATCGATAAAAACAGTTGGATCGATATCGGAGTTTGCCCTGTGAGAATCGGTGGTCATATCATCGGTAATGAGCGGCTGCCCCGGGCGTGCCTCTTTAAAAGGTCCGGTAGGACTATCGCTAACGGCTACCGTAATAAAATGTCCTTCCTCCCGATCAAGTGTAACATAAAAGTAATATTTACCTTCTTTTTCAACAACTTGTGCTGCCCATGCAGCCCAACTATTTGCATCCTTAAAATCAGCTGCCTTCAGAACAGTACCATGGGCAGTCCAGTTTTTCATATCGGTTGTAGAATAGCAAAGCCATCCTGGCATATTAAACCATCCGCCTGGTGAAGCTTTATCTTGCCCAGCATAAACATAAAGCCTGTCATCTACAACCAAAGCGGCAGGGTCAGCAGTATATGTGTCGGTAAAAATCGGGTTTTGCCCAGGTACTCGCGGCAATGCTTCGCCTGAGATTTTCACCTCATCAATACCCCCATCGAGGACTGCAAGGCTGTTAGGGAATCCCCCGGGATACCCCCGACCAATTACCCACATACCGGCATCCCGTTTCAAGGCATAACCATCAAAATTAGTAGTCGTTGCTTTGCCGAAACTGTTTTTCACCGAGGCTTTCACCTCAAAGCTAAGCATTGTTTTTCCGCTTTTTGTGTCGAAATTTGCATGAGCCCTCACATCATACCACTTCCCAGCTTCCACTTCATTGCCTGCTGCAATGCGATGCAGTTTACCATCGGCATCCATCACTTCAACAAAGTATCGTTTTAACATGTTGTCGAAACCAATAGAAACATCTCCACCAATTTGGCCACGTTTTCCTTCTTTGCAAAGGAAAACCTGTTCGGTTCCTAACAAATTGCACTTAAGGCTGGCCTCTACAGTCCAACTTTTACGTAAATCGTAATAAGGTAGCGAACGGTCAAATGGAACGATGTATTCACCACTTTTAATTGCCAATGAGCGGATATTGGGCTCACCATCTACTATGGTTTTTGGTACATCGTTGGAAAAAACAATTGAAGAAGGACGTGAACCACTCACTTGCAGAAAATTATGATTACCTGCTTTATCGTAAACAAAAGGCTGAGGTTCAACAGGCCCACGGTCGTCTGCTGTAAGCGGCTGCCCCACAATGGGCACTGAAGTAGAATCGCCATTGAGGTGCTGTACCTGTTCAAAACGCCAATGGGCTAATACATCACCATTAGATGACTTACAATCTTTTGACGTAAATGATAATACTCCAAAAACAAGCAGCCACAAAGCAATTGAGAAATAGTTAAAATGTGACATTTCCAATTATATCTTTTCAATATTAATTATTATCTAAACTTCCACCAGTCAAAGTTGAACAATTGGCCTTCATCACCTTTGAAAACAAAGTAAACATCGTGTACACCTTTGGTTCTTTTCACTTTACACGTTTTCATTGCCCATTCATGCCAGCCTCCTGTATTTTCCACTTTACAGGTTCCCAATAATTCGCCGTCAACACCGTCAATCCGGATCTCAATTTCGCCACCAGCCGAGGCAGAAGAAACGCTTGCTTCGAATTTCCGGGTACGCTTCGCAAAATCGACGCTGCGAACTTTAATATAATCGCCGTTATCGATATTGGTTACATAAACCCCTACTTCGCCGTTTTGGGCTGTTTTTAAGCCCTTTGACCATGCCATGGTTTCAGCCTGCACACGTGTGCATGGATTTACAAAATAAACACTTTTTTTCACACCTTCAATAGTTGGCTCAATTAAAGGTACCGATCCATCGGAATTAAATTCAAAAGGTTCAACACAAACCGAACGTTTAAAACCTCCACCACCGGGCAAAGCGCCATTGTGATAAAAAAGATAGGTTTGACCTTTGTAATCGATAACACCGGGGTGATTGGTAAATGCGCCACCTTCTTGTATCACGTGCATAATGGTATCGCCATAAGTCCATGGCCCGGTAACACTTGGCCCGGTAGAATATGCAAGGTGTTCGGGCACACCACCTGCCGGATAAAATAAATAATACAAGTTGTTGCGCTTGTACATCCAGGGACCTTCTTCGTACGCGGCTGTCCGGTTGTCAATCTTTTTTTCGCGATAACCAAAATTGTCATCCCTCAGTTCTTCCTTCACAATACCATATTCCTGATCGTATGAAAGCATATCGTCGTTTAGCTTAACGTGCCAAAGGTTGGGGTTACCCCAGTACATATAAGCCTGGCCGTCGTCGTCGATAAAAACAGTAGGATCAATGTAGCCATAGCCCTTAATCAATGGTTTTCCAATGGCATCTTTAAATGGGCCGGTTGGACTATCTGAAACGGCTACCCCAATTGCATTGCCGCCGTTTTTTTCGTTAACAGGCACATAGTAATAAAATTTTCCGTTTCGGTAAATACATTGGCCGGCCCAGGCATCGCCACGCGACCATTCAAAATCTTTGTACGACAAAACCGCACCATGGTCAGTCCAGTTCACCATATCGGTTGAAGAATAACAAAGCCAATCGTTCATGGTAAAAAAGTTACGAACGGTCTCGTCTTCGTCGTGAGATGTGTACACGTAAACCCTGCCATCGTGTACCATTGGAGCCGGATCGGCTGTGTAATGGGTTTGAACGATTGGGTTTTGAGCATTGACGGAGAGTGCTGTACAAACAACGCCTCCCACCAGTAAAATTTTGTGAAATGTGTTCATATTTTCTGTTTTAATAGTTTAAACTTAATGTTTTGTTTTCAACAACCTTACATAATAAACCGCACCGGCTGTATTGCCCGGTAAAGCCTGAAACTTGACCCTGATGCTGCTTTTGCCTTTCAGCATTGAATTGGGGATATCGTACTCGATATTAAAAAATCTTGACTGGTTCCACCGTCCGGTGTTGTCTTCGGTCAACAGCTTTTCATCATCGATATAAATATCAAATTTACGGCCTCCCCATTCGGCGCCCCAGTAACGAACGTTAAGACTAAGATCGGTTTCGGAATTTGTATTCATTTCGTAACTAAAATATCCTCCCCGGCTTGCATCGCGGTAAAATTCATGATTGGTGTTACCCGAGCCCGAATTTTCATTCTGCATATCGTGGTCGGTTTCGGGCTGCTGTTCACCAGTGGCCACAAAGTCGATGGTGCGTTTTTCAAGCGCTATCTTTTCATTTTCAATTGCTGTTAGTGAGTCCATATACGACTGATAGCCATCGGTTGTAAGTGCCAGCCAGTAAATCATATACCTTGCATCATGAATATCGGCAAAAGGTTCCAGTTCAACATCAACAGGATTTTTTATATCTACATTTAAAGTAAAGTGCAATGGTTTATCCTTTACAGGCTTCAATTTTTTTGCAATATTCTCAATATCATCATCTACCAAAATAGGTGCTTTATCAATTGGCAACAATTCACCACCCGGGTATTGGTCCCAACGCCCGTCGCCAGCGAGTAATCCCCTCAAATCGTTTGTACCTGTTTTGGCACCAAGCAAAACGGGGCCATGCATAAAAGCAATGTAATCGGGCACATTTGGCAAACGTTCAATGGTGCTTTGCATGGGCAGTTTTATTTCAATCACATCGCCTTTTTTCCATTCACGATCGATAGAGATATAAGATGAAGGAAGTGCGGTATAATGCACTTCTTTCCCGTTTACGGATACCTCAAGCGAACCTTTCTTCACCCAACCGGGATACCGAACCATCATTTTGAAGTTTGATGCCCCTTTTGTTATCGTAAGTTTAGTTTGTTCTTCATACGGAAAGTTTGTTTCCTGTTTGATGCTCACTTTTTTATCTTTCCAATTCAATTCTGACGCAATAAACAGGTTAACAAACAACGAATCGGCTGAATGCGTGTAAATAAACTGGTTGTATTTGCTATGGTTCTCCATCCCGGTACCCACACAGCACCACATGGCATTGTTGGGTGTTGAGTACACCCTGTAATGACGCGGACGTGCAGAAGTAAAATACACATAGCCACCATGTTTGGGGTGCTGGGTTGAATGAATGTGGTTAAACAAAGTACGCTCGTAATAATCGGCAAAATTTGCCGATGGCTGCATGCGGAACAAATCTTCGGTTAATTTCAACATATTGTAAGAGTTACACGACTCAGGACCGTCAACATCGTTGATGTAATCGGTACAAGACTCAACGCTGGGAAAATGCTCTCTTCGGCTGTTTCCGCCAAAAGCCAGCGAGCGGTCGTTTACAATTGTCTCCCACGAAAAACGGCCTGCACGACTGTAATTTTTATCGCCACTAAGCTCGGCAATCCTTGCAAAACCAATAAACTTTGGTATTTGCGTATTAGCGTGTTTGTTATCAAGGTTATCAACCTCATCTGACAAAGGTTCCAGAAACACGTTGTGAGAATACCTTTTTGCAGCTACAAGATATTTTTCATCGCCTGTAATTTGATAAGCATCGGCAAATACTTCGTTCATGCCACCGTGCTCCATGTTTAGCATTTCCTGCATTTGGTCATCGCTGAGGTTTGATGTAATGCTGATGCCCCAGTCACAAAAAACAAGGAAAAGGTTTTTGGCTTCTTCGTTTTCGCCATACAACCACGCATCGCGTAAACCGGCAAACATTTTATGCAAGTTGTAAAACGGTGCCCAGGCAGAAAAATAGGTGCTAAAATCGCTTTTTTTGAATGACGTCCACAAATTTTCACTATTGGGAAAACCGCCCAGGTAGCCTATCCCCCATTCGGCATTATTTTTGGCATTTGCATCTTCAATTTCTTTCAATTCCGAAATCATATATTCCATGCGCCTTTTGCATTCTTTGTTTCCGGTTGCTGCATAGTTCATGGCCATGGCCGACAGGTAATGGCCGGCAATGTGACCATCAAGGCCTTCCCAGTTGGGGTAGCTTTCTGCCTTTTCGGGCAACCCGGCCACCTTTCGGTAAGGAGCCAGCAAACGATCGACATCGTATTTTAGCAATACTTCGATATTCAAATCGCGGGCATGCTTAAAGGGCCCGTCGAGCAATTTTACATCCGATATCGAAAACTCATTTTTGTAAAGCTTATTCTGTGCCTGCATTGCCATTCCAAACAGCAAAAAGCAGACAAGTATTCCAATTTTTTGTTTCATATTTTTGGGTGTTTATTATTTATTATCTATCACAATTTTTCTAAATACAGATTCAATATCGTTGCTAATTTTTAAAACATACATGCCATCACGCAAGCGAACAGGCATTTGCAGTTCGTTTTGATAATCGAACGAATTTTGAATAACTTTTTTACCCGCCATATCAAAAACTTCAACCTTACTGAATTTAAAGCCTGGCGACTCAATGGTTACATTCGTAGATGCAGGGTTAGGGTATATCGACATTTGACGTTCGGTTAAGGTTTCTACACTTGTTCCTAATTGTTTAACATCGATATAATTGATATTAAAACCACCCGTTACAAATACCAGCTTGAGATAATGTTTCCCGGGTTCAATGGTAACATCATTAACCACAACCGACTGCCAAACCTGCCAGTTACCGGTATTGGGAACCGATACAGAGCCGATTTTTTCATCATCAAGATAATATTCGAGTTCACAATCATTATTTGGAGCGGCCACCCTGAATGTTATTTCAAATGAAGCACTGTTACCGGCATTATTAATTGCAAATTCTATCCAATCGCCATTGTCGATATATGCTACATTTTCTCCGCCACCGGTATCGCGTGATTGTTCAATAGCGGTTCCCGATTGCAAGGTATAATCCTCTGCTTCAATCTTAGCAGGTATAGCATGCCATGAAGGTTCTTCTGCCAAATTCGTAATTGAATAATCATTAAAAGCCTCCAAAGGCCCCTGGTCGACAGCCTTTATGGTGCCTGGCGTGTAACCTACCAACACTTCATCACCATAATGTAAAGCTCTTACAGTTGAAAACCGAATGGTATTCTCCGAGATTAAAAAGTCTTTAATCGCTTCAGTTTTACCGTTAACACTTAATGCAAATTGTTCAGATTGCCCAACGGCTATGTCCAAGGGTTTTGAAAATTCCAGCACAACTGAAAATCCATCCGCTTCGAGCCTTCCTGCTTCAATTTGTACCGGTAAACCCATGGCTTTATTTGAAACCAGCTCATTCGAAACCTCACCAATATAACTGCTATCTGAAGACACCATACTATTTTCGGGACAAGAAAATGAGAGTTTATACTCAGCAAATACTTGTTGACCGAGAGAAAAGTACAACACAGTTGAATCGGATGGAGATACTGAACTTTTTGTAATTGGGATAGTCATCCCCCCATTGTAATCGGTTTCCAGGCTTAGTAATGATAAATCGGAAGGTGGTAACATTTTTTGACTAAATGTTGCTTTAAGGGTATCGCCATTAAAATTTGTTTGAAGTTTCGTGATAAATGGTGATGCACCTTCAAGCATATTATATACGGTGGTATTGCTAAAATTAATCATTGCCTTTTCAAAGACAGAGGTAACATTACCATCGGCATATGAGAGTTCAATATTGTTTTCGGGTTGTACGCTATCGTACAAGTTAATAATCAACACATTTGTTGTATCACCGAAAGCGACACCTTCTATATCAACCAACTGATTATCTATATACACAGAAAAACCACTGAATGTATCTTCGCTTTTAATTGCATGTTTAACATGCATTTTTATCTGTTTTGGGTTTTCATCTTCAACAACAGCGTACTCGTACTTGGGTGTACCATCGTCGGGAGCAGCCCATGTGTAGGTTGGCAACCATTTGAAATACGACTGAGAGCCTTCTCGTGAGCTGAGGTGGCAATTTTGAGGGCGGCTTTGTTTGAGGTCTTCAATAAGATCGCCTATAAATCCTACTATATACGATACGTTACCCTGGTTGTCCATTGCCTTTTTTATGGCATTTCCAAAACCAGCAGTAGAACCATTAACCAGGTTCCCCGGGTCGTTCGGATAAGGAGTCCAAAACAATTCGGTAATCATCATAGGCCAACGATCAGCTGCTGGTTTGTATTGCTTGTCCCATAAATCCTGAACGGCTTCTGGATCATCAAAAACCCCTCCATAAGCCGGATAATAATGGCAGGCTACACCAATATTAGAACCGGAGAAAGGAAAGCGGGCCCATTGATATGGAGTTCCTTGCCACTCAAGGGTTGGGACCCATATTACATTTTCAGCTCCAGTATTTCGGATATCATCGATAACCGGCTGCATCCATTTGGTAAAAGCTTCGTAGTATTTATCCTCGTGGTTTCCCCAGTCGCCATTACCGGGTGATGATTCAATGTCGACAGGCTCGTTCATGAGTTCGAACATAATATTATCGGCATTTTTGACACCCGGGGCATTGGCAACCGTACTCCAAAAAGTACGCAATCGTTGTTGTTCAACCACCCCCGCATTACGTGTACCATTATCGGGTGTATTGATAGGGCCAACCGCGCTAATCACCAGGTAGAGCCCACGTGAACTAAGAAATTCGGCATAAGGCACAACAAAGTTTTTAATCCAGGCATCAAACTGCACGGGATCGACCAGACCAGATTCTTGTGTCCAACCGCCAATTGCATCGGTATTAAGGCGGACAAAACTGGCATACCATCCATGATCCTGACCATACCTGGGGCTGGTATCGCTCATAACCGTTGCTTCTTCTTTTAAAAAGTTCAGCATACCGGCAATATTATTCGGATTTGTCCAATCGGCCGGATCGTGATACTGTCTTCCCTCGCCGTTAAACCACGATGCCGTAGGTTGCATCCATCCATGGAGCAATACATTGTTCCCGGTAGGGTCTTTTAGTTTATTACCCTCTACATGGAGCGGCGGAGTTGGCATCCCCTCCCA
>JAFGGY010000111.1 GCA_016930365.1 Prolixibacteraceae bacterium | reverse complement strand
TGATAAAATGATTATATTTGATAAAAAAATAAAAATGGATATTGCAACACGAAAAATTAGCTTTGTTCAAAGGTTTCTTCAATTATCCAACGAAGAATCAATCCGAAAATTGGAGAAAATTCTTTATTCTGAAATAAAAGACAAAGAGCATTTTTCTCCAATGACAATGGATGAATTCAATGAAATGATTGACAAATCAGAATATGACCACAAAAACGGAAATGTAATTGATGCCAATGACCTTTTAAAACAAATTGATGAATGGTAGTAAAAGTTGTCTGGTCAGAACATGCACTCCTTCAACTCAAACAAATTCACAACTATTATCAAACTAAAGCGAGTGCCAAAATTGCAAAACGGTTAACAAAATCAATCGTCAACAGAACAATTCTTCTTGAGAATAACCCATTATTGGGGACTAAAGAGCCATTATTGCAAAACCGGAAACATGAATACCGCTTCCTAGTTTGGAAAAACTACAAAACAATATACAGGGTTGAAAACAAATATATCAGAATCATATCTATTTTTGACACAAGACAAAATCCTAAAACGTTAAAGAATACCCGAACCAATCAATAAACCGACACCAGAAACAGAATAGTTCACGCTTCACGTTATGTCGTCACAAACTACTGACTGCCAACCCCTCGTTTCCGCTACAATCAAACGAGAGAGAGTTAGTTTAAAGCTAAGCTTATTTTGCTACAATGCAATTAGATTTGTTTCCTAATAAAGAAACATTCAACTTTGACCAAAAAAGACAGATGAAATGAAAAAAAATGAACTAAAATCGTATAGTTTAGACTTATTACAGATAAGTATATTGGTAAGATTGGCACTCCAAAGCGAGATGAATTTGAAAATGAGCTCAGACTTGATTTAATTGGAGAAGCAATCAAGCAAGCGAGAAAAGAGAGAAATTTAACTCAAGAACAATTAGGCGAATTGGTCGGAGTAAAAAAAGCGCAGATTTCAAAGATTGAAAACAGCTTAACAGATGCTAGATTTGAAACAATAATCAAGGTTTTTAAAGCACTGAATGCCAAGGTGAGCTTTAATGTTGAATTACTCAACCAGACAGTAAATCTTGCATGATAAAATTGAAAACCAGTCGTTAATAAAGAAATAAAACTGTGCTCTAATCGAATCAACGGGTGATGGGATATTATATCAGCCAGGCCTGCACCCCTAAAGAGCAATTTAATCGTTTTTAAATCAACGCTTATTTTTAAATTTCTTAATCATTGTTCATCTCTAATATTTGTTTTAATTTTTCTTTACTCGGCAAAACGGTTTGATATTTACTTGCAAAAATCTGTTCGTTATTTTCAGGCAAAGTATATTCGACAACCGCTTGACTTTTATCTTGACAAAGAATTAGTCCAATCGTTTTATTCTCATCTGGTAATTTTATTTCACGATCATAGTAATTAACATACATTTGCATCTGCCCAATATCCTTATGCTTTAACTCTCCAATTTTTAAATCAATAAGAACAAAACATTTTAATATACGATTGAAAAACACCAGATCAATTTTGAAATGTTTTTCATCAAAAGATATTCGTTTTTGTCTTGCTATGAATGCAAATCCAGTCCCCAACTCAAGCAAAAAATGCTCAAGTTTGTCGATCAATTTTTGCTCCAATTCACTTTCCGAATACAAATAATGATCCGGCAATCCAATAAATTCCATAATATATGGATCTTTTATTGCATCCATCGGTTTTTCAAGTGTTAATCCTTGTTTGGATAATTGTATTATTTGGTCTTTATCCCGACTTAAAGCTAATCGAGTATAAAAAGCAGTATTGAATTGTCGTTTTAATTCTCTTAAACTCCAACTATTGTTAATCGATTCTATTTCATAAAAATTACGCTCATTTTCATCATCAATTCTCATCAAAAATAAGTAATGTGACCAACTTAATTTGAATTGGTCAGACAGTGTCTGACTTTTTGAATAAGAAATATAAAAGCGTCTCATCTGCTTTATATTTGTCAGCGAATAACCTTTGCCAAATTCAGATGTTAATTTTTGAGATAATCCTGAAATTAATTGTTCGCCATATTTTGCTCTTTCTTTACCTTCTTGTTCCTCTTCAACTATCATTCGACCTATTTCAAAATAGGTTGAAACCATAGTCATATTTACAGTCTGAAGGACAGCATTTTGTGCAATTCTCAGTAAATCTGCAACATTGGCATATAATCTATCTGTATTTTTTGTAATGTCTGTCATTATATATTTCTGATTTACACAAATCTTTCCAAAAAAGATATTTAATAAAATATGATACTCATTATTGAAATAAACGTTTACATATAAAAATATTAGTAGTCATCAACTCTACTTATTGATATTAGTTTATTGTTTCTTTTAAAGTAGTTTTGGGCTGAGTTAAACCATCCTTCTATAACTCAATACTACAAACCAATTCCTATTTTCCTTTCACGCCCACCCACGTTGCTTTATGCCACAAGGTTTCTAACGGACCGCGTTTATGCCTGTTCATCCACCATGAGCTGAACCATCCCTGGAAAACAGCCAACGTCAATCCTATTATCAGGCTGTAACTTGCCCCGGTGTATTGGTACAACCCCAGTCCGAAACCATAATAAATAAAGGCACCAATAACCGATTGCATAATGTAATTTGACAAACTCATGCAGCCCAGTGGCGAAAACACATTCAAAAAACGATGAAAAACCCTGTTGTGGAACAACATCACAAAGCCCGAGACCATCACCATCATAAATGCCATGTTTGCCCACGATTTTTCAATTGTCATGGACGGACGTAAAATAGCCTGGCTTTCAATCCAACTGCCCAAATTCAATTGCACGTAAAACAAAACGACAAATGACAACATGGAAATAATGATTGTATTTCGCCAAAATTTCTGTTTGCCGGGACTATAATCAAATATCGATTTCCGGCCGGCCAGCATGCCAAACAGAAACAACGACAAGGTTTGAAAAAAACGCCCGTTTTCCCAATTCCAAAGCAACACTGCCGGTTTTCCATTAGTAAGGTTTCCTTTTACAACATCCCAAAATGAACCGTTTGAAATGTACTCGCCCATTTTACCAAAATACGCCCACGATGCCGGGTCGGCCATAGCCATTTCCGGGTTTTGGATGCCTTTTACGAATTGTACCAACTCGTATGGCTGGAGCATTAATATGATGGCCGAAATCAATACCCATTTATTGCCCAAGCGTTCAAATGGAATCATAAAAAAGCCAATTAAGGCATAGATAAACAAAATATCGCCTTGATAGAAAGCTGAATTAATAATCCCAAACCCGAGCAATAGCAATAAGCGCCAGACAAAACGGGCTTTGAAAGGCTTGCCCCGCTTGTGGCTGTTGTTCGACTGGATATAAAATGTGAGCCCAAACAGGAAGGCAAAAATGGCATACGATTTGCCCCCAAACAGGAAAAACATGGTATCCCAAATTACGCCATCAACAGCCTGCATCCACTGTGGCAGGCCGGCGGGTTCAAAATAAAAATCAAAATGCTCGATGTTATGCAAAAGCATAATTGAAACGATGGCAAAACCACGCAAGGCATCTACCACATGCAAGCGCATTTTTTTTTCCATAATACTATTTCTTGTTGCCACGTATTTCAACCCTGCGTATTTTTCCACTGATGGTTTTTGGTAAAGCCTCGACAAACTCAACGATACGTGGATATTTGTACGGGGCGGTAACCTTTTTAACATGATTTTGGATGCCGGAAGCCAGCTCATCCGAGGGCTCGTATCCTTTACCCAAAACAATGGTGGCTTTTACCACCTGTCCGCGTATTTCATCGGGGGCACCGGTTACGGCACATTCAACTACAGCGGGGTGTGTCATCAATGCACTTTCAACCTCGAAGGGACCAATGCGATAACCCGAGCTTTTAATTACATCGTCGGCACGGCCCACAAACCAGTAATAGCCATCTTCGTCGCGCCAAGCAATGTCGCCGGTGTAATATACCCCGTCATTCCAGGTTTCGCGGGTACGTTCCTCATCGTGGTAATACCCTTTAAACAAGCCCAGAGGTGGCTTTTTGCCTGTGCGGATGGCAATTTGCCCCTGTTCGCCATCTTCGCACGGTTCACCTTGGGCATTAACCAGGTCGATATCGTACAAAGGCACCGGGATGCCCATTGAGCCGGGCTTTGGCTCCATCCATGGGAATGTAACCAACTGCACTACCGATTCGGTTTGCCCGAAAGCTTCCATCAGTTTAATTCCGGTATGCTGGTAAAACGTTTCGTAAACTTTAGGGTTAAGTGCTTCGCCCGCGGTAACACAATATTTTAACGATGAAAGGTCGTACTTCGATAAATCCTCGCGAATCATAAAACGGTAAATGGTGGGCGGTGCACAAAATGAAGTTACCTTATATTTTGAAATCACCTCAAGCATGTCTGAAGGGGTAAACTTTTGGTGGTCGTACACAAACACGCTGCACCCGGCCAGCATTTGGCCGTACAATTTACCCCACACTGCCTTTGCCCAGCCCGTATCGGCAATGGTCAGGTGCCGCCCGTCTTCTTCTACATTTTGCCAAAACACTGCCGTGGCAATATGTGCCAGCGGGTAGGTGTAATCGTGCGCCACCATTTTGGGCTGTCCGGTCGTTCCCGAAGTAAAATAAAGGAACAGCAGGTCCTCATTTTCCGAAGGTTTTTCTGGCTTTACAAAAGCCGAGGCATTGCTCATACCTTTGTCAAAATCCACCCAGCCATCAGGGAAACCCGGCCCAACAGAGATGCGTTTCTCAACCGAAGGGCAATCGGGCATGGCATTATCAATGTGCGATGTAACCACATCCTCGCCAACGGCCACAATCGCTTTTATGGTGGCAGCGTTGCAGCGATAAATAATATCCTTTTCGGTTAACAGGTGGGTTGCAGGTATGGCCACTGCTCCAATTTTGTGCAATGCAAGCACCGAAAACCAAAACTCATAGCGGCGTTTCAAAATAAGCATTACCTTATCGGCATGGCCAATGCCCTGCTGCATAAAAAAAGATGCAGCCTGGTCTGTTTTCTCTTTTAAATCGGCATACGTGAAATCGATGTGTTCGCCTTGGTCGTTTGTCCACACCAGTGCTATTTTCTGGGGCTCGGTGCGTGCATATTCATCAACCACATCGTAAGCAAAGTTGAAATTATCGGGGACGTTTATTTTAAAATTCTGTTGAAAATCTTCGAGTGAATCAAACTCAGATTTCTCAAGGTATTTTTTATATAGTTGCATTGTTGGTTTTGTTTATCATTTGGTTATAAAATAACAGCCATAAATTTACAAGGTTTATTGTCGAGGGCAAGCATGCCGTGTGGCTGTCCCGAATCGAAATATATTGAATCGCCTTCTTCGAGAATGATTTCCTTATTGTTTAATACAAACTTCAACCGGCCTTCAATAATATAATTAAACTCTTGCCCGTTGTGGGCATTGAGTGTTAATGGAGTCGATTCGGGTTTCGGGTCACAGGTAACAATAAAAGGTTCGGCTTTTCGATTGATGAAATTTTGTGCCAGCGATTCGTATTTGTATGCTTTTGTGCGTTCAACCCCCACTCCTTTATTTTTACGGGTAACCGCATAACGAAGCATATGTGGTTCCTGTCCTGTAAGCAGTACCGTTAATTCGACACCATATTTTTGTGAAATTCTATGAAGAATACTAACCGGGATGTCGCTTTTTCCCAATTCATACTTTTGATAATCTTCCTCACTCACTCCGCAAGTTTGCGCTGCATCAGCAATACTGACATCGAGCACATCGCGCAGGCCTTTCAGTCGTTCAGCAATTTGCTTTATTTGTTCTTCCATGGTTCTTTTTGGTTATTTGAGGCCAAAAAGTAACAATAATCCCCGAAAAACGAATTATTTGTTCGATTTTTTATACCACTGGATGAAAAGAACAATTAAACCAAGAATAAGCGAAACGGCAGTAATGGCAACACCTACACCCCATAAATCGGCCACAAAGCCAATCATTAGGGCAATAAGAACGGTAATCACCGTTTGAAGCTGCGATTGTGCCGACAACACTGAAGCCAGTATTTCGTTGGGCACCTCGTCGGCCACAAGCCCTGTCATAATAGGTTTCCTGAAATTCTCAACCAGGTAAACCAAGGTGAAAAACAGTAACGACCACCACCAATATTCAAAACCATATAATATACCACACAACAAACCTGCAATTAAACCCAACAGCAAAGTAATTAATGCCGAAGGTTTT
>JAFGGY010000110.1 GCA_016930365.1 Prolixibacteraceae bacterium | reverse complement strand
TTATGGTATCGTATAGCCTGCCCCGATTTTTCGGGGGAACTCGCATGAATTTAATCATCCTCTTGGATGCGATCGTTTTACATGCTCCTTTCATAGTATTTTTTGTTACGGCAAAGATGGGGTTAGATTTAAAATATGACTTTCGATTTAAGATATTTCATTTCCGATTTAAGGTACAAAACCTTAAAACTGCATGTGCCAAATTCAAGAATCGTTCAATGAGAACACTGATTTAACATAGAAATAAAAACCATAGTTTAAGTCAGATTTATCGTGTCGGCAAGAAAACCCTATTTACCGAAGGCTTTGATAAGAGAACTTTGGGAACAAGGCTTGCGAACAAAACACAGTCATCGGAGTTTTCTTTCAAAGAGTATATAGCGAATTAATTACTCTTCAACATTTACTACTTCTTTTGATGAATATATCAGATGGCCTTCACGGCCTACGCCTTCAATAATAAGGCTATATTGCGAAGGTGTGTCAGCCGAATAAAAGCTCAAACGGGCAATTCCGGTGCTGTCAGTCGGTACGCAAGGATTCCAATAAATCGTTGAGCGCAGGTCGCGAACTGTATTCCTGCGTTGTTCTTCGGTTTCGTATGCCGGCGAATAAAACTCCACTTCTTGTTGGTAACCTAAAGGTGTAAAAACTTGAATGTTTTTATTCAGAGTATTTTTCTCAACAAAACCATGTTTGGTGTTAATAACAATAGCTCCATTTGCTCCCCGGGTTCCAAAAATCGTCATTACTGAAGTAGCCGGCAACACAAAAGCATCGCTTATATCGTTTACATTTAGCATGTTGTAATCAAAGTTCTCGGTTGGTACATCATCCAAAATAAGCATAGGTTTTTCCCTGCGATAAAAAACTTCGCTACCCGAAATGGTAATGCCCGGGAGGCGACGTAACAGTTCAAAAACAGTCATAAAGTTTGCTTTTTCAATATCTTCGGTTCCCAGCACAAACGATGATGAAATAGAATAATAAGGCGATTCTGTTTTGGGTTTGGATATTTTTTTTGCCTTCACTTCAATTTCTTCAAGATTAATATGCCGCATTCCATTTTCAGCAGTAAATCTTTCGGTTACCTTTTCGAGATAAGATTCCTCGTGCTTAGGCTTTTCATGAGCTACTGTGGGAGGCAATACAAGCGGTGGAAAAACTTCGACAGAATCCATTTCAATAAAAGCAAGATCTGAACCTTTCTTCCGCAGTGCCTGTATAATATATTGTGTACTATCGGGATATTCAATATTTGAGAATACAAACCGACCATCATCATCAGGCTTTGTAACCGTAGCACCCAAAACAGAATCGTTAAGGGCAATAAGGGAAAGACTGGCATCATCTAAGGCTGAAAATACGCCGGTAACTTTGCCCGAAAACTGACGGTTCGATTCAACCGGGTATTCAAGCTGTATTTGCAGTTTACCTTTCAGAATATCGGGCACATTGTACCTTCGCCACCCTTGAGTCATCATCAATACATCGAGCGCTGCGGTTGTTTTACCATCGTTGTTATGCAAATAGCTCATGGGCGATTCAATATAACCTTTCAATTCTGAAGTAAGTAAAAGCGTAGAAACAATGCTCGAACTTGTATCAATCGGCACATCATGTTTATCGGCCACCGATATTGAAAAATTACCGGGTAATGGCACTTTATTTTGATCCGTTACCTGTACTTTGATGTTAATTTTTCCGCGGGGTTGATAAACTGCTTTGTCGGGTTTTACATTCACATTGGCCATTGTACTGTTTTCGGCTGAAAACACGAGACGCTCACTCAGGATATTCCGATTCGTATCGATTAAGAAAAGATGGACGATACCCATAGGAAAAAAATCTTTTTCAAAGATAATGTATTCACGTTTTTCATTCCAGGGCTGCGAATACAGAACGACACCCCGTAAATGTGCTATTAATGACACGCCCGATGGCAAAACACATCCATTCGATTTGAGCACACTTAGCCGCAACCGGCCTCTATCCCAGTTTGTTTTCAGTGCAATTTTACCGGGCTCAGCCCCGGGAAGCGCAAACCGTTTTGAAATGTTGTTTTCGTTGGTGCATATTGCATAATAAGTTCGTTCGGGATAATAATACATTCGAAATTGCCCCATTCCCAAATGGTTTGTTTCGAAGCTTGCGCATTCCTTTCCGGTATCGTCAAAAACAACACCCTTCACATTTTCATGTAAACCATTTTCATTCAATGCCTTGAACGCCATTTGAAACCCGGTTTGTAATAATGCATGCCCTCCTTCGGGGAAAAAAGACACATTAAAACGATTATCGGTAACATCATTAACCAAAGAAGATTCTTTAGCAGAAAGTGGGTTAATAATCTGAATTGACTTTCTGAAAAAATAACTTTCGCCCAAATTTTGCATATAGCGTGTATATGCCCGCAGCGTATAATTACCTTCAGATAGAGCTTTGTCAACTTTAATATTGCCGTAAAAACACCCCAGGCTGTCGGGGCGTAGCATTACCCGGCTTACGACATCAGCAAGCGGGTTAATCAACTCAACATATACATAACGGCTTGCGTTGGCTTGTTTCAGAAACAGCGCATCGACGATATGAACACGTAACCAAATCGTTTCGCCTGAAATGTAGGTCGGTTTGTCGGTATGAACATGGATTTTTTCCTGAGGATAGATGGAAATTTGTTCGATAAAAAGGTTTTGTATTGAATCATTGTTTGCGTTTTGAGCCCGAACGATTGAACTAAAAAGCAAGAACACATATAAAACAAAGGATAATTTTTTCATTAGAACCTATACTAAATTGTGATATTCTGTTTATTTAAGGGTCTGCCAATACAATTAACAGTTCGATAATACTTTCTATATTGCTAATAATGCGTTATTTTCATCTTAACATTGCACTTGTTTAAGCTATAAATATTAAGTGCATAACTCAATAGATAGGTAGATTATAAACATGAAACAATAGATTTTACTTGTAATAGACTACATTTCAGTAATTTAAATAAGAACACTGTCGAGACATAAGCAGCTCATTGTCAATAACTTAAAAACAGCAACAAACTATTGAAACTAACAAATGCCAATAATCTAAAAATTTAACATGCCATTGATTGAGTGAAAAAGAAAAAAAAGAAAAAAATAGCAGGACAAAAACTGCCCTGCCATTTTTACATCACCTATTATCTGTTTTCATCTAACCAGTCATCTAGTTCTTCTTGCTCTTTAGAGCTTTGGCGTTCTTTGTATAAAACACCTTCGGCACGCCACCGGTTACCGTTGTTATCGTATTCGTACCAAAATTCATACAATTCCATTTCGGGATGATAGATACCACCTCCGTCGTAAATCACAAACTGATCCCAGGTAGCATAACTCAGCGAGTTATCGCTATTGATTGTAATTTTAAAGGTATGCGAAGGACGATAATCATCGGTTTCGTTGTTGTAATGGTACATTCGAACAGTGCTGCCATTATCGGTTGCCACCAAGTTCCGCGACATTTTATAAGCCACCGAATCGGCAATATTTGTAGTATTCTTCAGCACTCCATCTACATAATACAATCCCGAATAATCGTTGGTAAGGTTTAACCTTACCAGCACGGTTGTATCGTTCTCGCTTAACTCGTAATCGGAGATAGAACTCAACCGTAAAGGAATCATATACAAAGAATCGCATTGCAACGATGCCGTTTGAATGTGAATCGGATACGTATTGTAAACATCACCGGCTTCAATAGTCAATTTTTCCAGCGGATAGCTATAAATAGCCTCATCGGGCACCTGGTACTGAACGTCTTCGCCAGACACGTTACGTTCGTTGTACAATTCAACTTCGGCCAGATTTTCCTCTATAGTAACAGTAACATTCTTCGACAATGGAAGCGAACCGCTAATGGCCACCGAAACAGATACTGTATCAGTAGCGTTACCCAGTTCAACATCCCGGTCAAGTACTTGATCCTGATTACCGATAATATAAACTTTCTGTGGGTACAGATCTTTATCCATCGGAGACTCCTCATTATCGCAAGCTGCGAAAAGTAATGCGAGGAATAAAGAAAATAATGTTATTTTTTTCATATTATTTCATCATTAATTTTAACAATAACTGATTAATACCATCCCGGGTTTTGAACCAACTTGCCATTTTTGTCAAGAACGCTCTGGCTAATAGGGAAAAAGTACATTTTATCTTTCCAAACGCGCTTCATTGCAGCTTCGGTATTCCATATTTTAGTTGTATAGAAACTCTCACGTTCGGAGCTTTTAGCCGTTACGTCCAACCCATTTACAGGAGTTCTCATTACCTCGGGAGCATCCATCCAACGACGTAGATCGTAGTAGCGATGATCTTCGAAAAAGAATTCAATCTGTCTTTCGTGTTTGATCAGTTCTTTCATTGTTTCGTAATCAGAAGCTTCAGCTTCAGTAATTCCGGGCAATCCGGCTCTATAACGAATCTGGTTAAAATAGAATACCATTTCGCTAACGTCTCTGCTAACCGTAATCCCGGTTGTTTCATCGGTGTACGAACCGTCCATCTCGTTCATAGCCTCTACATATCCCATTAATATTTCGGCATAACGAATAATTGGATAAGTTTTAGCTTTAACCTTTCCCCAATAATCGCGGTTATCTTCCTGGTGTGCCCATTTACGAATGGTATATCCGGTACGGTTATAGTTGAAATCACTGCCTACGCCATTTCCGTTTGAATAATACGTAACATTCAGGTTGGTAACGTCAGAACCTGAACCTGTATAAGCAGTACCAGGCCAGAAGCAATGGTTAAAACCGATGGAAGCATAATAACGAGGTTCGCGATTATCGTCCATGTGTGCCCGCTCGGCAGTAAGCGTATAATTCTCCGAGAATGTTGTACCCGTACCCACAGGTTGCCACGACTTTTCTTGATCGGTAGCTTCACTAAAGGGTCTTCCGTCGGCCATTCTGAATTGATCAACCACATCTTTCGGTACACTTAATGTACCGTTACCGCCTTGTTTGTGAATAAAAGCAAAACGCATGTTTATATTTGCTTCATTGCAAAAGTAAATAAGCTCAGTATTGCTTTCAGGCATCACACTACCATCAAAAATTGCTTTATACGAACGGTACGGGTCGATATCTGCTGCACCGTATGGAAAACTTTGCGTTTTAAGATTTGGGTCGCCTGTTTCAGGTAGTTCCAACGTACCGGTTCCCCTGCTGTTCACAATTTTAGGCTCGGTATAAAGTTGATATTTATCTAAATCGATAACCTGCTTAAATGCAGCAGCAGCTTTACCCCAACGTTCGGGATCTTCAGTTTGTGAAATAAAATGTGTACCATCGCTGCGTTTCCAGTCGGCATAAAATGTATTGCCATTATACAGCGGGCTTGCCGAATACAATCTGATTCGAGCCATAAGAGCCATTGCAGCTCCTTTGGTCGGCATATACTGATAAGCCACCGCTCTGTCGCGCGGAAGTAGTTCAGCCGCTTGCTCCAAGTTATTACAAATATATTCAACACAATCGTCATACGACGAACGTTCATAAGACACCTCTTCTACAGTTGCATCGGTATCAAAGGGTTCATCGGGTAAAATTGGAACAGGCCCGTATAAACGTACCAGAGAGTAATAAAAATATGCACGCAGAAAATGAGCCAGCCCCCTATAATCTCTCATTTCAGATTCGGTCAGCTCGGGATTCTCACCTATTCGTTTAAGAATTATATTAGCTTTACGTATGCCCTTATAATAATCGGGCCATGGGTTAACATTCTTCGTATCTCGCGGAGTTACCTGGTCAACAACCAAACAACTTCCGGCGTGATCGGCATTCACCCAGGGCTGGATAGCTTCATCTGCTCCCATTCCACTCGGGAAATCAGCTCTGTAATCCCAGTCTCCAACAAAATTCGATTCATTTTTCAACAAGGCCGCTGTTCCGTTAATATATTCAAACGTTTTTGTTTTTGATGTGAATATGCTGTCTATGGTCATTTTGTCATAAACATATTCATCAATATCGATATAATCTTCGCACGAGGTAAAAGCTATTGCACTAAGCAATACCAAAAACAATATGCCCCGGCTGTATGTCCAATTTTTAATCTTCATAGCCATTATTGTTAAAATTTAAGATTTACTTGAAATGTGAAAACCCGTTGTAGCGGATACCTTGCTCCGTTTCCGGAAGCTTGTGCAGGGTCAAAGATTTTGTCTTCCAGTTTATCCCAAACATGCAAGTTATCACCAATTAAACTGAATGTAGCGTTTTCGATACCTACTCTGCTCAGAAAAGCAGCATCGGTTTGATACGATAGCTGAACATTTTTCAGCCTCAAATAACTTGCATCGTTCAACCAAAAAGTTGAATTCCTGTTATTATTACTGTTATTTCCGTAAGTAAGTCTTGGGAATCTTGCATCGGGATTTTCAGTTGCCGGGTCGCCCGATATTTCGGCCGAAGTCCAACGATTAGCTTGATCGACTACTGGCATAAGTACATTGCCGGTTTCACGACCGCTAAATGGGAAGAAACCATTTCCACCACTAAAATATTTAACCCGGCTTACGCCCTCGAACAGAACATTAAGGCTCCATTTTTTCCAGCCAAATTCGGTTGCAAAACCATACTGTACCTGTGGTGTAGAAGAGTATTCCAATGGAACAATGTCGTAATCGTTTACGATACCATCACCATTAATATCCTTATACTTAATATCTCCTGGCAGTACTTCACCACCGAAAGTCTGTGTCGGGCTGTTCATTACATCAGCCTCATCCTCAAACAAACCCAGTGCTATCAGTCCGCGGTTTATTCCCCACTGGTAACCAACAGTTGTTTGGTAAGGATAACGAACAATAGATTCTTCGTATTCCAAAATCTCATTTTTCGACTGTGTATAATTAGCACGTAAAACCATATACATCTCATTGTTGAAATGTTTGGTATATGATATATGACCATCAATACCCCAGCTCTTCATTTTACCAACATTGGCAAACGGAAGGGTAACCAAACCCATTTCGTCGGGCGTACTAGCCCTTTGTTGATAAATTCCAGAACGAATATCCTTGAAGAAATCGACAGTCATATCAAAGGCATTGTCAAATAGTTTAACATCAATACCGAAGTTCGATTTTGTTGCAGTTTCCCATCTCAGGTTCGACGAACCAACCTGGGTCTCGGTGTAACCACTACCCGAGTTCCATAATCCGCTTCCTGTAGAACCCATTAAAGTCAGATATGGGAATCTCACATCCATACGGTCGTTACCAACCTGTCCAAACGAACCCCTGAATTTCAGGTAGCTCAAGAATGGAACATTACTATTTACAAATTCATACTGTGTAGGCAACCATCCTAACGAAATGGCAGGGAATACACCAAATTTCTTTCCGCTTTCGAAAGCTTCTGAACCAGTGTACCCAATATTACCTTCAATCATATACGTATCGTTATATGAATAAGTGGCACGACTCGACAAACCGATATAGCGTTTCGGAATAGCAGTTAAGTCTGTATTATTTTTAGAATCTACAAAATCCTCCATGTAATAATGTATCAAGCCGGTTACGCGGTGTACTTCGTTAAATGTTCTGTTGTAATTAGAACGAGCTTCGAAATAAAATTTACGATTCATCTGTGATGATACACCAAATGATGGGTCGGCAGAATCACGCTTTTTTTCCAATGCAAGCGAACCATCACGTTTTCTGCCGGTAGCATAGTATAATGCCGGCGTTTTTGTACGCGACGATGTCATTTCGGAGTTGGTATTCATATTGAATAATGCAGTAAACTTAAGACCTTGAGTAATCATGCCCAGATCTTGTTCAAGCTGTAAATTCAGATTGTTGGAATTTCGGAAATACTTTCTGAAACCAGTGTAATTGAGCAGTACATATGGGCTAATTTGATCGTTATTCGTTCCATATGCCGGTATTAAACCGTTTGAGAACATAATTGGAACAGTAACCGGAGTCATATTAGCCTGGGCATCCCAAAGCGCCTGGCTATCGTCGCCAAAACCCGGATAATTTTGTGTTACCAATACAGTTTCCAAACCCAACGACATGATGGTTGAGCGCGTTAAATTCATATCAATATTCGCACGGAAGTTGTATTGTTTGTAGTTTACGTCGGTATCGTACTTGTTAATTCCTTTATGTTGTTTGAAAAGAGCATCCTTATTCAGTACACCCAAACTCATATAATAACGAGCAGCTGGGCCACCACCTGAAGCACTTAAGTGTACCTGACGGTTCGTGGTATAGTCATTCAAAATTAGATCTCTCCAGTTAACGTTTGGATGTAAATCGGGGTCAATACCGTTTTCGAACAATTGCAAATCAACTTCATTATAAATAGGCTCCATTCCTCTCGACAAAGCAGCCTCGTTAGCCAGGGCAGCATACTGATTACCATTGGCATACTCGGGCATACGTGGAGAATAAGATAAACCCGTGTTTGCTTTCAAATTTACCTGAAGTTTACCGGCACGCCCCCGTTTAGTAGTAACCAACACTACCCCGTTTGCACCTCGCACACCATATACTGCGGTTGCCGAAGCATCTTTCAGAATAGAAAAGCTTTCGATATCTTCCGGATCGAGGGTGTTAAGGTCGCCTTCTACACCGTCAATAAGCACCAAAGCACCAGAACCAGCGCCAAAAGTACTAATACCACGAATCCAGAATTCAGAGAAATCTTTACCAGGTTCACCACTACGGGTAACCGAAATAATACCGGGCACACGGGCACCAAGCATGTTCGACACAGAAGTTGCCGGAACTTTCAAATCCTTAACCTCTACATTCGCAATTGCCCCAACTACTGAAGCTTTACGCTGTGTACTGTGACCAACAACTACAAGCTCATCCAGTGTATTTACATCTTCACTTAAGACAATACGCATGCGCTCATCGGTTTTTGTAACTTTAACTTCTTGTGCTATATAACCAATGTATGAAATCACCAGTGTTTCGCCTTGTGATAATCCCGATAATTTAAAACGACCATCAGCGTCGGTTACAGTACCTTTTCCGGGTTCGTCTTTTACAATAATTGTTACTCCGATTAATTCATCACCTTCATTGGTCATGACCAAACCGCCGGCAGTTAAATCGGACTGCGCCAAAGCGGGTAACTGACAGAAAACTCCCATCAGAAATAGTATAGTTATGATATATTTATTCATATTATAGTCCATTTAAAATAGTTAAGCTTAATGTTATTCAATGGAGAGTTTTCTTACAGTTCGATCTTCTCCCCCGGCAATGATATAGTTGCCATCTGAATCAATAGAAAGATTACGAGCAACTCTGAAAGTGGACTCTAATGGATCCCCGTTCATTAATGGATTATTTGAATTTGGATTACCAGCTACCAATTCAACCATATCACCAAAAATCTTAACGATAACATGACCATCGCCACACCAGGGGCAACTACCTTTGTTCACAACAAATAATTCGCCGTCTTCATTTACAACCATTCCATGCGGATGATTTAAACGGGCATCAACCAAACGATGTCCTACCTCAATTCCTTGTCCATTATTACCTGCATATAAAGTTGAAGTCCAGGTATTATCTTCATTCTTCACAAGCTGATAAATTGCATTTTGATTTGCAAACGACGCAAAGAAGCATTTGTGGTACTTACTGTAAGTAATGAATGAGTCTTCCCAATCGCCAAAGCTTGTTGGCAGGTCGCCAATAATCTCTCCGCCATAATTATTCGGATCAATACCTCCAGGTTTTTTCGAAGCAGAAGTATAAACTTTATAAGTTTTTATTTCCAAGTTAACTTCGGCTATACGGCCTTCTGAATCCATTAAATAAATCCAGTTATCATCTTCACCAAAAGTTAATGAAGACACTTTAGCACCGGGAAGATCAGAAGTACTTACAGTAACACCAGTGGTGGTATATTCCCAACTGTTATCTTTTGAATAATAATAAATAGTACGACCTCTGTTCCAGAATTGAGTAGCATAGATAGCATCGCGCGTACTATTTACTGTTGGGCACGAAAGGTTATCTGGTGTAGCTAACTTTTGCACCTGGTTATCGTCTTGCGAAAGTAAAAACAAGCGATTTCCCCATCCAGTTTCAACCATAAAAATATTATCCTGTGTTTGACCCTTTACGGCAGCCACATAATGAACATCGCCAAAAGTTACCGCATCCAATGCAGCTCCGGCATAATCAGAATCAGACATCCATGCGTCGGTTCCTAACTTTCCGGCAATAGTTTTAACCGATCGGCTTTGTTTGTACTTAAATTTCATATTGGCAGGAACAATACTATCGTTACCAATTACAACCGAAACCTGGTTAAGACCTTCGGGTTGCTTTGGTACAAGACCGGTAATACTAAGTCCATCGGTAGCTGTTATAACTGCTTTTTTATCTGCAAAATAAACTTTTATATCAGAAAGTTCCCCGGGGAAATTACCGTTGATAATAAAAGTCTGGTCAATGATTCCCCTTTCCGGAAGAATTTCATCAACAACCGTAGGTTTACTTGAGTCATATTTATTTATGATCTCAGGCACTGTCACAAGTTCTTCATCCTGATCGCAGGAAACAAGAAGAAGCACAAAAGACAGATAGAATAAAAATGAATAGATTTTTCTCATGTTGATTCTCATTAAGTTAATATTGATTTGCTTGTTGACAAAAATACAGTAGAATTATGGCGTCGTTATTTGTTTTAAGATATTAAACTTTAAAAATGAGTGAAATCTTCACCCTGGCATAAAAAAAAATAAAGAACCTCTCAGTCTTCATCTAATCATTTCATTTATTGATTTTTAAGCTTGTTTCAGTTTCGTTTTAAAGTACAATATTTATAAAATAAGATAAAAGATACATCCTTACTCAAAAACAAAACCCGAAAAAAAGACTGCCTTTTCAGACAGCCTTTTTTTCGGGTTAGCATACTTCAAAAAATTTGGGATTTATCGAAGTGGGTATTCAAGAATGTTAATTATTATACGCATTTTCTCCGTGTTCGTAAACGTCGAGCCCTTCTTCTTCAATACGGCGTGTTACTCTTAAAATACCGGCTTTTTTCAGAATGAAGAACAACAACAGGCCGGTACCAAAGGCCCATGCAAAAAATGTAAGTACACCAATGGCCTGTATGCCTAATAACTTAGCACCATGTCCGTAAAACAATCCTTCGGACGTTGAAAACAAGCCAACAGCCAGGGTACCAAAAGCTCCGGCAACACCATGCACCGACACAGCGCCTACGGGGTCGTCAACTTTTAATATTTTGTCGAAAAATTCGACCGCAAAAGGCAAAATCAAACCAGCCATAGTACCAATAACAACAGCACCAACCGGGTTAACTGCATCGCATCCGGCAGTAATGGCTACCAAACCGGCCAGCGCACCGTTTAACGAGATAGAAAGTGTTGGACGTTTATATCTAATCCATGCAACAAGCATAGCTGTTACAGCTCCGGCTGCCGCCGAAAGGTTCGTGGTAACTGCAATATGCCCCAGCGCAACAGCATTGTCGGTTCCGGCTGCGGCCAACTGCGAACCGGGGTTAAACCCGAACCAGCCAAACCAAAGGATAAATACTCCGAGCGCACCCAACAGCAGGTTATGTCCGGGTATTGCGGTTGGCTTTCCTGCTTTGGTATATTTGCCCAGGCGTGGACCAATAACCGCTGCACCAGCAAGGCCAATCCAAGCTCCAACACTGTGTACAATCGACGAACCGGCGAAATCGTGAAATCCTAACTGGCTTAACCAGCCACCGCCCCAGGTCCAGTGCCCCGAAATGGGGTAAATCAGAACCGTAATCACAATAGTGAAAATCAGGTACGATTTAAACTCGGTACGCTCGGCCATTGCTCCCGAAACAATTGTTGCTGCGGTTGCCGCAAAAACAGTTTGGAAAAATAAGTCGGCGTAATCGGAGTAGTTTTCACCAAAACCATCGCTCATAAAAAACAAGTCGGGTGTTCCAATAAAGCCACCTATCGAGTCGCCATACATCAGCGTAAAACCAATAATCCAGTATAATAACGAACCTATCGCAAAGTCCATTAAGTTTTTCATAAGAATGTTTGCAGTATTCTTCGAGCGGGTAAAACCGGCCTCAACCATTGCAAACCCTGGTTGCATAAACATTACTAAAAATGCTGCAACCAACAACCACATGTTATCGATGCCTATTTGCAGGCCTTGTAAAGTTTCTTCCATGTTGATTTAATTTATAATTTGTTTATATTTTCTGATTTACTATTTCTGAACAAACCGGAAAGCAGCATTTACACTTCTTCGTCTTTAATGTACAGCGCTTCGTCGCCAAACTCTCCGGTACGTATCCGGTACGATTCAGCTATATCGGTAATAAAAATCTTTCCATCACCAATTTCACCTGTACGAGCGGCTTTCATGATTGCCAGCACGGTTTTTTCAACATTTTTATCGCGCACTATAATCGACAGCATTTCGCGTTCGATGGTGCTTGTGTCGTAACGAATACCACGGTAAACGCGCCCCTGGCGTGCTTTTCCTATACCGCGTACCCCCCAAAATGAGAAAAAGTCGATTCCTGCTTCGGCCAGGGCATCCTTCACTTCTTCAAATTTTGACCTCCGTATAATTGCTTCAATTTTTTTCATTTGTTTATATTTTTTGATTTCAAAATTATTTATGCATAGATTATAAAAACCCCTGAAAGAGTCTCATATCTCACATCTACTATAAGGATATACCTACCACGATATAAAACTGCTCGGTTGTGGGGTTCAGAATTACACTGCCACTTACCGGCAACGAGAATTTTTCGGTAATCGAAATTTCCTTGCTGGTTCCAATACCAACATTCACCACACCAAATTCGCCATCGGGTGTATGCCAACCGTCGCCGGCACCAACAAACAAATCGAGCGATTTAAACGAATACCCCAGTTCAAAGTACATGTCGCCACCAGCTGTTCCGGCACCACCTGCTTCGTTTAGCATATAGTTTGCCGATAACGATAAGCCCTTCACTTCGTAAGCAAGATTTAACTCAAAACCATGAGCTCCAATTGAATCGGAGAATTCAAAATACTCAGTGCCCGGATAATAATAGTCGGTAGCACCAATACTTAATCCGAAGTCGAACCCATACGAAGCATACAAGTCCATTTCCATAGTTCCGTCGAAACCGGCCGAGCCCCATGCACCTATCGAAAAGCCACCCTTCGTATAATCGACATAAGGTTGAACCGATGGACCTCCATACTGAACACCACGCCACACATAACTGCTGTAAAGGTCAGCTCCGGTACTCCACTGAGCATTTGCTCTTACAGAGCCTACAATAATTAAAACGATAACGAGTAAAGCATTTACATTTTTCATAACTGTCAATTTTAAGGTTATACAATATCTTTTTTCTACTTTTTCAAACTCTTCCCTATCAAAAATCTATTTGATGCCTCAAAACTATGTCTTTTTTCTAAAACAACCACACTTCAAAGGGGGCAATCGCGATATTTTTTATTTTTTTAATGAACTTACCCCCTGTTTTTAGATCCTCAACTATCATATTTTTGACATTTTTCCATCAACTACCCCATTTCTGAACCTCCGAACACACATTTTCTATCAAAAACTATCAAAATATCGGTAAAACTATTTACAATTTGTCCTTTTGATTCTTTTATGTGCTTTTTTTAATCTTTTTTCCATCGTTTAACGTTTTTTTAACAAATAATGACACAGCAACATATTTTTAAATGTCTTTTTGAAACACAATCAACTATCATGATTCCTATCAGAAAAAAATAAATCGCTATATTTATGCGCTTCAAAACCACATATTATTTACCATGTAGTTCGATGTATATACAAAACATAAAATAAAACCAGACCATGATTTGGAATGAAAAAATTGAATGTGCTTCACGTGATTTCATGAACGAAATCCAATCTGAACGCCTAATTGCAACCGTAAAAAGGGTGTATCACAACATCCCTTATTATCGCAAAAAAATGCAGGAAAAAGGATTAACCCCCGACGATATAAAATCGGTGGCCGACCTTTCGAAACTGCCATTTACAACAAAAACCGACCTGCGCGACAGCTACCCTTTTGGTTCGTTTACCGTACCTATGAGTGAAATTGTGCGTATCCACGCCTCGTCGGGCACTACCGGCCGACCTACCGTTGTAGGCTACACTCGCAACGACATATCGATGTGGAGCGAAAACGTAACCCGCGCACTCTGCATGGCCGGCGTACACCAAAACGACATGGTGCAGATTGCCTATGGTTACGGGCTCTTCACCGGCGGACTGGGTCTGCACTACGGAACCGAAAACCTTGGAGCATCGGTTATCCCTATTTCGGGCGGAAATACAAAAAAACAAATCCAGTTGATGCAGGACTTTGGCTCAACCGTTCTTTGCTGCACGCCATCGTACGCATTATATATTGCTGAAGCATTAGAAGAGATGAATATTTCGCCCGACTCGCTGAAACTGCGGGTGGGTATTTTTGGTGCCGAACCCTGGTCGGAAAACATGCGCAAGGAAATTGAAGCCAAACTGCATATTAAAGCCATCGACATATACGGGTTGAGCGAGATTGTTGGCCCCGGAGTTTCGTGCGAATGCGAAGAGCAAGCCGGAATGCACGTTAACGAAGACCACTTTATCCCCGAAATTATCAATCCCGAGACCCTTGAACCGGTTGCTCCCGGCGAAGTAGGCGAACTGGTTTTCTCAACCATAACCAAAGAAGGTATTCCGCTATTGCGCTACCGAACACGCGACCTCACCAGGCTTATTTACGACAAGTGCAAGTGCGGACGCACCCTGGTACGCATGGAAAAATGCAAAGGGCGCAGCGACGATATGCTCATCATCCGCGGCGTAAACGTATTCCCGTCGCAAATCGAAAGCATATTGCTCGAAATGAGCGAAACCGAACCACACTATCTATTAATAATCGACCGCGAAGGCACACTCGATACGCTTAAAGTTCAGGTTGAAGTACAGGAACAATTCTTCTCCGACGAGATTAAAGAACTACAAAACCTTACAAAGAAAATCAAACACAACCTCGAAAGCACGCTGGGCATATCGGTTACCGTTCAGCTGGTTGAACCAAAAACCATCGAGCGTACAGCCGGAAAAGCTAAAAGAGTAATTGATAACAGGCAGATATAGTCAGTGGTCAGTAGTCAGTGGTCAGTAGTCAGTAATCAGTAATCAGTGGTCAGTAATCAGTGGTCAGTAGTCAGTAGTCAGTAATCAGTAATCAGTAGAAAAAAGTAATAACAAAACGAACCACAAAGTACATTAAGGGAAATAATTTCAACTTTGCGCCTTAGCGTCTTTGCGGTAAAAAAATACAACCATGATAATAAAACAACTTTCGGTATTTCTTGAAAACAAATCGGGTCGTTTAAACGAAGTTTCAGGCTTGTTGGCCGAAGCCGGTATCAACATGTCGGCATTCAGCATTGCCGACACCAGCGATTTTGGCATCCTGAGGGTTATTGTATCCGACCCCGAGAGAGCCTTAGCCATTTTACGTGAGAAACAATTCTCGGCCAGCCTCACCGAGGTGGTATGCCTGATATGCCCCAACGAACCGGGCGCATTGGCACGAGCACTCGACATACTAAGCAACGAAGGCATACAGATTGAATACATGTATGCCTTCTCCATCGAAAAATCGGCGAATATTATAATTCGTCCGGCGAATGTTCAAAAATGCATCAACGCACTCAACATGCATCAGATGGAACTAATGAAAGCCAGCGACTTATACAAACTATAAGCTTGTACAAACTGGTTAAATTTTATCAAAACAGAGATTTTATTCCAGGAAAATAGCCTTTCAGCCTGTTTTTTAGTTACTTTAACCCCGGATTATCATATTTCTGGAAGCAGTACAGTTTAAAAGGATTGGTTATGGAACAAAAAGCAGCATATTTGTTTTTTGGTTTTATCGAATAAATTACTCCGGGAGGATTGATACGTAAATTGTTATATTTCACCCGGGCATAACCCGGGTTTTTTATTTTAAAACAAATGCATTAAGACATAGCAACACCAAACAATACGATGAAGAAAGTAGCCATACAGGGCGTTGCCGGTTCGTTTCACGAAGACGCTGCCCAACGATATTTCGCTGATGAAGAGATTGAAATCATTGAATGCCGCACTTTTCGAAAGGTGTGCCAATTAATCGACAACGACGAGGCCGATATTGCCGTAATGGCTATCGAAAATGCCATAGCCGGCAGCCTGCTTGAAAACTACGGTCTGTTGCGCGATTTTCACCTTAAAATTACCGGCGAAATTTACCTGCATATTCAAATGAACCTAATGGCCTTGCCGGGCGTAAGTAAAGACGACATTACCGAAATACACTCGCACCCCATAGCCCTGAAACAATGCGCCGAATACATCGATGCAACCTTCGGGCAAATTTCGCTCGACGATAATTTCGACACCGCCGGGGCTGCCAAAAACATAGCCAAAAACAAGCTCACCAACGTGGCCTCCATTGGCAACGAGCGTACCGCTGAACTATACGGGCTCAACATACTCGAAAAAAGCGTTGAAACCAACAAACGCAATTACACCCGCTTTTTGATACTGGCCAAACAAGCCATACCCACTAAAGATGCAAACAAAGCATCGATTGCATTCGAGGTAGGACATTTTCATGGCTCGCTGGCTCGCGTACTCGACATATTTGCCGATAACGAAATCAACCTCACCAAAATACAGTCGGTACCCATTATTGGCAAACCCGACGAATATTCGTTTCATGTTGATATCGAATGGGAAAAAATTGACAAATACGAAAAAGCCATACATAAAGTATTGAAAAATGTATCGAGCTTAACCATTCTGGGCGAATATGTACGTGGCGAACGCAAAATATACAATGCTTAGATTCATTTATATGCATATGAAAGCTGTCATACTTTTTCAAAACAAAATTTAATACGTTTATTTCTTGAAAAATCAGAATATGCAAAACATACCAATAAACAATAAAATTATCGATTCGAAACTCGAAGCCTTCAACATAACCGATATGGACAAGGCTTCTATTCGCGAAGTAGTCGAAATTGTAAACCAAATACAGGACGAAACCGGCGTAAAATTTATTCGCATGGAAATGGGCGTACCCGGCCTTCCTCCGGCAAAAGTAGGTGTTGATGCCGAAATTGAAGCTCTAAAAAATGGCGTAGCTTCTGTCTATCCCAACATCAACGGAATTCCCGAAGTAAAAAAAGAAGCCGCCCGTTTTGTGAAGAATTTCATGAACATCGAAGTAAAACCCGAATGCTGCGTACCTTCGTCGGGCTCAATGCAGGGCACTTACTCGGTTTTTCAGGTGGCCTCGTCGTGCGACAAGCAGAAAGATACCGCCCTGTTTATCGACCCCGGTTTTCCGGTGCAGAAACAACAGTTTATGGTGATGGGGCACAAATTTGAATCGTTCGATGTTTATAATTACCGGGGCGAAAAACTTCGCGAAAAACTTGAAAGCTACCTGGAAAAGGGCAACATCAACTCTATCATTTACTCGAACCCCAATAACCCAACCTGGGTTTGCTTTACTGAGAACGAGTTACAAATTATTGGGGAGTTGGCCAATAAATACGATGTGATTGTGATGGAAGACCTGGCCTATTTTGGAATGGATTTCCGCAAAGATTTATCGAAACCCGGACAAGCGCCATACCAGCCATCGGTTGCAAATTACACCGACAATTATGTACTGTTTATTTCAGCCTCAAAAATATTTTCGTACGCCGGGCAGCGCATTGCTGTAATTATAATGTCGGATAAAGTATATCACCGCAATTATCCCGAACTTGAAAACCGCTATAAAATAAAAGGCTTTGGCAACGCAGTAATTTATCGTGTGCTTTATGCCCTTTCATCGGGGGTAAGCCATTCAGCACAACACGCCATGGCGGCTATGCTCAAAGCGGCCAACGATGGAACATTCAACTTTGTGAATGAAGTAAAAGAATACGGCGAAAAGGCTCAAATAATGAAAGGCCTGTTCACGAAAAACGGGTTCACCATTTTATACGACAAAGACGAGGGCGAACCTATTGGCGACGGGTTTTATTTCACCCTTGCCTACCCGGGCATGAAAGCTGGCGAGCTATTACACCGGATGCTTTTTTACGGCATCAGTGCCATCACCCTGTCGAGCACCGGCAGCACCAAAGAAGGCTTACGCGCATGCGTGTCGGCAGTTAACCGCAACCAAATGAACGACTTAAAAGAACGACTGGAAGCTTTCAACAAAGCCTACCCAACAACATAACACGTATAAATTAACCAACAAAACAATACAATATGGCAAAAGTAAGAGGAGCTGTAGTAGTTGACAAAGAGGTTTGCAAAGGATGCAACCTGTGTGTAGAAGCTTGTCCTCAGGATGTATTAAGCCTGCACAAAGAAGTAAACAGCAAAGGTTATCATTACTCATACATGTCGAATCCCGAAGCATGCACCGGCTGCACCAACTGCGCCATGGTGTGCCCCGACAGTTGTATAACCGTTTACCGGGTAAAACCACAAAAAATTGCATAAAAACAGTTAAAAACCAAAAATCGAGATAACAATGGGAGATATACGCTTAATGAAGGGCAACGAAGTAATTGCCGAAGCCGCCATACGATGTGGCTGCGATGGCTATTACGGCTACCCCATCACCCCACAATCTGAAATAATGGAAACGCTTATGCTGCGACGCCCATGGGAAGAAACCGGAATGGTTGTGTTGCAGGCCGAAAGCGAAGTAGCATCGGCAAACATGCTTTTCGGAGGAGCATCGGCAGGCAAAAAAGTTATGACCTCATCATCGAGCCCGGGCATCAGCCTCATGGCCGAGGGCATTTCGTACATTGCCGGTGCCGAGCTACCCGCCTTGTTTGTTAACGTTCAGCGTGGCGGCCCCGGACTGGGCACTATTCAACCCTCGCAAGCCGACTATTTCCAGGCAACAAAAGGTGGTGGCCATGGCGATTATAAACTTATTGTACTGGCGCCATCGTCGGTGCAGGAAATGAACGACTTTGTCGATTTAGGCTTCGAACTTGCGTTTAAATACCGCAACCCGGCCATGATTTTAACCGACGGTGTTATTGGCCAGATGATGGAGAAAGTAGAACTTAGCGAATTTAAGCCCCGATTAACAAACCAGCAGGTAGAAGAAACCCAGGGCAACTGGGCAGCTACCGGCAAAAAGAAAAACCGCGAACGTCATATCTTAACATCGCTTGAGCTGCAATCGGAGAAACAGGAACTACACAACCAGAAGCTACAGGCTAAATACAAGCAAATGGAAGAAGAAGATGTACGCTTCGAGCTCATAAACTGCGACGATGCCGAATACATTCTGGTTGCATTTGGCGTTTCGGCACGTATCTCGCAAAAAGCCGTTGAAATATTACGAGAGAAAGGCATCAAGGCCGGGCTTCTTCGTCCAATTACCTTGTATCCCTTCCCTACAAAACAAATCCAGAAACTGATACCACAAGCCAAAGGTTTTCTTTCGGTTGAAATGAATGCCGGACAAATGATTGAAGACATCAAACTGGCCGTTAACGGGAAGTTGCCTGTAGAACATTTTGGCCGTATGGGAGGAATTATTGCCACCCCTGCCGAAATTGTCGAGGCCGTGGAATCAAAATTAATAGGAGGATAAACCATGGAAGATACGTTGAAAATTGAAGATATTATAAAACCCGAAAATCTGGTTTACAAAAAAACCAGTGTACTGACCGATGTTCCCATGCACTATTGCTACGGATGCAGTCACGGAGTGGTTCACAAACTGGTTGCCGAAGTAATCGAAGAAATGGGCATACAAGAAGACACCGTAGGCGTTTCGCCGGTAGGATGCGCTGTACTGGCCTACAACTACCTCGACATCGACTGGATGCAGGCCGCTCACGGCCGTGCTCCGGCAGTAGCAACCGGCTACAAAAGGGTAAACCCCGAAAAATATGTGTTTACCTACCAGGGCGATGGCGACCTTGCCGCAATTGGCACCGCCGAAACCATGCACGCCGTTAACCGGGGCGAAAACATTGTGATTATTTTTATCAACAATGCCATTTACGGCATGACCGGCGGACAAATGGCGCCAACCACCATGCTGGGGCAGCAAACGGCAACCAGCCCCTACGGACGCGACATCGACCTGAACGGATACCCGCTGAAAATTACCGAGCTACTGGCACAACTGCCCGGAGCCGCCTACGTTACGCGCCAAAGCGTACACACACCCGGCAATGTACGTAAATGCAAAAAAGCCATTCGCAAAGCATTCGAAAACTCGGCTAAAAACATCGGCACCTCGTTTGTCGAGGTCGTTTCAACCTGTAACTCGGGCTGGAAACAAACCCCGGTTGAAGCCAATGAGTGGATGGAAGAGAACATGTTTCCTTTTTACCCGCTTGGCGACCTTAAAGATGGTGAACGCGAAAAGCCCGATGCATATCTGGTTCAAAAACTTAAAAAGTAATCATTATGAAGGAAGAAATTATTATAGCAGGTTTTGGCGGACAAGGCGTATTGTCGATGGGAAAAATACTGGCCTACTCAGGCATTATGCAAGACCAGGAAGTATCGTGGTTTCCGTCGTACGGTCCCGAAATGCGCGGCGGAACGGCCAACGTATCAGTTATCCTGAGCGACGAACGCATTTCGTCGCCGGTATTAAATTCGTTCGATACGGCCATTATCCTCAACCAGCAATCGCTCGACAAATTCGAAGAAAGCGTAAAACCTGGCGGAACACTTATTTTCGACCCCAACGGAATCGTGAAGGAACCTTCGCGTACCGACATCAACATTTATAAAATTGAAGCAACCAGACTGGCAGCCGAACAAGGGCAACCCAAAATTTTCAACATGATTGTTTTAGGTGCATTCCTGAAAGCCAAACCTATTGTGAAAATTGAAAATGTTAAACGCGGCCTCGAAAAATCGTTGCCCGAGCGGCATCACCACATGATTCCGATGAACATCGAAGCCCTTGAACTGGGCGAAAAAGAGCTGGTAACAGTTCGATAAAAGATATTAACCAAAAATTGAAAAGAGGCTTATTTTCAGAAATGCAGAATAAGCCTCTTTCTTTTTAAGAACGAAACCATACGATTTCATTATGACTTGAAAGATTCGTATATTAGCAAAACAATAACCACCAAAAAAAATCAAAAAAAAGGTGAAGACTATTACAGTAGAGCTGAAAAACAATAATGCCCTGAGGCTTTTAAAAGACCTTGAGCTTGCAAATATTATCCGAGTTTTGGATAAGGAAAAAGAAACAACGGATAACGCAAAGCTATCCAAAACAATACGAGGTTCTATTAGCAAAGAAAGAGCAATCGAATTAAATAAACAACTCACTCAAACGCGTAACGAATGGGAAGAGCGAAATATTTAATTGATACAAATGCAGCCATTGATTACATTGGTGAAATTCTTCCTGATAAAGCCCTTAACGAACTCGATAGTATTTTTGATGGAAAGTTTTATTTTTCTATCATCAACAAGATTGAGCTACTTGGGTTTAAGAACATAAGTGCCGATGAAGAACAAAATTTTTATAAACTAATTAATGCTTCCACTATTTTCAATCTAACTGATGATATCGTAACCAAAACAATAGAGGTTAGAAAACAACATAAGATAAAACTACCAGATGCAATAATCGCAGCAACTGCACTTACAAACAATCTTATCATAATTACCAGAAACACAAAAGATATTGAAAAAATTAAAGGTATTAAAATCTTGAATCCTTATTATTTGTAAAGGATTTATCTGTTTTTGATTCAACACGATTTTTTTGGGTACTTTCCCCTGTTTTCCGCACTTCTTTTCAGAATCAACCTAACTATCAGATAATCAATTGTTGTTTTTCAAACTTGGGTGTTGCAACATTATAAACAATTGTTGGTGATTTAAAGCCTCTAGCCGGCAGGGCTTTTACTTTTCTCTTGAAAGAAAAGTAAACAAAAGTTCAAGGCTTCCAAATAAATCTCATTTTCATTTTTACAAAACCTAAGTGCGGCCGGACGATCTTCGAGCAAAGCTCTCAGCTTTCCGCCCTTACTAAGGTTTTGTTTCAACTCAAATGAAATTTATTTGGAGGCCACAGCGCAGTTCAAAGTTGAAGTTCGTTAATATCTTTTCTGTGGTACTTTTTTGGTTTGAAGCAATCCGCCCACTTTCGCGCTAGCGAAAATGCGGGGAGGCCGTCAAAAATGCTGGCAGGCGCAGGGGTGAATCGGGAATGCTTAGTCCGGCTTTGCAGGGCGTTTACGTTTAAAGATTTTGATTCACCCATGGTTTTATTTTTTAAAAACATGTAACAAAAATCCAATATTTGTTCAGCAAGAAAAAGCTGCGTTCAAAATCTTTCCTACCTGCTTAGCCGGACTTAGCATTTTCGAGAGCGGGGGGAAGCTTATTTTTGACTAGATTTTTTTTCCTGTGTTTTTTGTATCATGACAAAAAAGACAGTGGGGTTTGGGGCAAAGCCCCCAATTTGTTAAATCAAATAATTACCATAAATTTTAGGTGTTGCAAAACTGAAAACACAAAAGATTTTGAAAAAATTAAAGGTATTAAAATCTTGAATCCTTATTATTTGTAAAGGATTTATCTGTTTTTGATTCAGTACGATTGTTTTGGGTACTTTCCTTAAAGCTAAAATTATCATAACAATTAAATAGAATAAATATAGCTACATCTTTATTTTTACCGATATTTTTACTAAAATTGCAGATATATCTACATTTAAATGCAAAACAACATATACGAAAAATCGGGGACTGAATTAATCAGCGAACTAGGCAGGCGATATAGGGACTACCGAAGACGTATGGGATTAACACAAAAAGAAGTTTCTCATAAGTCCGGGTTAAGTGTATTTACCATCAGCGGTTTTGAAAAAGGCAGTGGTACCGGCATCACCATGGCATCGTTTATCAAATTGCTCCGCGCCATTGATTGTCTGGATGAAATAGAAAAAATATTACCCCCATTACCTGAGAGTCCACGTGCCCTATACAAAAAGCAATAACAAAAGTAACCGCTATGGAGTCAAACGTCGTAAAAGTAAAGTTATGGAATCTGGATGCAGGTTATTTATCATGGGACCAGAATGCCCATGTTGCCAATTTTGAATATGACCCCGAGTTTTTAAAACATAATCTGGATATTGCCCCATTAACGATGTCCATCTACTCGCCCCGCAGCCAACGTCAGATCCCCTGGCCCGGCAATAGTGATAAACTATATCAGGGGTTGCCGCCTATGATTGCTGACTCCCTTCCTGACAAATGGGGAAATTCATTATTTAATGCCTGGTTAAGGGACAATCAGTTATCACAAAAAAAAGTAACACCTGTTGACCATTTGTCATTTATCGGCAATCGGGCTATGGGCGCTTTAACTTATGAACCTGCCCATAAACTGGGTGATCAAAAAGCCTTTTCTGTTGATGTGCAAAGACTGTATGAATTTGCCAGGCAGGTCTTAAATGAAAGAGAAGCCACCATCTTAAACCAGGAAAACTCTGTTTTATGGCAAGACTTAATTAAAATCAGTTCCTCTCCGGGCGGGAAGCGCCCAAAGGCTATTGTAGCTTTAAATGAAGATACGGGCAAAATTATCTCAGGCCAGGGGAAAATCCCGGAAGGTTATCAGCATTTCATCTTAAAATATGATGACAACACGGCCTATCCTTTTGGAAAACTGGAATACATCTATTATAAAAT
>JAFGGY010000109.1 GCA_016930365.1 Prolixibacteraceae bacterium | reverse complement strand
GAGAGTGAGGGATTCGAACCCCCGGACCCACATAAGCAGGTCAACAGATTTCGAGTCTGCCCCGTTCGACCACTCCGGCAACTCTCCTTTGAGGCTGCAAATATATAAAAGTTTTCAAAGTTCAAAAGTCTTTGTTCTCTGTTTTTATTTAACATGGCAATCATCATACTTACATGGTTGATTTAAACCCACCAAATGCTTAACTTGTTTTTCGGTAAACCAATACATTACAACTATGGAAAACTACAAACAATGCGAATTTTATGGTTCGCTCGAAAAAATCGAAGACTTCACAATCCTTACTCAAAATATCATTCCCGGCACGCTGGTATTTGAGTCGCTGTCGCCTTTTACCGGTTACTACAACGAAAATCCGCACGATTACGATAATCCACTTTACCTGTACATGGCTGTCGACAAAACCTATTCAGTGTTCGATATCACCCGTGCATTCCAGAATGTTCGTAGCGAGCTCAATTTCGATCTCGATGCAGCTAAAGCCTTTGTTGCGTTCAACGATAAATTCTACAATGCAATTCGCCTTCGGCATCTCAATGGTTATCAGGATGTTATAAAAATACAGGAAGCATTTGAAAAACATGGAATTAAGCCACATAAGTCAAATCTGCATCAAAAGGATATTCACGCTCACGTTACGTTGAAAAAAATATTCTGCCTCGAAAAGGTAGCCGAAGGGCTCTTTTTAGACCGTTGCGAGAAAAACCATGCCTACCTCGAAATGCCCCGGATGATCCCGTTTGACGAGCTGGTTCAAATCACTCAAAAAGTTCGGAATAACTGGTTCGAAAGCCGATTCGATGCCGCCATGGGCTATTTTCTGACCAGCCAAAAAGTATTCGAGATTGTACGTATTTACTCCGACAAACTCGACATGAAATACCTCGAAGGCTTGAAAAGACTTTACCAGCAGAAAATCGCGAAATAAACGGCTACATTAATTCTTTGGCTTCTTTTTGAACAAATCGGATCGCCATGGTAAGCGGATCGTCGCTAATCGACGAAAATTCGTCCAAAATATCGGTAGCATACTCCATATAAGGCGAATCGGGAGCATGTTCGTCGGCCGTAGCACTAAGCAGCTGCATCATACTGTGACGTGCAGCCTCAACCATACGCCAGGCTTCATCGCTGAGGTATATTTGCTGCGAAAGGTTGTGATCAAACTCATTACGAATGCTCTCGAGCATAGCCCGTTGCAACTCAACTGTTTTCAATTCAGGTTTCGACAGCCGCATTACCAACGATTCGGGTTTAATTCGTTCAAGCAATAAAACAATACGTTCGTATGCCTGCAACCTCAACGGAAGCGTTTCTTTCGAATAACGTACGCGCAGCTCCTGTTTGCGTTGCCGGTTAAACTGGTCGAAAAACGATTTCAACATATAGTAAACAAACAAAAAAACAATGGCCATGGGTAACAACATGGCTATGGTTTGCTCAATAATTGATTGCCAATTCATTTTTTTAGCTTTTTGGTTACAATTGTTTAATGTTTAATCAACAATCGTTTCAAAGTGTCGATATTTTGCAAAAAATCTATGCATTATTTAATATATTGCACCCGATTTGCAATATTAAGCATTTTTAGCAACAGAGAATAAGGTTTTTTCCATTTGCTCAATATTACAAACATAAAATATTCATTTTATAAACCATAAATTTATTCGACATGAATCCGCAAGCCGAAGAATTAAACAAGGTTATCCAACAAAAAAATCCTGCTGTATTTGAAATGCTTTCCGAAAAAGGGAAAAACATTTTTTTTCCTAAAAAAGGTATTTTAGGCCAGACCGCCGATGCTAAAGGCACAAAAATTAATGCAACCATAGGAGCCGCTATCGAAGACGACAACAGCCCCATGCGATTGGATGCCATCGCATCGAAAATCGGCATCGACCCATCGCTGGCTTTTCCTTATGCTCCCAGTTTTGGCCGTCCCGATATCCGATCCAAGTGGAGAGAAATGATGTATAAAAAGAATCCATCGCTCGGAGCTAGCCCGGTTAGCCTGCCGGTCGTTTCGAATGCCCTCACCCACGGTGTAAGCATGGCCGGATACTTGTTTATGGACGAAGGCGAAGAAATTATAGTCCCCAGCCTTTTCTGGGGAAACTACAACCTTATACTGAACAACGCTTACGGTACTAAAATAACAACCTTTAACCTGTTTAAAAACGACGCTTTCGACCTCGATTCGTTTAAAGAGTCGTTAAACAAAGGGGGCATTGGCAAAAAAGTGCTTATTCTGAACTTCCCCAACAATCCTTCGGGCTACACGCCTACGCTCGATGAGCAGGATGCCATAGTAGCTATTGTCAAAGAAGCAGCCGAAAAAGGTAATAAAATTGTTGCTATAACCGATGATGCTTATTTTGGACTGGTATATGAAGATGGAATTGCAACAGAAAGCATTTTTGCCCCACTGAGCCAGTTACACGAAAATGTTTTAGCAGTTAAAATAGATGGGCCAACCAAAGAAGATTACGTGTGGGGATTCCGTGTTGGATTTATCACCTACGGAATTAAAGAAGGTACTGCCGAGCTGTATTCCGCCCTCGAATCGAAAACGGCCGGTGCCATAAGAGGCAATATCTCTAATGCTTCAAACTTGTCGCAATCTCTGCTAATACAAGCTTTTGAACACGAGGGGTACTACGAGCAAAAAGAGGCCAAATTCAACATCATGAAAACCCGCTACGATGCGGTTAAAGAGGCTTTAAAAGACGAAAAATACAGCGAATATTTTACCGCCATACCTTACAATTCGGGGTATTTTATGTGTGTTCAGCTGACCGAAGGAATAGACGGTGAAGAGATTCGTAAATTACTGATTGAAAAATACAGCATCGGAATCATCAACCTGAATAATGTAATTCGTATTGCTTATTCGGCTGTTGCTGCCCACGATGTAAAAGAAATGTTTGAGGGAATTTATGCAGCATGCAAAGAGCTAAAAATGGTATAACCTTCGGATTTGAATATAAAACGAGCCCCGATTTCGTAAAATCGGGGCTCGTTTTGTTTATCAGTGTTTCTGGATTTACTATACTACGGCTGCACCAATCATGTAAGCTGCGGCCAATGCAATAATGGCATACAACTCGGGGAATACAGCTAGAATAAGCGTTTTACCAGCCACATCGTGTCCCGAACCAATGGCTGCAATACCGTTGGCACAAACCTGTCCCTGGCGGTACGACGAGAACAAACCAACTAGTCCAACAGCTAACCCGGCGCCAAAAACAGCACCTGCTTCAAGCCATGAAATATTAGTTGTTAAAAGTCCAAAAAAGTTACTCATCAAAAAGTATCCGGCAAAACCGTATAATCCCTGGCTACCCGGCAAGGCAGTCAGCAAAAGGTATGAACCAAAACCGTCGGGGTTCTTTTTCATTGCTCCAACCGAAGCGCTACCGGCTATCGAGCATCCAAATGCACTACCCGTTCCGGCTAATCCTACCATTAATCCAATTCCGATGTAAGCTAATACAATAGGTTCCATGTTGTTTCTCTTTAATTATTATTAATTTGTTTATTTGTCTGTATGTTTTTGTGCAAAAGGCACATATGGTTTTCCGCCGCCCATAAAACCGGCGTTCTTATAAAATTCAACAAAGGTTAATCGTATGGGGTGTACAAAAGCTCCCAGCCCTGCCATAAAAATGGTCATTCCGTGGCCAATCAGCAAAATAATAATCATTACCAATGGACCAAGAATGATGTTATCGGGTTTCAGGCTCATGGCCAGTTCGTTAAAAACGAATCCTAAAATGGCACTCGAAACCCCTAAGGCAAACAACCTGATGTAAGATAGCAAATCGCCGACTAAACCGGTAACCATCTGGTAAACATCCCATAAACCATTCAAAAAATTCATAAAAACATTTCGTTTCGGGTTGTTCAGCAATAAAATCAACACGCCCGAAACCGCGAGTACACCCTTTTGAATATATCCACCTGTTGTGGCACTTACCACTTCGGTTTGTTTCAGCATAATAGCTACCCCACTGCCAATTAACAAAAGCAACCAGCCAATGGTAGCGTAAGCATACGAAAAACCTTTCACCCTCGAAATGTTGAAAATTTTCAGCACCATACCGAATAAAATCTGTACGCCTCCAAGAATAAGTGCCAGGTTAAACATTCTATCGGTATCAACCATGTATTTTTTGATGTTTTCGAGCCAGGCTATATCGGAGTTTATCAGGTCGATTCCGAAAAAAGTTCCGGTAAGCGCACCAAAAAGAACGGTAGCCAGTCCCAACCATATTGCCAGGGTCATAATACTTTTCATCGCCGGCTTTTTCTTGCGCATAATAAACGCAGCAGCCAGAATAATTAAACCATAACCGGCATCGCCTAATGAAAAACCAAAAAACATCATGTAAAAAGGAGCAAAAAACGGAACTAAATCCAGCTCGCGGTAATTGGGCAACTCGTACAGGTCGCCAATAAACTCGAACACCTTCGAAAAACGGTTGTTTTTTAGCAACACCGGCACTTTGTCTTCTTCCGATGGTTCCATTGCGACGTAAAGAATATTTTGGTCTTCGAGAAACTGATTCAGCACATCGGTTTTAGGTTCGGGCACCCATCCTTCAATTACTTTCACCAGGTTTTCGACTCCATCTTCGGTTTGATGCAAGGCATTGCTCTCGTCGAGCTTATCTTTTAGTTCAAAGCTATAATGTTTAAGCAGTCCCCGATAATTTTTGGCAATGAGGTTCAACTCGTGCTCAAGGTGTTCATCTTCTTTCTTCACCTCATCCTGCTGCTTACGCAAGCCTGACAAGGACTGTTCGGGCAACTGAATTTCGTCAACCCCCGGCCACTCGATAGCACCATGGTTGTCGCCCTCTTCAATAAGAACAAAATAGGTAAACCCACCCAGTTCATTAATTACCTCAATGGCATGATCGTTGCTCCACGCCGGGTCAAAATTTTTCTCCCTGCAAATAAGAAATCTGAAATTCAGACCGGTTTCACGTAGCGAGGCTATTTTTTCGGGTGAGAAATCGCCCCAGGGTTCCAACTGCTGAGCTTCCTTTTCAATGTTACTTATTTTATGATGGTTTTTGTCGAGCAAGTCTTCAAGTTCATCTATTCTATCGAGTACCTGTTTCCCATTTTCAAAAACAGGCTTCGCACCATGTGTGTGATGATGGTCTTCTACCCGCACCTTCATACGCTGGATAGTTCGGAGTACGTCTTTATAAACCCTAAGTTGCTCCTGAATTTCAGGCGTAGGGTCATGTTTCTTCACCTCGATGTGCAACATACCCAGTCGTTTCAGTTCTTTCAGAAACGATTTATATTCGGCGTGGTACACCAGGAAAGAATATTTCATCATGGGTACAATCATAGTTCCACCTCCTGTTGTTGACGGGTTTTAACAATTTTCTGAGCCGACTTCGAGAGGTTCTCTTCGTCTTCGAGAAAGCGTTTAATTTTACGCATCGCATCTTCGAAACCCGGAATCTGAACTTTCTCGTAAAGATTAACCTTTTGGGTTGTTTTTTTACGGGCATGTTCAAGCAATTCCATTTTTCGGATCCAAATTTCCTGTTCAATTCCGAGGCGTGCAAGGGTTGTCAGAATATCAATTCCATCGGGAAACCAAACCGGATTGGTAAAAGGATTAAAAGGAGCTATATCGAATTCGATATCATCGATAACAGGTGTAAGTACTCCGGCTATCTTTTTAACCGATAGCTTAACATCTTTTATTTTCACCAACGAAGCATCAAACTCGCTCCAGAGTTTCATCATCTCATCATACTTCTTCAGCTCTTTCTCCAGTTCGTTACCGATATCGGCAGCTTTATCCTTGGCACGTTTTACCTCACTTCGCAATGCCGACTCTTTGTTTTTAAGTGTTGGCAATGCTTTTTCGCGAACCTTAAGCTGTTTGCCAAGATTCTGAAGCGAAGTTTTATTATATTGAAATTTTATGGCCATGTTTTAAGCTTCTACTTTTTCCAGTATTTATCAACAAATTCTTTCTTAATACGTACTTCTGCTTTCGTGAAATACTTAACGAATAAGTCCCAGGCAATATCAAGCATGGTATCTGTATCTATATTGACATCGATAGCTAACAATTGTTCGGAATATTCTTTTGCAAAATCCAATGTGCGCTCATCGTAATCGGTTAAATCAAATCCGTTTTCAAGCTTGGTGCGAGCATTGGCTGCATCGGCATATAAACGAACTGCAGCGTTCATTACTTGCGGGTGGTCGGCGCGGGTTTGTTTTCCAATAACCAACTGTTTCAATCGCGATAAGGAACGGAACGGGTCAACAATTACTTTACCAATGTCAGTATCACGGCGCAGGAACAACTGTCCCTCGGTAATGTAACCTGTGTTATCGGGTATGGCGTGTGTAATATCGCCACCCGATAAAGTTGTAACGGCTACAATGGTAATTGAACCGCCAGACGGGAATTGCACCGCTTTCTCATATATTCGGGCCAGGTCGGAATACAGCGACCCCGGCATACTATCTTTTGAAGGTATCTGATCCATACGGTTTGACACGATACTCAATGCATCGGCAAAAAGTGCCATATCAGTAAGCAACACCAGCACATTCTGGTTGTGGTCAACGGCAAAATATTCGGCAGCTGTTAGTGCCATGTCGGGCACCAGCAAACGTTCAACGGGCGGGTTATCGGTTGTGTTTACAAAACTCACGATACGATCGAGTGCACCTGCATTTTCAAATACATTCTTGAAATATAGGTAATCGTCGTTGGTAAGCCCCATTCCACCAAGTATAATTTTATCGGCCTTGGCGCGAAGAGCCACGCTGGCCATTACCTGGTTGTAAGGCTGGTCGGGATCGGCAAAGAAAGGAATTTTCTGACCACTCACCAGGCTATTGTTCAGGTCGATACCGGCAATGCCCGTTGCAATAAACTGCGATGGCTGCATGCGCCGCACAGGGTTTACCGAAGGGCTCCCCGTATCACGAATTTCACCCTCAACTTCAGGGCCACCATCAATTGGGTCGCCATAAGCGTTAAAAAAACGGCCTCCAAGTTCTTCGCTAACTTTTAACTGTGGCGGGCGCCCCATAAAGGTAACCTCTGCATTTGTAGGTATGCCTTCGGTACCGGCAAAAATCTGTAAGGTAACCTGGTTGCCCATTAACTTTACAACCTGGGCTTTCCTCCCGTGCACCAAAGCCATTTCGTCGTAACCAACATCGGACGCTTTGAGCGTAACCGTGGCTTTAGTAATATTGGTTAATTTGGTATATATTTTTTGAAATGTCTGACTTTCCATCATTCAAATTTTTATTGGTAAAACAATTACTTCATCTTCGTTTTTAGTAACTTCTGAAGATCAGACTCGTGTTTTTTAAATTCATCCGACTCAAATTCGGAGTAGTTCATTTGTTTATAAAGGTTAATAATTTCTTTAAAGAAAGTACTCACCTCTTCAAACTCCTTGAATTCAAATTCCGAATCTGTTACATCCAACACACTTAACAACATGTATTTCTGACGTTCGAGCGATGTAGTTGCATCAATTTTATCGAAAGCATCCTGCTGAAGAATAACAAAGTCGATCAATTCCGATTTCCAGAAGCGGTCGTGGAAAGCAATGGGTACGCCATCGTCGCCCAAAATGTTAATTTGCTCCATGGCTTCTTTACCCCTAAGAAGAATATCCCGTGCTTTTAGCACATTACCGAGCCATTCATCGCCCATATTTTCGGCCAGGTTTTTCTGTACTTCGGGATATTCGAGATATTTTGAATAACTATCAATCGGGTCGATTGCCGGGTAACGTTTACTGTCGGCACGATCTTGCGACAAACCGTAGAAACAGCGGGCAGCCTTACGTGTACTTTCGGTAACCGGTTCTTTAAGGTTACCACCGGCCGGCGAAACCGTACCAATAAAAGAAATGGAGCCACTTGCATCTTTCTCGTTCAGGTAAACAAAACCTGCTCGTGAATAGAAATTTGAAATAACGGCCGATAAGTCCATCGGGTAAGCATCGGGACCGGGAAGTTCCTCCAAACGGTTCGACATCTCGCGCAATGCCTGAGCCCAACGTGATGTAGAGTCGGCCATAAGCAACACTTTAAGCCCCATCGAGCGGTAATATTCACCCAGAGTCATGGCCGTGTAAACCGAAGCCTCACGTGCAGCCACCGGCATGTTCGACGTATTTGCAATAATGGTGGTACGCTCAATCAGTTTACGGCCGGTACGTGGGTCTTCCAGTTCCGGAAATTCAGTAAACACCTCCACTACCTCGTTGGCACGTTCGCCACAAGCTGCAATAATCACCACATCGGCTTCGGCCTGTTTTGAAATGGCATGCTGCAATACGGTTTTTCCGGTACCAAACGCCCCGGGAATAAAACCGGTTCCGCCTTCGGTAATGGGGTTAAGCGTGTCGATACAACGCACACCTGTTTCTAATAATTTAAATGGGCGGGGTTTATTTTTATACGCCTTAATCGGCACCTTCACCGGCCATTTTTGCACCATGGTAAGTGGTGTTTCGTTGCCTTCATCGTCGGCCACAACAGCTATTTGGTCGTCAACCGTATATTGGCCTTCTTTAGCCAGCGATTTAACCGTGTAACGTCCTTCCATTTTAAAAGGCACCATTATTTTATGCGGAATACTGTTTTCCATTACTTCGCCCAGCCAGCTACCTGCAATAACCGTATCGCCTTCGTTAGCCAGTGGTTTAAAGTTCCACTTTACCTCGCGATTAAGTGGGTCGGTATATTCACCACGGGTAAGAAACACCCCTTCCATTTTGTCGAGGTCGTTTTGCAAACCGTCGTAATTTCGTGATAGGATACCCGGGCCGAGTGTTACCTCAAGCATGTGATTTTCGAACTCGACCGGGACACCAATACGAACGCCGCGGGTACTTTCGAATACCTGTATATAGGCATTAACCCCAACTATCTTAATAACCTCGGCCATTAAGCGTTCATTTTCGAGCAGGATAAAACATATTTCGTTTTGTGCGACCGGCCCATCTACCTCAACAATTACCAGGTTCGAAACAATCCCGGCAACTTTGCCTGTAGTTTTATTATTTTTTTCCATATCCTAATGTAAATTCTTCCGGAAACTGAAACTGCGTTTGCAGGTCTTCCAGTAATTTGTTAAACATTTCGCGGCCTTTTTCGGGGTCGAGCTGCAACCAGCGTTCAACCATGAATAGTTTTTGAATAAAGGCCAAAACTTTCTCAACCGAGAAATAATTAAAAAACGTTATTTCGTCTAAAAATTGCCACTTATGCCGATCGATTTTCAATTCGCGCTCCATTAGGTTTTCGCTTTCAAAAATCTGCACCAGCTGTTCTACTCCATCAATTTCGTTAGCAAGGCCAAAGTCGCGTGTGCGGCTCTTTTTTAGCGCGGCTGTAACTTCGTCGTTGCCTATAAGTTTTTCATCTATGTTGATATCGAATTTTCGCCCATTAAGTGCCGTCATCAGGTTGCCAATATTTTGTTGGTAACGAGCCATGCTTTGTAAAAACGCATTTGGAGATGATGCAAGATAGGTGTAATACATTTCGTTCAGCTTGCGTTCGGCTTCGAAATAATCTTCAACACACTCTTCGCCATGGATACACTCAAGAAAATCGGCAAAATACGCCGGAACTTCTTCGATATCGGCAATCTCGTAATGCTTTCGATCGATAAATTTTTCCATTCGCTCACGCGTAAAGTTTCCTCTCACATCCCATTCTTTTTCAGTTTTAAAGAAGAGATTCAGAAAGTTAACGTGGTCGAAAGGCATATACAAAAGCTCAACCAAATGGTAATCCGATTGTTTGAGTTCCTCTTGCAGATTATTGCGCAATTCGATCGATGTAAAACTCACTTTCTTATCGTCGGGTAAAATATCGGGCAAGCCTGCAACTAATGCATAATAGTTTGTTCCCATTATTTTTCCTCTTTAAAAAGTAATTCGTTGGTTTTGGGTCGTAAATACGATTTTAAGAAGTTGGTAAAATCTTCGTCGGTGAAACTTATTTGGTAACTTTTATCGGCCGGACCTACTTTAAAGCCTGATTTGATACCGTTTGAATATTCAATTTCGAGTCCTTTGTTTAGCTCATCGGCCAGCTGATTTTGAAAGAATTTTTCCATCTCATTCTGTTCCTTTTCCGAAAGAACCACGCTGATATCCATCAGGCCTTTATCTGACCAGCCTTTCACTATTTTTTCAATCAGCACCTTCAGGAAGTCGGTATTCGAGAATAATTCTTTTACTCCGGGCTCAATGGCTTTTAAAGTAAGCAATGAGGCCAGATTCTGTTTCAGAGCTGAGACCGACTGATTTACAGTCATTTTCAATTCCGACTCGACGTGCTGTTTGAGTTTTTCAGCTTCGGCTTTGGCATCATGCTCAATTTTTTCGGCTTTTTTTTGAGCTTCCTTTTCAATTTTTGAAGCTTGCTCTTTTGCCTCCTTTATAATTGCGTCGGCCTCTTTTCGGGCTTTTTCAACACCTTCGGAATAAAGCTTATCCGTCAATTCCTGAACTTTTGTTTGCATATCTTTACGTTTAAAATCTTACATCATATAAAACCAACAATAAATAGTTGCCACGCTAAATATAAAATAATAGGTGGAAAATACAAAAAAGAGTGTAATTATTCGGAGAGTGTTTAACCATTAAAAAACACCATCTCATCAAACAAATCTCATAATCAGCATTCAAATTAATAATTTGTATTAACCATAACAATAAACTGCTATAATCGACTATTGAGCCATCAGCTTTTCAAGTTCTTTAATTTTTTCGGTAGCTTCAGTATCGTTGGGTTTAAGGCTTAATGCTTTACGATAAAAAAAGCGGGCAACCGAATAGTTTTTCACGTTCAGGGCTTCGTTTGCTTTGCTCATAGCCTCGTCGTATTCGCGGTTGGCCACCCTTTTTGCGGTTGACGATGCCAGTTGTTCTGAAACTTGTAGCCGTTCGATTACGTATTCGTCGTTTGGAGACAAATCGTGGGCTTTACTATAATAAAAACGGGCAACACCAAAATCGCCTGTATTATAGGCTTCATCAGCTCTTTGAACCATCTCTTTAAACCTGGTTTCGTTTGCATTATCGCCCAGTATTTTTTGTTCAACTTCAGCTATCTTTTTCTCGGCCTCCGAATCGCCCGGTATTAAAGCAAGAGCTCTGCGAAAATAGAAACGGGCAAGCGCCCACTCGCTATTCTCCATAAAATCGTTTCCAAGTTTCATAGCTTCGTCGTAAGCGGCTTTACGAATATTTTCCGACACCACATCGAGGTTTGAAAAGTCGATTTGTTCTAGTATTGACCTGTTTTTTTGTTCTTCGGCTAATTCTCTAAGCAATTGATTAATTCTTCGTAATTGGTTTTGAGGATACTCCTGCCCGGGAATAAGATTTAAAGCTTCGAGATAAAGTGTTCGGGCCGATTGATATGATTCCTGGTTAAAAGCATTGTCGGCCCTGGCAATTACCCGATCATACTCGTTTTGCAATTGTTCTTGCTCGAGCTGTGTACTTTCTTCCCGGGACAGGATTCCTCGTATCTTTGCTATTTGATTTTGCGGATATGCTTCATCTGTAAAGATTTTATGCGCTTCGTTGTAGTTATAAATGGCACTGGTGTATTCTTTTGCATCATAAAAGTCATCGGCAATTTTAATAAACTCATCGTACTTTTCCCTCCTCATCGCGTAATCATCGGGCATTTGCAACAAACGGTCAATCTCAGCTATTTTATCAAGGGCATATTGCTCGTCGGGAATCAACTCGTGAGCTGACTGATAAAGCGGTCGGGCATCGGCAAATTTTCGTTGCGTCATCAACTGATCGGCTTCGCGCAAAAGCCGGTTGTATTCTTCACCGCGCAATTGAAGGTCGGCTAAAATATCGCGTATAATTCGAACCTGGTTTTTGGGGTACTGCTCGTAATTTTTAACCGTCAGTGCCAGTTCGTAATATTCAATGGCATCGCGGTACAAACGTTGGGCAAATAACCGATCGGCTTCTTCAACGGCATCGTCGTAAGCCCGGTTTCTGGCATCGCGTAAGCGGGCCTGCTCTTCGGCTTCGCGTTCTTTAGCAAGGCGTTCTATCAGGTCATCTTTATTCAACACTTGATCGATTTGGTCGATCATCAGCAAAGCGTAACTGTTTTCGTCAATTTGAGAGGCTGCCAGCGCATAGTTTCTTTTTGCCCCTGCATAATCTTCGTTTTTCAACAGGCGATCGCCCTCGACGACCAATTGATTGTATTTTTCAGTTCTGGCTTCATACACCCGCTCTTTCTGCATTAATTCGTCTAAAGCCAAACGTTTCATATTATCGAGTTCGCCCTTAGCTTTTTCAAACTTACTTTTTAGCATTTCATCGTTGGGTTTAACCAACAAAGCCTTTTCGTAAGCCACTTTGGCAATGGTATATTCGCGATCGGAAACCATTTTATCGGCATAATTCAGATACTGAGGAAAATTTTCATTGTTGGGACGACCAAACATTTGGTAAAGATCGTTTGCAACCTGTAACTCGTAAGTTTTTTGAATTTGTTGACGAGGATAAGTTTCTGAAGGAAAAAGCAATAAGGCATCGCGGTATTTCTTAAGGGCTAAGTCGAAACCGGCCTGGTTAAAAAGACGGTCGGCTTCGGAAATGAGGGCATTGTATTGCCTGCGACTTTCCTGCATACTTTGTTGTTCGTATTTTCGGCTTTTATCCCTGGTATCGGATACTATTTCATCAATATTTATTGTATTATCGATCTCACCACGAAGTATTTCAGCATCGAAATTATCAATTTTTGGATTGTACGATACCCGTGCTGTTTTGTTATCCATAGTTTCGACACCGGGGACTTTCTGGTAAATCAGGATAGCCATTTGATACGGAGGAAAACTACAGTCATCATCACATAAGCCGGATGGCAAGTTGGTATCAAGCTCAATTGTTTTCGGGTAGTAGCCTGGTTTTGAACAAACAAACTCGTAAACATGCCCCAAACCCACGGATACACGAAAACTTCCGGTACGATTAAGCGATATTTCTTTCCATTTTAGTCCGTCGCGAACTATCTGAATGGTAGTACCCTCAACCACACCCTGGTCAACTTTAACTCTGCCGGTAACAAAAAACCCTTCTGTATTATTTTGAGCATATACAATTGCAGAAAAAAATAAGCAGAGCAAAATGCAAATTTTTAATCGGGCCATTTTAAGCTTTTAACCAGTTTGCTTATGCGTATAAATTTAGGATTATAGCCGGCAAAAAGCAACTATAAATAAAAAAAGGTTTTATTTAAGAGTGGAAAAGTTTTAATGGCTAATAAATGAACCTTTCAAAGATATCATTTTTCAACCCATTCCGGTTTTTCATCAATTATTTTACAATAATTTCGTTGTCGGGCAACCATCTGCTGTTTGAAATATATGTTTACATTTCTATCATTATTCAAAGTAAAACGTTGTTGCAATTATTGAATTTTTGAATTTGCTATAACTTTTTTAAAAAAGCCAATTAGCTTTGGCACATAAGTATCAAAAGCAAAGTCCATAATGTGTTTCGATGAGTTGTTACGTATTTTCTGATAAAATTTTCTATCATTAAAAACATGTATCAGTTCTCCAATCTCAGTGATGAAAATACCATTGCCTAATTCTTTGCAAATTGTTTGTGTAGCAACAATATGCCCCGTATTATCCCTTTGTAGCATGGGAAGCCCGGCAACTGCCAATGTTGCCATGCGTGCCGGAATATTATAATCTTCCCATTTCGCACGTAAATAATCACCACCGTTCTTACTTTCAAAAAAGTGCAACCACCCTGCATCGTATTGTGAAAATTCTTCTGCCCAATTTCGTTGGTCGCAAGCTGGATGCAAATGAATGTGGTTAGGTGCAAGTTCCATTGAGAGCTGAATAAAATGATTATAAGTATGATGCCAATTTTCACCATATAAATGCAAATGGATATTATCTTTTGCCAATTTTTCAATATGCTCTGGTGTCAACCCTAAAGGCCTTCCGGGAATTACAGTATGATAGCCACCTATTGTTTGCGACAATAGAGGCTTTCGTTTATCAATAAACCAATCAGCTTTAGGAAGTTCTCCGTCAAGCACCATATAACAAGTGTCTTTCGTTTTAGGAAAAGAAAGATTGTAAAATTGTCTTATATCCTCGTTGATATGAATAATCCCATCAGCTTGTTCAAATAAATACTGAATAGAACTCCAAAGACCGTTCTGTCTCGCATAAAAAGGCCCCTCCTTAAAATGCCACACAAAAGGGATACAAGGGAAAGCTCTTATCACCTTTTCGATAGTGGGTGCAGCCAAAGCACTTAACAAACCATAAATAATATCAGGTTTGATAAGCTCAATCTCTTCTTTCCAATTTTCTTTTGAAACCTCTGTTACGTTACCAAATGGCAATGGTCCGACAGTGTGAAACCACCAGCAATTCTCTGCCCAAAGGCCAAATAATTTGTGGCCTGCTTCTTCAAAAGCTAAAATTCGTTCGGGATTAAACGAAAGTTCACCAACAATTAAAATTTTCAGTTGCCCCTTAAACATTTGTGTCTTTTTCAAAAATCTACTATACAAAGCAACTTCATCGATTAACCCACTGTTTTTTGGATGAAATTTCAACGGAGTCTTAACATTATAATAGCTTCTGTAAATGTTTATCCCTTGCTGAATTTTCTTGTTCCTTTGATTTGGATGCTCAACCCATTCGCAAGTTATTTGGTTTGTAGGTATAAAAGCACCCATATCCAATATTTTATTCCAGTACATTCGGGAATAATCATTAGTAGTACATTCATCTCGCTCCATCCATTTACAAGTATTTTTCTTATGAAGCACCTGTACCAATTGAAGATCATGACCCCTTATGTTTCTCTTATGAAGTATTTCAGTTGTTCCCATCACGTTGTAGTTCGCCTGTATAATTCCACTGAACGCCAATATCCCGGCCTGATTATTTTTAAATGCCGATAAAAGGCTACTTAAATGTTCCGGAAAGATAATATCATCGGAGGGCAGGTAAGCGATATAGTTATACTTGGCTTTAGAAATTCCAATATTTAAACACTTGCCTAATCCGAGGTTATTAGCATTTCTATAATAAAAAAACCTTCTATCACTTAAAAAGTGAGACACTACCTCATCTGTATTATCTGTACAACCATCGTTAATTATAATAACTTCCCATTTCCTATGATTTTGCTGAATCAAGCTATTTATTGCTAATGAGATGAATGATGCCTGATTATAAGTTGGCATAATTACAGAAACGCCTTCAATGTGACTAATCTCAGTTGTCATAAAT
>JAFGGY010000108.1 GCA_016930365.1 Prolixibacteraceae bacterium | reverse complement strand
TAAACCAGGCAAAATGTACGAGTTCAGATTTTCAATCAACACTCTAAATATTAGCAGATTGCCTGTCCTTTGAATTTGGCACATAACTACTTTATATGTTTATAAAAACTGCTCGATAAATGACCGGGCGGGGTTTTATGTGCAGTTTTTGTTGTTTTATATATCCAGTTCATCAAAGGGGTTTTTAATGTTTTGTAAACTTCTATCGGTTACGTGGGTGTATATCTCGGTCGTTTTCGACGACTTGTGGCCTAAAAACTCCTGGATGTAGCGTAAATCGGTTCCATTTTCTAATAAATGTGTCGCTATACTATGACGTAAACAATGGATTGTATAGGGTTTTGTAATTGACGCCTTTTTCATGCTACGCTTAAATATTTGTTGTAAACTCGATGTGGTTAAGGGTTCTCCCGTGGTCTGTCCTTCAATAAAATATGTTGTTGGACGGTATTCCAGGTAGTAACTCCTAATCTTTGCAACGGTTTGTTTGCTTAAGGGTATCACCCGGTCTTTTTTTCCTTTCGAATTGATAACCGATAGCATTTTTCGCTTCGAATCGATATGGTTTAATTTTAAATTAACAAGTTCATTACGCCGCAACCCACACGAATAGATTAGCATCATGGCCATTTTGTGCTTCGGGTTTTTTGTTGCCCTGAAAAAAGCTTCCAAATCGGTTTTGCTGAATACCTTTGGCAAAGGATTCGATTTTCGTGGACGCTCTATCTTATCAAATTCGATATGTCGATTATGGTTTTTCTCGTAATATAGCTTTAAGGCACTAACCGTTTGGTTTTGAAATGTTGAACTCAAACCGTTTTGAAGTATGAAATCGTGGTTGAATTGTGTAATATCTTCTATTTCAATTGTGTCGGGCTCTTTGGGGGCGAAATAACCAAAAAATATCTGCAAACTGTGTCGATACGATTTTATGCTGTTTGCGGCATATCGTTTTTGTTCCATCCAGTGCACAAACAACTCAATTTCGGCTTTGGTTTGATCCGATAATCGCGATTTGTAAAGACTTAAATTGTATGTTCTTTTCGATGAGTTCCCTAAAACGGAGTTCGCTTCTTTTTTATTGCTTTTTAGTTCCGAATAATCAAGGTAGGCGAGTGGAGTAAGTTGTTTGAAAAGTATATTCAGGTCGAAATTATCTTGCAAAATGTACCAGCATTTTTTAGTGGCACTCCATCGCGCATTACCTAACCCTTTTACAGCTGTTATAATGGTTGAATTGTAATCGAACTTTAGCAGTACTACCGCTTGGTTTCGGTGCTCCGAAGGTGTTAGTTTTATAGTGGGTTTTTCAGACACGGGCGTTTGTGTTTGTTTTCTGCCGTCTAAACTATATATTATTGATGAATATTGCAAATAAAATTAATGTGATTTAATGTGTAAATATTGGAGGCGAAAGCCATTATTCCAAAATCTTAATATCCCATAAATTCTTCTGCCAGCCCCCAGCCCCCAGCCCCCAGCCAATGGCCATTAGCCATTAGCCATTAGCCATTCGCAAAACATCCCCCCATCCCCGCAACATCCCAACAACATTCCATCATTCCATTATCCCATAAGTTCCTCTGCCAGTCAATAGCCCCCATCCAATAGCCATTAGCCAATAGCCATTCGCAAAACATCCCAACATCCCATCTCCCCAATTTCACATCGAACAGTAAGCTGCAGCTCCGCCGTGGCAGGGATAGGAGCGGCATCCTTTTGCGGAGTTTACGGAGCAAAAGATACAGCGGATAGCCCGGTGCCCGCTGTATCGGTTAACCTTGAGGGCTGATTTTGAAGTTTGTGTTGCTTTTTTTACCCGGCTGCTCTATTACGCGGCGGGCAGCCACCCAAAAAAAAAAAGACTGCCTTTGGTTCCGACAGTCTTTTTGTATGTGTGTGCATTGTGTTTTTTGCTGCGAAGTTAAAATCCGAAATATGCTTTTGCGTTGTTGTAGCTGATGTCTTGCACTATTTTGCCTACCAGTTCGAAATCGTTGGGTATTTCGCCGTTTTCCATGTCCTGGCCGAAGAGATTGCACATTATGCGGCGAAAATATTCGTGTCGGGGAAACGACAGAAAGCTGCGCGAATCGGTGAGCATACCTACAAATTTGCTGATTAAGCCCAGGGCCGAAAGTGCGTTCATTTGTTCAATCATGCCGTTTTTTTGGTCGAGAAACCACCATCCCGAGCCAAATTGAATTTTTGCTGCTGTAGGGCCTTGGTTAAAGTTGCCGGCCATGGTTGCAATTATTTCGTTGTGGGCGGGGTTTATGTTGTAAATAATGGTTCGGGCGAGTTGGTTTGTGCGGTCGAGGGTGTCGAAAAATTTAACCATAGCCCGTGCGGTTTGAAAATCGCCAATGGAGTCGAACCCGGTGTCGGCACCAATTGCAGCAAACATGCGGGTGTTGTTGTTGCGCAATACTCCGTAGTGAAATTGCTGTGTCCAGTTTGAGGCGTGGTCCATTTTGGCGCCTTCGATAAGCATAAACGATTTGTATTTGAGCAACTCGGCTTGTGTTGGGGCTTTACCACCGCGTATTTTGCTAAATATCGAACGTATTTCGGACGGGGTGTAGTCATCGGCATAAAATTCTTCAATTCCGTGGTCCGAAATTTTGCATCCATGAGCTTCGAAATAGTCGTGGCGTTTTTGCAGTGCTTGAAGCAAATCGTCGATGGTATTTATTTCGGTGTTTGACGCGTGAGCAAGTTTGTCGATGTATTGATTGAATTTTTCGGGGTTTCCGGCATTCATGGCATTGTCGGGGCGCCAGGTTGGCAGGGCTTTAAAACCCGGTTGCTGACTGGCAATTTGCTTATGGTATTGCAAACTGTCAATCGGGTCGTCGGTGGTGCACAGTGTGTCGATATTGACTTTACGCAACAGGTTTTGTACCGAAAAACTGGGTTCTTGTAGCATGCTTTCGGTTTTATTGTATATCGATTTTGCTGTTGAGGGGTTCAGTAAATCGTTTATTCCGAAATAGCGTTGCAGCTCAAGGTGGGTCCAGTGATGCAGCGGGTTGCGCAGAGTGTAGGGAACGGTTTCGGCCCATTTTTCAAATTTTTGGTAATCGGAGGCATTGCCGGTAATAAATTTCTCGTCGATGCCAAATGCACGCATAGCCCGCCATTTATAGTGGTCGCCATAGAGCCATATTTGTGTAAGATTTTTAAAATGAATATCGTCGGCTATTTCGCCGGGTGGCAGGTGATTGTGATAGTCGATGATGGGCATGTCTTTGGCGTATTCGTGGTAAAGTCGTTCGGCAGCTTTCGAGTTAAGCATAAAATTTTCGTCCATAAAATTCTTCATTCTTCTGTATTTTTTAATGTTTTTGTTTTCTCAATAGTTCTTTACTATTTTTTAAGTTGGTGACAATGAGGTGTTTGTGTTTTGCTGTTCTAATTATCTAAGTTGCTGATATTTAATTTGCTACGAACAAAAGTCTCATGTCTAAAATCTAACGTACTGTTGTTTCTTATTCTGATTTTATTTTGATGGTCGATTCGCGGATTATAATTTGGGGTTCAATCGTAATTTTTTGCTTGCTTTGTTTTTGTCCTTCGTTTTTTATTTGTTCGAGCAGCAATCGAGCCGACTCTTGTCCCATTTTTTTGCTAAACTGCTCAACCGATGTGAGTTTTGGGCTGATAAGCGAAGCAAAAGGTTCGTTGGAATAGCCCGAAACGGCAATGTCGTCGGGTATTTTCAGATTTTTTTCCTGCAAGGCTATAATTGCGCCCATGGCCATAAAGTCCGAAGCCGAAAAAATAACTTCGGGAAGAGGTTCGTGATTTAAAAAATCTTTCATAAAATCGTATGCCGTTTCAAGCGAAATATTTCCTTCAAAAATGGGCATTTTATTTGCATTTATGCCAATTTCGCGCAATGCTTTTTCGTATCCGGCAAAACGGTTTGTGTAGGTGTTAAATTTGCGCGAACCTCCTATCCACATCATTTTTCGGTATCCCTGTTCAATTAAATGTTTTGTAAGTTGGTACGAACCTTTTTCGTCGTCGTTTTCGACACTGCACGTATTCAGTTTGTGCGTAATTCTATCGTACAAAACTACCGGAATATTTCGTTTTATGGCATGTTCAATGTGGTCGTATGTTGTTGTTTCGAGCGAAAGAGAAATCAGCATTCCGCTAACCCTGTTCGAGATTAAGGTGTTAATGTTCATTTTTTCTTTTTCGATGCTTTCTTCCGACTGGCATATAATTAAATTGTATCCTGCGGGATTGAGAATGCTTTCGACACCGGTAATTACATTCGAAAAAAAGTGGCGGTTTATGCGCGGCACAATCATGCCTACCGTATTGGCCTTGCCCTTACGCAGGCTCGATGCTATACTGTTGGGCTGGTAATTGAGCTTATGCGCCATATCCCATACCTTCTTTTTGGTCGATTTTTTAATTTTAGGATGGTCGTGTAATGCTCTCGAAACAGTCGATGCAGTAATATTCAGGGCTTGTGCTATGTCTTGTATTGTGGTTTGTTTCTTCATTTTTTATATTGAATTAAAAGCACATATGCTTGTATGGCGTTTCTGATTCGCATTGATTTTGCCGATAAAAAATATTCATCGATTATGAAAACAATCGTTTGTTACTATTTTTAAATCGTTAACAATGAGCTGTTTGTGTTTTTTGGATTTAATTATATAAATTACTGATATTTAATTTGTTACAAACACAGTTCAACATCTCAAGTCTTTCATCTAACGTACTGTTGGTTCAAAGGCTATTCATTTTATAAACCGTAAGTTGAAGCAACTCTTTCCCATAAGTATCGTTCTTTAACACCCGTCATTGGTAGTTCCGATGCGTATTGGGTAAGCAATCTATAAAAATCAACCGGGCAGCCGTGATTTTCTTATGATGCAATTGGTGCAATTATGATGCAATTAATTGTTCAACTTGTAATATAATCCTGCACCTTTCGTCTCAGACGATTTTAATAAACCTTTATTTTGAGATTCTGTCATTAAATTTTTAATCAAAAATATAGCTTTTTTGTTGTTTGTTTAAATTATGGTAATGCAATATATGATTTGCTCACTTCAAGCTTGCAGCTAACTTAATAGCCTGCCGATAAATCATATACGTATAATGTATTATAGCAGGTCTGTCGTATAGCTTTAAAGCCTGATAATCTTAAATACTAACAAAGGAACAAATATAAAAAATAAAAATGCAAACGTTTGCATTATGGGTTTCTTTTTTTACTTTTGTAGTACAAAAAAATAGATAAAAACAGATTAATGATGAAGGTTGTAACTTTTGGAGAAGTTATGCTGCGCCTGGCAACGCCGGGTTTTTTGCGTTTCGACCAAACCGATAATTTTTCGGCAACATTTGGTGGTGGCGAAGCCAATGTGGCTGTGTCGCTTGCAAATTATGGGGTAGATGTTGATTTTATTACCCGTTTGCCCGAAAACGATATTGCCACATCGTGTGTGAAAGACCTTCGCAAACATGGTGTAGCTACCAATAATATTGTGTGGGGTGGCGAACGTCTTGGTATTTATTTTCTCGAGAGCGGGGCAGTAAGTCGTGGCAGTAAAGTGGTGTACGATAGGGCTCACTCGGCAATATCCGAAATTAAACCCGGAATGATTGACTGGGATACGATTTTTGATGGGGCTACCTGGTTTCACTGGACCGGTATAACCCCGGCTATATCGCAGGGAGCCGCCGATGTTTGCCTCGAAGCAATTAAAGTTGCCAACAAACAAGGGATTACCGTGTCAACCGACCTCAATTATCGTAAAAACCTGTGGAAATACGGAAAAAAAGCCGGCGAAGTGATGCCTGCATTGGTTGCTGGTTGCGACATAATTTTGGGCAACGAAGAAGATGCCGAGAAGGTTTTGGAAATTAAACCCCGGGGGGTTGATGTAAAAGCCGGCGAGGTAAGCGGTACTGCCTACAAATCGGTGTCGGAACAAATTATGAAACAGTTTCCGCGTTGTAAAAAAGTGATTACTACTTTGCGTGGTTCGGTAAGTGCCAGCCACAACAGTTGGTCGGGCGTATTGTGGGATGGAAAAACACTTTTTGAAGCGCCAAGCTACCAAATTACACACATTGTTGACCGCGTAGGTGGTGGCGATTCGTTTATGGGTGGGCTCATTTACGGATTATTGACGTGGCCCGAAAATGACCAAAAAGCATTGAATTTTGCGGTTGCTGCTTCGTGTCTTAAACATACAATTTACGGCGATTACAACCGTGTAAGTGTCGATGAGGTAATAAAACTGATGGAAGGCGACGCTTCGGGGCGTGTGGCACGATAAAGCCCCCCTAATTCCCACGGAAAGGGGGATTGAAAGATTTGTGACATGCTTTTAGTAATTAGATTGCAAACAAAGTCTCATGTCTAAAATCTAACGTACTATTGATTTATAATAGCAAATTGTTGAAAAGATAAATATTAAGAACCCGGTTGCCCCGCTGGTTCTCCCCCCTGGGGGAGTAAGAGGGGGCTCTAATATGGCAAAATATTCAAGAATAGAAGTTTTTCTGAAAATGAAGGAAACCGGCATGGTGCCTTTGTATTACAATTCGGATGTCGAAAAATGCAAAAAAGTAGTTAAAGCCTGTTACGATGGCGGAGCTCGTGCATTTGAATTTACCAACCGGGGCGATTTTGCCCAAGAAGTGTTTTCCGAATTATCGAAATATGCCAAGGCCGAATTGCCGGGAATGGCCATGGGGGTTGGCTCGGTTATCGATGCCGGAACAGCATCAATCTACATTCAATTGGGAGCCGATTTTATTGTGTCGCCCCTTTTGAATCCCGAAATGGCAAAGGTGTGCAACCGCCGAAAAATAATGTGGTCGCCTGGCTGTGGCTCTCTTTCCGAAATAAATATGGCCGAAGAGTTGGGCTGCGAACTCATAAAGATATTTCCCGGACAGCAGGTTGGAGGCCCCGATTTTGTAAAAGCCATTAAAGGCCCTTGCCCCTGGACCGATATTATGCCCTCGGGCGGTGTAACCACCGAATACGATAACCTGAAACCCTGGTTCGATGCAGGTGCCACATGCGTTGGCATGGGCAGCCAGCTGATGAAAAAAGAATACATCGAATCGGGCAATTTCAATGGGCTGACACAAAAGGTGAAAGAAACAATCGAATTAATCAAATCAATACGAGAAAAAAAATAGTATGATATCAACCAATCAATTGCTTGGATTAGAGGGCAAAACTGCCGTTGTTACCGGAGCAGGCGGTGTTATTTGCAGTCATATTGCCCGGGGTTTATGCCAGGTAGGCATGAACGTAATGCTGCTCGATGTGGACGAAGCCCGTGTTATCGAAAAAGCCGATGAGTTGAAGTCAGAATTCCCCGATGTAATTGTCGAAGGGTTTTTTGCCAACGTGCTCGATAAGCGTTCGCTCGAAAGTGCCCAAAAACGTATTTTAAGTTTTGTCGATACAATTGATTTTTTGATTAACGGTGCCGGCGGTAATTCGCCCAAGGCAACAACCCAGGCCGAACAAATTTTACCCGGACACAACGAGGATTTAACCGATTTTTTCGACCTCGAAATGGATGGTTTCGACCATGTGTTTAACCTCAATTTTAAAGGAACAATTTTACCCACAATGGTTTTTGGTAAAAATATGGTTGAACAGCAACATGGTGGTGTTCTGAATATTTCGTCGATGAATGCATTCAGGCCCCTCACAAAAATACCGGCATACTCGGCTGCTAAATCATCAATAAACAATTTTACACAGTGGCTGGCTGTTCATTTTGCCAAAACCGGCGTGCGAGTTAATGCCATTGCTCCAGGTTTCTTTTTAACCACGCAAAACAAATTTTTATTGGTTGACGATAAGGGAAACCCCACCGAACGCGGACAGAAAATTATTAACGGAACCCCAATGGGGCGCTATGGCGAAATTGATGAGCTGGTAGGAACATCAATTTACCTTTTAAGCGATATGTCGAAATTTGTAAGCGGAATTGTTATACCAATCGATGGAGGTTTTAGCGCCTACAGCGGAGTGTAATCAAGCTAATAGCTAAGGCCAAAGGCCAACAGCCAGCAGCCAACAGCCAGCAGCCAACAGCCAACAGCCAATAGCCAACAGCGAGCAGCCAACAGCCAGAAGCCAATAAACAATAAAAAATATGGAACTAAAAAAGAACTTTAAATATTCGATGGTGGTGCCAACCAGTATGGGCATACGTATTACCCCTGAAAATGGCCAGCCGGTTTATTCAACCGACAGTTTAAAAATGTATGTTACCAGTGCCGAAACCAATGTGGCCAGTATTTCATCGTATCTCGGACTGCCCGTAAAAGTACTTACAACTTTTGTGAAAGACAGTCCAATTGCTCAATTCATTAAAAGCAACTTACGAAGTCGCAATATGGATTTCGAAGGTCCCGAAGTGGAGCAGGGCAATCCGTGGGGATACCGTCACCAGATTAACATTGCCGATACTGGCTATGGCTCACGCGGTCCACGGGTGTACAACGACCGTGCAGGCGAGGTAGGGCGTACCCTTAATGTTAACGATTTTGATTTTGATGGTATTTTTGGCAACGAAGGGGTGCAAATTGTACATTTGTCAGGCCTGATTGGTGCTTTATCGCACGAAACCAGTAAGTTTTGCCTCGAATTGGCTCGTGCTGCAAAAAAATACGGGACAAAAATATCTTTCGACATGAATTATCGGGCTTCATTTTGGAAGGGGCGTGAACAGGAATTGCGCGAAATGTTTACCGAAATTGCTTCGGTTTCAGATATTTTGATTGGAAACGAGGAAGATTTTCAGCTTTGCCTGGGTATCGAAGGTCCCGAAGCCGGTGGAAAAGGGATTCAGAATAAAATCGACGGTTTTAAAGAAATGATTACCCGCGTGAAGAAAGCATTCCCTAATGCTTCGGTTTTTGCTACAACCCTGCGCGAAGTTATAAGTGTTAACGAACACCTTTGGGGTGCCATTATGCTTGCCGATGACCAATGGCAGGTAATTGAACCAAGAAAAATTACAATTCTCGATCGCATTGGTGGGGGCGACGGTTTTGTGGGCGGATTGCTCTATGGTATCCTGAAAGGCTGGCCATCACAAAAATGGGTGCAGTTTGGATGGGCTACCGGTGCTATGGCTACCACCTTTTTAACCGATTATGCTCAGCCGGCCGACGAAGATATGGTGTGGAGTATATGGAGCGGCAATGCCCGTGTAAAACGATAATGAAAGGTAATGCATAGTCATCGCTTTTTTATTTCAATAGTTCTTTAATGAATTTTTAAGTCGCAGACGATGAATTGTTTGTGTTTTGTTGATTTGGTTATATAAAATGCAGATATTTAATTTGTTACGAACATGGTTTCATGTCTTAAATCTAAAATCTAACGATCTATTATATTAACATGAATATTGTAAAATGATCTATTTCGAAAAAGGTGCTCCAGATGCTGTTCTTTCAAACGAGGATTTAAAAAATGGCTTGTTTGAGGCATTAGATAAACTGGGCAGTAAGTCAAAAGTGCTGGCTATACCGCCCGATTATACACGCTTGCCATCAAAAGCCGGCGAATTAACAGCTTTTTCGTACCAGTATTATGGCGAAAAACTATGCGATATTTTGCCGGCACTGGGTACACATTCACCTATGACCGATGAGCAGATTACACACATGTTTCCCGAAGTACCCCACAGCCTTTTTCGGATACACGACTGGCGGAACGATGTAATTACCCTGGGCGAAGTTCCTGGCGATTTCATTGAAAATGTTTCTGATGGGAAAGTGAACTTTAGCTGGCCGGCCCAGGTAAACAAACTCCTGGTTGATGGGAATTTCGATTTAATTCTTTCGCTTGGACAGGTTGTGCCACACGAAGTGGTTGGAATGGCTAACTACAATAAAAACATATTTGTGGGCACTGGTGGCTCCGAAGGAATTAACAAAAGCCACTTTATTGGTGCTGCCTACGGAATGGAAAAAATGATGGGGCGCGCCGATACTCCCGTTCGGAAGGTCTTTAATTATGCTACCGATCATTTTGCACAGCACTTACCCATAGTTTACGTGCAAACCGTAGTTGGGGTCGATGACGAAGGGAAACTGGTAACCCGCGGATTGTTTATCGGCGACGATTTTGAGGTTTTTGAAAAAGCAGCCGAATTATCGCTTAAAGTGAATTTCGATATGCTTGAAAAACCTTTGAAAAAGGTAGTTGTTTGGCTCGACCCCACCGAGTTTAAAAGCACCTGGCTGGGCAATAAAAGCATTTACCGAACCCGTATGGCAATGGCTAACGATGGCGAACTGATTGTGCTGGCTCCTGCATTAAAAGAATTTGGCGAGGACAAACAAATTGATGTCTTAATTCGGAAATATGGCTACTTTGGAACACCGGCAACCTTAAAAGCAGTTGACGAGAACGAAGACTTGCAGGAAAACCTCGGAGCTGCAGCGCACCTTATTCATGGCTCGTCCGAAGGGCGTTTCAATATTACTTACTGCCCGGGTAAAAACCCATGGAACCTATCGAAAAACGAAATCGAAAGCGTTGGCTTTAATTATGCCGATATTGATGCGATGACTAAAAAATATAATCCCGAAAAATTAAAAAACGGGTTTAATATGATGTCCGATGGCGAAGAAATTTTTTATATTTCGAACCCAGCTTTAGGTTTATGGGCATTTAAAGAACGATTTAAATAACTATAGAACATTAGATTTTAGATGTGAGATAATAGATTATGTTTGTAACCGACTAAAAATAAGAAGTTTAATTAAATATATTGCTTGGATACAAACAATTCAATTTCAATGACTTAAAAAATTTAGACGAATGAATAAAAAAGCAGATATTGGATTAATAGGGCTTGCCGTAATGGGCGAGAACCTTGTGCTAAACATGGAGAGTAAAGGCTTTACCGTAGCAGTTTATAACCGTACTGTCGAAAAAGTTGATAAGTTTATTAAAGGCCGTGGTGCCGGTAAAAATTTTATCGGGGCTCATTCAATCGAAGAGTTGTGTGCAAACCTTGAGCGTCCGCGCAAAGTGATGATGCTGGTAAAAGCCGGTAAGCCGGTTGATGATTTTATCGAAAAAATTATTCCTTACCTCGAAGAGGGCGATATCATTATTGATGGAGGAAACTCTCACTTTTCCGATACAATTCGTCGTACAAAATATGTCGAAAGTAAAGGCTTGTTGTATATAGGTACCGGTGTGTCGGGTGGCGAAGAGGGTGCATTAAAAGGCCCTTCGATGATGCCCGGTGGATCAAACGAAGCCTGGCCGCATGTTAAGGATATTTTTCAGGCTGTAGCAGCCAAAGTTGAAGATGGAAGCCCTTGTTGCGACTGGGTGGGCGAAGACGGAGCCGGCCATTTTGTGAAAATGGTACACAACGGAATTGAATATGGCGATATGCAAATTATAACCGAAGCATACCAACTGATGAACGAGTTGCTTGGCCTGAGCCACGACGAAATGCACGATGTTTTTGCTCAATGGAACAAGGGAATCCTCGATTCGTACCTGATTGAAATTACCCGCGATATATTGGGATTTAAAGACGAAGATGGTGAGCCGCTGGTCGAAAAAATACTGGATACAGCCGGACAAAAAGGAACCGGAAAATGGACCGGTATAGCTGCTCTCGACGTGGGCGCTCCCTTAACGCTCATTGGCGAAGCTGTTTTTTCACGTATTCTCTCATCGCAAAAAGACCTCAGGGTTAAAGCGTCGAAAGTGCTGAATGGCCCTACTCCTAAATTCGATGGCGACAAAAAACAATTTATCGATGACCTTGAAAATGCCTTGTTGGGAGCTAAAATTGTATCGTATGCACAAGGTTACAACCTGATGAGCGAGGCTGCTAAAGAGCATAACTGGGACTTAAATTATGGCGGAATTGCACTGATGTGGCGCGGTGGGTGTATTATCCGTTCCGTCTTTCTTGGCGATATCAAAAAAGCCTTTGATAAAAACCCAAAACTCGAAAACTTGCTGCTCGACAATTACTTTAAAGAAAAAATTGAAGCAGCCCAGCAAGGCTGGCGTAGGGTAGTACAGGCAGCTGTGGCTAACGGAATTCCTGTACCGGCAATTTCAACAGCCCTTTCGTATTACGATGGATTCCGCAGCGAGCGTTTACCGGCAAATCTTTTGCAGGCTCAACGAGACTACTTTGGAGCCCATACCTACGAACGAATCGACAAACCCCGTGGCGAGTTCTTCCATACAAACTGGACAGGCCGTGGTGGCAATACTTCTTCATCAACCTATAATGCATAAACACTTTAAGTATAAACGGATTTAAATTGAAAGAATATGCACCGATATTTACTGCCTGTTTTATTCCTGTTGATTGTTTTGGGATTTGGTTCTTGCAAGCAAATCGATAAAAAAACGGAAATAAAACTGGCGCATAGTCTCGACCCCTCGCATCCAGTGCACAAAGGTATGGTGGCTATGGCCGACAGCCTCGAAGCTATTTCGGGGGGCGAAATGACAATGAAAATTTATCCCAGCGGACAACTGGGATCCGAACAGCAATGCCTCGAATTGTTGCAAATTGGAAGTCTTGCTGTTACTAAAGTATCGGCAGCAGTTCTCGAAGGGTTCACCGAAAAATTTAAAGTGTTTGGTGTTCCTTATTTATTTCTATCAAAGGAACATGCTTTTACTGTACTTGACGGCCCCATTGGAAAAAAATTGCTTAGCGGACTCGAACCTTTTAATATGCACGGGCTGTGTTTTTACGATGCCGGAGCACGAAGTTTTTACACCAAAGATGTTGCGATAAATTCACCCGACGATTTGAAAGATATGAAAATACGGGTTATGCGTAGCCAAACTTCAATAAATCTTGTAAAATCGATGGGTGCACTTCCTACTCCTATGTCGTGGGGCGAATTATACACCTCGTTGCAAAGCGGTGTGGTTGATGGTGCCGAAAACAATCCGCCAAGTTTTTATACTTCGCATCATTACGAGGTATGTAAACATTACACTCTGAACGAACACAGTATGATTCCCGATGTGCTTGTAGTGAGTACGGTGGTATGGAATAAACTTTCGGAACAGGAAAAAGAATGGTTGCAGCAGGCTGCTCAAATGTCGGTTCCCGTACAGCGGCAATTGTGGCACGAGTCAGAACTTGAGTCGCTGCAGAAAGTTCAGGAACATGGAGTCGAGATTATTTATCCCGATAAAAAACCTTTTGCAAAACGTGTTGAGGGAATCATCGAATCGTATAAAAGCAATCCGGTGATATACGATTTGATACAACAAATAAGACAAACAGAATAACTTGTTATGAGCATACGAAAAAAAATAGACAAAGTACTCGAAATTACACTGGTAGTGCTGTTGCTGGTTTTGGTAGCCGATGTTTTGTGGCAGGTAGTGAGCCGCTACATATTGCCTACTCCAAGTTCGTTTACCGATGAACTGGCCGGCTACCTGTTGATTTGGGTTGGTGTGTTGGGTTCGGCTTATGTTGCCGGGTTGCAAGAGCATTTAGCCATCGATTTGTTATTGCAACGCTCGTCGGCTAAAGTACAGCGTCGCTTAATTATTATTATCAATGTTATTGTGCTGTTATTTGCAGTAACAGTAATGATTGTTGGTGGTATGTGGCTGGTTATTACCCGGTTCAAATTTGGGGTCGTGTCTGCTGCTTTAAATTTGCCATTGGGTTATGTATACTCAATTGTACCAATTAGCGGACTTTTAATCAGCTATTATTCAATTGAAATTATTCGGAAAACCATCAAAGCTAAGGCCGAATAGTCAAACAATTTTTACAATTGTGAATAAACATTTCTGAAATAAAACGAATAAAATAAAGAATACTGCAATATGGAGTTTTTAGGAGTAATAGTTTTGGTTGTCAGCTTTTTAATATTGCTGGTTTTGGGTGTTCCCATTGCATTCAGTATTGGTATATCAGGGGTGCTTACGATGTTGGTTAGTATCGATTCGCTGGCAGCACTTACAACTTTTGCTCAACGAATGGCAACCGGGCTCGACAGTTTTGCCTTGCTGGCAATACCGTTTTTTATACTGGCCGGAAACATCATGAATCGCGGAGGAATAGCCATGCGCTTAATCGACCTTGCGCGTGTAATTGTAGGACGTTGGCCTGCAGGGTTGGCTTTTGTAAACGTGTTTGCCAATATGCTTTTTGGTGCAATTTCGGGTTCAGCTGGAGCATCGGCCTCGGCAATTGGTGCAATTATGAAAGGCGAAATGAAACGCGAAGGCTACGACGAAAATTTTAGTGCTGCCGTAAACATTTCATCGGCTACAACCGGATTATCCATTCCTCCTAGCAATATTCTTATTGTATACTCATTAGCCAGTGGAGGCGTTTCGGTGGCCGCGTTGTTTGTTGCCGGATATTTGCCGGGCATACTTACCGGTGTGTCCATTATGCTTATGGCAATGAGCATGCTTATTTATAAAAAATCGGGTATAAAAGCTACGCTTAAAGCCATCATGGTGTTTGTGTCGGTTTTTGCTGCTCTGGCTCTTGTTATTTTAGGATTGGTTGCTGCATCGGGCGTTTCATCGCTTGTTTATTCACTCTCAATAATTGCTTTAATTTTTGGTGTTGGGTTTTTTATTACCCGAAAAGCGTTGCAAAAACCTACAGGATTTAAACGTGCGCTAAAAATATTGTGGCGTGCGGTACCCAGTTTAATGCTTTTGGTAGTTGTAATTGGTGGTATTTTAGCAGGTTATTTTACAGCAACCGAAGCCTCGGCAATTGCTGTTTTGTATGCGCTTATACTTGCCCTTATTTATAACGAAATGACCATAAGAGATTTGCCAAAAGTCGTATTGCAGTCAATTCGCACTACGTCAATTGTTCTTTTACTTGTAGCTACATGCATTGGCTTGTCGTGGATAATGGCCTACGAAAATATACCTCAAAATGTAAGCGATTTGTTGTTAGGCCTTAGCGATAACAAATTTGTTATATTGCTGATAATTAACCTAATATTGCTTTTTGTTGGCATATTCATGGATATGACACCGGCCGTACTGATTTTTACGCCCATATTTCTTCCTATTGTTACCGAACTGGGGCTCGACCCTATTCATTTTGGAATTATTATGGTTCTTAATCTCAGCGTAGGCTTGTGTACTCCTCCGGTTGGCTCGGTACTTTTTATTGGTTGCAGTGTGGCCAATGTGCGTATCGAAAAAGTGATAAAACCGCTTATTCCAATGTTTATTGTAATGATAATTAGTTTGTTGCTTGTAACCTATATCCCGCAAATTAGTTTGTGGCTACCCCGGGTTTTTGGGCTATAGCTCTTGTTTCTTTAGAATGTAACCTACTTTGGGGATGTTTTCAATAATTAAATCGGGGTCGGCGCTTAAATATTTCCGCAATTTGGTAATAAATACATCCAGGCTGCGCCCCATAAAATAATCGTTGTTACCCCATATCGAAACCAAAAGCTTTTCGCGGGTAATAATTTCGTTTAGGTTTTGGCAAAGCAGGCGCAAAACATCGCTTTCTTTTTGGGTAAGCCGTTTGCTGCTTTGCTCCGTTTGTAGCACTTGGTTTTTATAATCGAAGGTAAATTTACCAAATTGAAAAACATCAGGATTCGAGAATTGGTCGGGGTGAATGTTATATCGGGTTATAATGGCATTAATGCGACACAGCAGCTCATCTTCGTCGAAAGGTTTGGTAATGTAATCGTCAACGCCCAGGTCGAAGCCTTTAATCTTGTCTTGTTTCATCGAGCGGGCGGTGAGAAAAACAATGGGAATGGATTTGTTTTCGGCACGAATACGACGGGCAAGCGAAAACCCGTCGATGCCCGGAAGCATTACATCGAGAATGCAAAAATCGAATGTGCCGGCTTTGTAGCCTTTTAAGCCCGATTCGCCATCGCGGTAAAGCTTTACATCGAAGTGGTTCGATTCAAGAAAATCGACCAGTAAAAATCCCAGGTTCGTGTCGTCTTCTACTAATAAAATTTTAGTTCGAGTCATGATTCAAAGGTAAAATAATAGTAAATATAGTTCCTTGCTTTTTAGCTTCTGTTACCTTAATTGTTCCATTGTATTTAGTAACAATCTTTTTTACCAGGGTTAAACCCAGTCCAAAGCCTTTCACGTTATGGATATCGCCGGTTGAAACCCGGTAATATTTTTCGAATATTTTTGGGTGATGCTTTTTTTCTATGCCAATGCCGTTGTCTTCAATACTTAAAATTAGTTTTTGGTCATCGTTTTTAGTTCGAATAATAATGTGCGGCGCATGTGGCGAATATTTTAAAGCATTATCGTACAAGTTTGAAACCATCAGTCTGAAATGCTCCAACGAACCGGTAATAAAAGCCTTTCGGGCATCGAGGTGTAATTCGGTTTGTGCCTGAAGCAATTCGCTGCGGTGTTTGTACGAGTCGATTACCTGCAATATTACTTTGTTTAAATCGACGTTTTCGTTGTTTGAAATATAGCCCGATGCCGATGAGAGTTTTAAGATTTGTTCAACGTTATACCCTAATTTTTTATTTTCCGAAGCAATTACCCTGAGATATTCACGAAGTTTTTCGTCGCCAAGGGTTTCGGCCTTTTTACGTCCCAGGTTGGCTGCAAATCCGATATTTGATAGGGGCGTCTGGAATTCATGCACCATATTGTTGATAAAATCGGTGGTATGTAAAAGCATCATTCGTTCTTTCCGAAACATTTTTAATGTTACAAAAAAAGAAATGGCCACAAATAGTACCGAAATGAAAGCCAGTAAAAATATACCCTGCATTTGTGCCAGAATAAATTGGTTGCGCCCCGGAAATACTAAGCTGATTTTGATGTTGTCTTTTTCGAGAAAACCATTCAAACTTTGTAAATAACAACGGTTTGCAAAAATGTTGCTACGTTGCGCGATGGTTGTATCGGTAATTTCAAAGGTATAATCGAGGTTAATGTTTTGGATTTCGAGATTCGACCGTATAATGCTGTCGATTTCCTGTACTTTTTGCTCTTGTATTTCCGACTGGCAATTCTGCCCGCAAAGATAATTATGCATGTCGGGGCATTCTTTTACCGAACGGGCAATCTCTTCGCGCGCTTCGGTAAGAGCCTTGCTAATGGTGGCATTAAAATGGGCTTCTTCGAGCCTTGCAGCTTTAAATACCCAATTTACTTGCACAATAAGAATAACTGCCAGGGCAATGAAGGTTAAAATGGCTAATATGCTTTGTTTTTCTATTTTCATCTTAAAACAAAATTAACTAAAATGATTGTGCGTATTCAATTTTAACAACACGTTAACACCTTATAACAAACCAATAACTTTTTTGTGTGTTTTACTTTCGTAGTTTTGAATCATTCTAAATTGTTTATTAACCATTAAATGAAAATAGTTATGAAAAAGAAATTAGTTTATTCGTTTTTAGTAGTTTTTGCATTAGCGGTTTTTTCACCGGCAGTTGTTAACGCTATGGATACCAACGTACAGATTGTAAACGTTGAAGCCGACGAGAAAAAAGCCGACAAAAAGGCAGATAAGAAAACAGAGAAAAAAACAGAGAAAAAAGCTGAGAAAAAAGCAAATTCAGATTGTCCAGCTGAAAAATCTTGTTGCAAAGAAAAGAAAGCAGAGTGCGATAAGAAATAATTCGTAGTGTTGTAATTTTTAAATATTCTGAAAAGCCTGTCTTTAAATACAAGACAGGCTTTTTTTTATTTCAACAATTCGTTACAGTTCGTTAAGTCGCTGACAATAAGTATTTTTATATTCTGTCGATTATGTCATTTAAGTTACTGATATTTAAATTATTACAGACAAAGTCTCATGTCTCATGTCTGAAATCTAAAGTACTATTGATATTTGGCAGCCTTCAGTAATTTCCGGTACAATTCAACATCGGAGTTAAAAACAGCATTTTTAACTTGCCTAACCCATTCTCTAACGGCCATGCTGTTCAGATTTTCGGCTATCGTTAGGCTTTGTTTTATCTCACCTATTTGGTATATCTGAAGTTGATTTAATTGTTCGATGACACGCTTCAGAGCTTCTTTTTCTTCGGCACTAAGCGAAATGTTTATATAATCGGCTTGACGTTGTTGCAATGATTTAACCGATTTTGCTCCCTTTGCCTGTCCTGTAGGTATCGTGCAGAAAAATGTAGTTCCCTGTCCTTCGGTTGTTTTGTAATAAATGTTGCCTCCATGCGCTTCTATTGCTAATTTGCAAAAGGTAAGCCCAATACCCGATGTGCCTTTCTGTTTGCCCACATCTGAAATGTATTGCCCAAATTTTTTGAATATTTGTTCTTCCTGGTCTTCGGGTATGCCCGGGCCGTTATCGGTTATTTTGAATAGAATCTGGTCGTCGTTTTTACTGGTCGAAATGGAGATAAGCCCTTTGTAAGGAGTAAACCGAACAGCATTGGATAGGAGGTTTCCAATGACCCTGATAATAATTTCCTTGTCGGCCAGTACAAAATCTTGCTCATCAACATCAATGTTCAGATTGATGTTTTTTTGTTTTATTAGATACTGAAATTGTTCGATGGCGTTTTCAACAGCTTCAATTATGGCAAAATTTTCGGTGTTAAGTTCCATTTCTGAGTTTTCGTAGCGTTGAATATCCAGCAGGTTTTGTACTAAGTTTAGCATTTGGATGCCGGCCAGTTTTACTTGTTCATTGTTCGATAGGTTAAGAATTACGCTCAATGGATTTTTTAAATCGTGAACAATCATTTGGGTCAGATTTTCTTTAAACTCGGTAAGCGATTTGAGTTCAGTGTTTGCGGCACTCAGGTTTTCCGCCTGATGTTCAATTTCTTCTTTTTGTTGTTGAATTTCTCGGGTGCGTTCCCAAATGGTTTGTTCCAGTCTTTGGTTGTGTTTTTCAAGTTCCGACGATAAAACTTCAACCTCGAAAAATGATGTCGAAAATTTGCGCGATAATACAATTGCTTGTGATACAGCTAAAATGAAAAGCCCGTAATGCATTAAAAATGATGTGTTAATTATTTTGTTGTAGTAAAGCATATCGTTGGCGAGCAAGGCAAAAAACACAACATAGCCGGCCAGAATAATAAGGGCATTTTCTTCGTTGTTGATACTTGCTTTTACTAAAGCTATAAATGCATAAATAGCTCCAAAAGCCAGTACGAACTGGTAAAAAAGCGGGGTGTAGCTGAAAAATTGAACCGGGGTAAACAGCACAATGGCACTAAATAGTCCGGCAATTATATATAACCAACGAACTAAACGATGCGGAATATATCCGGGATAAAGCGAATGGATGAAACCCACTAAAAGGGGTAAGGCTATTTTGTACGATAAATATTCTGCTTTGATGGCCAAATGCCAGTCGATGTTTGGAAAGACTTCAAAAATAAGTTTTTCGTTGGTTGATGAAAGCCTTATAGCCATCATCAGGCAAAGAATGCTAAAAATGCCGGTTGATTTTTCGTGCCGGTAAACAAATAATATGAAATGGTAAATGCTGAGGATGGCTAAAATACCCAGTAAAAACGCATTCGTAATAATGCCTCGTTGTTTGTATTGTAATAAATCGTTGGCTCTTCCAAAAAACATACGGTCTTCTGCTCCTCCTTTTCGATGTGAAAAATTCGAAATTTGGAGAACTACATCAATAACGCCGTTGTCCGATTTAAAAACGATTTCTTGCCTCTTCCAGTTTTGTTCCATGGAGTCGTAACTTGTGCCTACTTTTCCAACTTCAATTTGCTCATTGTTAACCCACATTTTGTAGGCCGTGTCAAATTCTTTTATCCGAATGGCGTATTGCTGGTCGGTATTTACAAGTATCTTAAAGCGATAGGTAGCATAACCTTTTCCGTTAATACGCGTATCGTTTATTTCGAAATTATTCCATACTCCGGGTATGGTGATGTAACCGTCGGGTTTTATAGTAGTATCGTTTTCAAAGTCGGCAGGTGTTAGCAGCTGTTTCCAGTAAAATTCAGTCGTGCCATTTAATCCAATTACTTTCTGCCTGGGTAAATCGTTGGCCGATAAATCGAGAACGCCTTTCTTGATGATATAATCGTTCGACGATTTTACACGGTGTGTGTAGAACTCGGTATAAACAAAAAAAACAGTAAGGCTAAGCAGTATAAAAATAAACAGGTACAGTGCTTCTCGTTGTTTGTTCATCGTTTCCGAAATTTTAGCATAAAGATAATTAAATCAGGATAATTATCGATTTGTTATATCGCAATATTAATATATGTAGCTTCCGTTCTGTAGTTTTTTAAACCATAGCCTCTTTTAGGGTGAATAATCTTTCGTACCTTTGCGGAAATTTTTAAAATTCGATATGGCCGATACCAATTTTGTTGATTACGTAAAAATATTTTGTCGATCGGGAAACGGAGGCCCCGGCTCGGCGCACTTGCGTCGCGAAAAATATGTTGCTAAAGGTGGTCCCGATGGCGGCGATGGTGGCCGTGGCGGACATGTAATACTGAAAGGCAACTCCCAAAAATGGACACTGCTGCACCTGAAATTTCAAAAACACGTATTTGCCGGACATGGCGAATCGGGTGGCCGACAGGGAAGCACCGGAGCCGATGGCGAAGATATTATTCTTGAGGTACCGCTGGGCACTGTTGCCCGCGATGCCGAAACCAACGAAATTCTTTTCGAAATTACCAACAACGGCGAAGAGCAGATTTTAATGCATGGTGGCCGTGGCGGACAGGGGAATATGCACTTTAAAACGTCAACCAATCAAACTCCACGTTATGCTCAACCCGGCGAAGATTTGCAGGAAGGGTGGTGTGTGCTCGAACTTAAAGTACTGGCCGATGTTGGACTGGTGGGATTTCCCAGCTCCGGAAAATCAACCTTGTTGTCGGTTGTGTCGGCTGCAAAACCTAAAATAGCCGATTATCCGTTTACAACCTTGGTGCCTAACCTCGGTATTGTTGGCCATCGCGACAACCAGTCGTTTGTTATGGCCGATATACCCGGAATAATCGAAGGTGCACACTTGGGTAAAGGCCTCGGATTACGCTTTTTACGACACATAGAGCGTAACTCGATGCTGCTTTTTATGATACCTGCCGATAGCGAAAATCATTTAAAAGAATATAATGTGCTGATCAATGAGCTTCAGCAATATAACCCTGAATTACTCGACAAGCAACGCTTGCTGGCAATTTCAAAATCCGATATGCTCGACGATGAGCTGATGCAGGAAATTAGCGCTGAATTAGAGCAAATTCCTCACATTTTTATATCTTCGGTTACCGGTTTCAATATTCAAGTGCTGAAAGACCAAATTTGGAAAATATTAAACACCTGATTGTTATGTTTGAATGGCTCAACCAAATTGATACACAGTTTTTTTTGTCGTTAAACGGGGCGGCAAATCCTTTTTTCGATCGTTTCTTCGCTTTTTTCACCAGCAAAGAAACCTGGTATCCGTTTTATATTCTGCTCATGGCGTTAATTGTGCGCAAGTATAAAATGCAAAGCATTTGGGTAATTCTCTTTTTTATACTGCTAATTGTATTGAGCGACCAGCTTTCGGGTTTGATAAAAGATTTGGTTGCAAGGCTCAGGCCAACACACGAACCGGCCTTAGACGGCCTGGTTCACAACCCAACCAAACGTGGCGGAAAGTTTGGTTTTGTTTCGTCGCATGCCGCAAACTCTTTTGCCCTGGCCGTTTTAACCGGCTTTGTGTCGCAACGTAAGCGATTGTGGGGCGTGTTGCTGCTTTGGGCTTTCATTACTTCGTATTCGCGAATTTACGTGGGCGTTCATTATCCCTTCGATGTTATTGCCGGTGCCGTTTTAGGGGTGCTTATTGCCTGGGGGGTTTATGTTTTACTGAAAATATTCGACAACCATTTTCAACGTAAACGTATTGCAGTTGCCGGACCTTGGAAAACCAAACATGCCAATATGTTGATTATTGCACTGGTTTTTATTGTGTCAACCCTGCTGGTTGTGGCTAAACTTGGCCCCCGATATTTCTAAGTTTTATCAATGAGCGAACCCTTATCTCAATACCGTCATTATGCCGAATTAGCCCGACAAAAAGCCCGAAAACTTAGCAAACAGCTGCATCTTTTATCCCTGTTGAGGCTTTTTTCGTTTGTAGGGATGCTGCTTTTTTTCTTTTTATTATGGGATAAAAATATTTATGTGGCAGTTTCTATTTCTATTGCATTACTGGTTTTGTTTTTATTTTCGGTAGTGCGTTTCCAGAAAACCAGGTTGAATAAACAGTATCACGAACATCTTTTAACGATTAATCTTAACGAAATTGATGCCTTAGACCATCGGTTCTCATTGTTCGAGCCCGGAAAGGAATTTATCGACCCGTCGCACATCAATTCGTACGATTTAGACCTCTTTGGTAACGACTCTGTTTTCCAGTTTCTGAATCGAACGGTAACCGTATCGGGAAAACAATGCCTGGCCGACATGCTTCGTACACCAATGACTAATATCGAAGCTATTGAGAACCGTCAAAAGTATATTGCTGAATTATCGGGCGATTTGGAGTGGAGACAGGCTTTCCTGGCTAAAGGAATGCTTTATGCCGGGAAAACCAACGAGCTTGAAATAGTTGAAAGCTGGGCTAAACAGTCGTACAACTTAAAACTCTTTCGGTTTTTTGTTCCGCTGAAAGTGTTTTTCTACTTGTTGTCGGTTTTTGCTATTTTGTATTGGATTTTTTATGGCAATGTTGCTTTCGTTCTTTTATCGGCCTTATTGCAAACTGCTTTATGGGTGCTTAATAAGAATACCATCCAAAAGGCGTACGCACATTTTGGAAAAAGTGTGCAAATGCTTACCCGTTACGAAAAATTGCTTACCCATATCGAAAACGCAGGTTGGAAAAGCAACGAGGGCGCGGCTTTGATTAAATCGCTGCACGATAAGCACCGTGCTGCATCCGAAATTTCGGGCTTGCGTTCCATAATATCGACTTTCGATAACCGAAATAATTTTCTGATTGGAATTGTGCTTAATTTGCTTTTTCTGTTGGATTTGAATTCAACCTATCGACTAATAAAATGGCACCGGCGCAATTGCGATAACTACATGCGTTGGGCAAAAGCTATTGCCCTGGCCGATGCGGCGGTGTCGTTGGCAAATTTCGCGTTCAATCACCCCGATTATGCTTACCCGGTGTTGCATAACAACGAATTTTCTATTCAGGCTTCGGAATTGGGGCATCCATTAATCAGGCCTGAAAAATGCGTGCGAAACGATTTCAGTTTCGAACACCAAACCGGGGTAATGATTGTAACCGGCGCCAACATGTCGGGCAAAAGTACATTTTTACGCACCCTGGGTGTAAATATGGTGTTGGGCGCTGCCGGAGCACCGGTGTGTGCCCGCGATATGAAGTACAAACCGGTTGCTGTATATTCCAACATGCGCACCAGCGATTCATTGTCTGACGACGAATCGTACTTTTTTGCCGAGCTTAAACGTATCAAAGCTATTTTAGACGAGATAAGCAGTGGACGGGAATTGTTTGTAATTCTCGACGAAATATTAAAAGGCACCAACTCGGTTGATAAGTATAAAGGTTCGCAAAAACTGATTGAGCGGTTGCTTCAGCAAAAGGCGAAAGTGATAATAGCTACACACGATTTAAAGCTTACCGAAATGGCCGGCGATTATCCCGAACTGATTATAAATAAATGTTTTGAAATTGAAATTATCAACAACGAAATGCTGTTCGACTACCGCTTGCGCCATGGAGTAACTTCGGTGATGAATGCTACATTTTTGATGAAAAAAATG
>JAFGGY010000107.1 GCA_016930365.1 Prolixibacteraceae bacterium | reverse complement strand
GAAACCGAAATTTGCCGTGGTGTTGACCCATGGGCTGGTTCGTACTACGTTGAGTCGCTTACCCAGGAACTTTATACCAAAGCATGGGCGCTTATCGAAGAGGTTGAAAAACTGGGAGGTATGGCAAGAGCCATCGAAACCGGTGTGCCAAAAATGCGTATCGAAGAAGCCGCAGCACGTGCACAGGGCCGTATCGATGCCGGAACACAAACCATTGTGGGGGTTAACAAGTATAAACTCGACAAGCAAGACCCCATTGATATTCTCGAGATTGACAACACAGCCGTTCGTTTGTCGCAAATTGAGCGCCTGAAAAAATTGCGTGCCGAGCGTAACGAAGACGAATGCCAGGCAGCATTGACCGCTTTGTCGGATGCCGTTGAGAGTGGCAAAGGCAACTTGCTCGAATTGGCTGTTGAGGCAGCGAAAAAACGTGCATCGTTGGGCGAAATTTCCGACGCTTGCGAAAAACATGTAGGACGTTATAAAGCTGTAATCAGAACCATTGAAGGCGTGTATTCATCAGAAGCCAGAAACAACGACGACTTTACCCAGGCTGTGAAGTTAGTCGAAAAATTTGCTGAAATGGAAGGCCGTCAGCCCCGCATTATGATTGCAAAAATGGGACAAGACGGGCACGACCGCGGCGCAAAAGTAGTAGCAACCGGTTATGCCGACCTCGGTTTCGACGTGGATATGGGACCCTTGTTCCAAACTCCCGAAGAAGCTGCCAAACAAGCCGTTGAAAACGATGTGCATGTTTTGGGTGTTTCATCGCTGGCCGCAGGACATAAAACCCTGGTTCCATCGGTAATCGAAGAGCTGAAAAAGCTCGGACGCGAAGATATTATCGTAATTGCCGGTGGTGTAATTCCATCGCAGGATTACCAATTCTTGTACGATGCCGGTGTTTCGGCCATATTTGGCCCCGGTAGCAGCGTAGCCACTGCCGGTAAAAAAATTATGGAAATACTGATTGAAATTTACGGAGAGTAAAACATCCGTATTGCGATATATAAGCCCCGCTATTTTATAATGGCGGGGCTTTTGTATTTTCATTTTTTTGATTGTATATTTGGCTGGTGGCTAAGTTGAATAAAATATTGATAGCGATACTGTCTGGATATTCAGACAACAACATCAAATTCTTCGATTTATTAAATGTTTTGAAGCATTTGGGATTTACGCTCAGAATTAGGGGGAGTCATCATATTTTATTTAAAGATGGTATTGATGAGATATTGAATTTGCAGCCAAATAATGATAACGCTAAATCATATCAGGTCAAACAAGTACGAAATTTAATTTTAAAATACCAATTAAAAATTGAGGATGATGAATAATCAGCATAAATATGAGTTAATATTATACTGGAGTGAGAAAGATGATTCTTTTTTAGTTGAGATACCTGAATTGCCAGGTTGTATGGCAGATGGTAAAACATATTCCGAGGCGGTTGAAAATGCTCACGTGGTTATTGATGAATGGATTGAGACAGCACGCTCATTGAATCGTACGATTCCTAGTCCCAAAGGAAGACTTCTTTATGCATGATTGAAATTTACGGAGAGTAAAACATCCGTATTGCGATATATAAGCCCCGCTATTTTATAATGGCGGGGCTTTTGTTTCCATGTGTTTTTTCAACGTAAACAAGTCTATTTGTCTAAGGTCTATAATCTAACGATCCTTTGTTCTGAATGCGAATCAACATTGGATTTGCCTTCATATTTGATGAGTGAAATCAATTTTATTGAATTTTAAATGTTAATAAATGTTAACAGTAACATATACAGGTTAATAGAAATTCCTGTTTATTGAATATAATCATGTAAAGATGTTTTGTTTGGCTTAACTTTGGTTTGTTAACGACAAAAACTAATGGTTATGGCTGATTTTAATGATTTTATGAACCAGTTTATAGCCCGAAATCCGGGCGAACGTGAATTTCACCAGGCAGTGAAAGAGTTTGTTGAATCGGTATGGGATGTTTACGAATCGAATCCACGTTATAAGCAGGCAAAGATATTGGAGCGTTTAACGGAGCCTGAACGGATAATCATTTTTAGAGTTCCTTGGATCGACGACAGGGGTGAGGTGCAAATTAACCGTGGATACAGGGTTGAGTTCAATAGTGCGCTAGGGCCTTACAAAGGTGGTTTGCGTTTTCACCCGAGTGTTACGCTTAGTGTGCTGAAATTTTTAGGTTTTGAACAAACGTTTAAAAATAGCCTCACAACCCTTCCTATGGGCGGTGGAAAAGGCGGTGCCGATTTTAGCCCCAAAGGAAAATCGGATAACGAAATTATGCGGTTTTGTCAAAGTTTTATGACTGAACTGGCCAGGCATATTGGACCCAATACAGATGTGCCGGCCGGAGATATTGGCGTTGGCGGACGCGAAATTGGATACCTTTTTGGTCAGTACAAACGCATGAAAAACGAATTTTCCGGGGTGCTAACCGGTAAGGGAATTATGTGGGGTGGAAGTGTGATTCGCCCTGAAGCAACCGGTTTTGGAGCGGTATATTTTACCCGACACATGCTGCGCGAAATGAATAAAGATATTGAAGGACTACGTTTTGCGATATCCGGTTTTGGAAATGTAGCATGGGGGGCTATATCCAAAATAAATGAGTTGGGAGGTAAGGTAATTACTATCTCTGGCCCCGATGGTTATGTTTATGATGAAAATGGGGTGTCGGACAATAAGATTGACTACCTTTTGGAGCTGAGGCTTTCGAATAATGATGTTGTTGAGCCGTATGCCCGCGAGTTTGGTGCTCAATTCTTCCCGGGTAAGCGCCCGTGGGTGCAGCCCGTTGATGTAGCCATACCTTGTGCCTGCGAAAATGAGTTGAACGAAGCAGATGCGCGTATGCTCATCGATAATGGTTGCTTATTAGTAGCCGAAGCTTCCAATATGGGATGCACAGCCGAAGCCGCCGAATTATTAAATCGTAATATTGTTTATGCACCCGGAAAAGCGGTAAATGCTGGAGGCGTTGCTGTTTCGGGGCTCGAAATGACCCAAAACTCAATGCGTTTAAGCTGGACACGTAACGAAGTTGATGAGCGCTTACACCAGATAATGGGCAATATTCACGATACATGCAAAAGGTATGGGGTACGAAACGGAAAAATCGATTACGTTATGGGAGCCAATATTGGCGGTTTTGTAAAAGTTGCCGAAGCCGTAATGGCTCAGGGAGTTGTTTAATGATGTTTTTCTTTCTATTTTTATACGCAAACAAAAATATATGCCTACAACAAAAAAACAACTTGAATTTGATCGTCAGCTCGACCTGACTGCAATTCGTGAATACAAACACACTGGTAACAAAAAGATTATCGATGAGCTTTATCAGAAGTATGCATTGCTGGTTTATGGTGTATGCCTGAATCGTTTAAAAAAACGCGAACAGGCTAAAAAGATGCTCGTGCAAATACATAAAGCTGTACAGTTGGAGGTTATCGATGCCAGAGTAATTCATTTTCGGGAATGGCTTTTTCAACTTACTGTTCGTCAGTGTGTGGCGTTTGAAAAATCTGAGCAACCCGAAAAATAGGAGTATTTGTTGATTGGTATTCCCTTTTAAACATCATTAACCGCTTATTCAATGTATAAAGAATATAAAGATTTAGAGTGTTATTCCGACGTGTTAGCTTATCTGAAAAACGATTTGTCGGAAAACGAACGCAAACAATTTGAAGCGATAGTAAATGAGGATTCCTTTTTGAAGGAGGCTGTCGATGGTCTTTCGCTTTTAAGCGCCGATGCACTGGAACACGATTTTAAATCGTTGCGTACAAAGAAAACGGCTTCTGGATCTGGGGTGAAAGCGGCTGTAATTATATCGGTTTTTGTTGCAGTTGTTACTTTTGCTGTATATTGGTGGTTTTTAAAACCTGAATCAAAAAACGAATCCTTTGATAATGGTTCTCTTTCATCATATTCTGATGAACCCATACTGGATGACGAAAATCCGGAATCTGTTGCTGACACATCTCTTTTGTTTTTTATGGATAACGATACGATTGATGTAATGGGGTTAAGTAAGTCGGACGATAGTATATCATCGTTGATGAATAATGCATCCGAAAAGCCCGAACGGCAAGGTAGTGTTCAAAGTAAACCGGTTGAAAAACAATCGGTTGAGAGAAACGAAAGGCCAACCAGGCCAAAGCCTCGTCGTGTTACAGAAGAAAAAACACAGGTTGAGAAGATTGATACACCGAAAAATTCATACGCTGATTCAATTTATCCCTTGATGAATGAAATCGACGTAATTGTTGGTCATTCAATTTCGACGCCGGATACGATGAACTTTATAGCAAATCCCACGGATTCATTTCCTGGTCGAGATGAATGATTTTTTATCAATATTGTCCGGTAAAAATAAGTAAAATTGGGCTAAAACCCGGGGTAACTTATAAATAACTACGAATCTGGGCTTTACCCAATCTGGTAGTCAGTGATTTTTGCTGGATTCTCAAATCATTATAATGCTTTTTGTTATTTACCGGACAACAATGATAGTCAATCGTAAATTGCCTCAAGTTCTGAAACTAATAATCTAAGATTGCTTTTGAGGCAAGGCTATTTTTAAAAATAATTCTTTTAGTTGCTCTTCCGAAATTTGCGATGGTGCATCGTTCATTACATCACGTCCGGTGTTGTTTTTTGGGAATGCAATAACATCCCTGATTGAATCGAGGCCTGCAAAAAGACTTACCAGCCGGTCGAATCCGAAGGCGATTCCTGCATGTGGCGGAGCTCCGTATTTGAAAGCATTCATCAAAAAGCCAAATTGTGCATTTGCTTGCTCTTCGGTGAATCCAAGAAGCTTAAACATTTTCGATTGCAAGGCACTATCGAAAATACGTACCGAGCCGCCACCAATTTCTACACCATTAATGACAAGGTCGTAGGCGTTGGCCCGTACTTGTCCCGGATTGCTTTCGAGTAGTTCAATATCTTCGGGCTTGGGCGCTGTAAACGGATGGTGCATGGCATAGTAACGCTGGGTTTCGTCGTCCCATTCGAGCAGTGGAAAATCGGTAACCCATAGCGGATTGAATTGATTTTTGTCGATTAGTTCGAGCTGGCGTCCCATTTCGAGCCTGAGCTGGCACATCTGTTCCTGGGTTTCGAATTTGTTTCCCGACAAAATAAGCAACAGGTCGCCTGCATTGGCATTGCATTGTTTAGCCCAATTTTCAAAGTCATTTTGGTCGTAAAATTTATCAATCGACGATTTGAATGTGCCGTCGGTGTTGTATTTCACATAAACCAGGCCTTTTGCACCAATTTGCGGGCGTTTTACGTAGTTGGTTAATGCATCGAGTTGCTTGCGGCTGTATTCCGAAGCTCCTTTGGCACAAATAGCCACAATGTATTCCGAGTTGTTGAAAATGCTGAATTCTTTTCCTTTGGCAATTTCGGTTATATCGTTAAAAAGCATGTCGAAACGGGTATCGGGCTTGTCGCTGCCATACTTATCCATTGCTTCGGCATAAGGTATGCGTGGGAAAATACCCGGGTCGATGCCTTTTACTTCTTTGAATAAGTGCCGGGCTAAGCCTTCAAAAGTTGCCAAAACATCTTCTTGTTCAACAAACGACATCTCGCAGTCAATCTGGGTAAATTCAGGTTGACGGTCGGCTCTTAAGTCCTCGTCTCTGAAACATTTTACAATTTGATAGTATTTATCGAATCCGGCAACCATCAGCAATTGCTTAAAAACCTGTGGGCTTTGAGGCAGGGCGTAAAACTCACCGGGATTCATTCGCGAAGGTACCACAAAATCACGTGCTCCTTCAGGCGTCGATTTCATCAGAACAGGGGTTTCAGTTTCGATAAAGTCGAGCGAGTCGAGGTAATTTCGAATGATAATGGCCATTTTTGAGCGCAGAACTAAATTATCGCGAACGACTTCACGACGTAAATCGAGGTAGCGATATTTCATTCGCAGTTCATCACCTCCGTCGGTGTCGGTTTGTATGGTAAATGGAGGCGTTTCGGCTTTATTCAGAACGGTAATGCTTTTGATGTCGATTTCGATTTCTCCGGTAGGTATTTTGTTGTTTTTGCTTTCTCGTTCCAGTACGATGCCTGTTGTTTGGATAACAAATTCTCGCCCCAGCTTGCTGACTTTTTCTTTTAAATCGTCGGCCGCTTTTTCATCCACTACAAGTTGTGTGATGCCATACCGGTCGCGTAAATCGATAAAAGTCATTCCGCCTAGTTTCCGAAGTCGTTGAATCCAGCCACTCAGGGTAACTTCCTGTTTTTTATGGCTTATTCTAAGTTCACCGCAAGTGTGTGTTCTGTACATGTCTTTATGGTTTATGCTATTTTGGTGCTAAAATAGTAAGAAAACACAAACCATACCGATGATTGGTGTCATTTTTAATGTGAAGTTAATGCAATATAAAACACACAAGAAAAAGAAGCTCTCTTGCGTATAAAATACAGGGCTTCCGCATTTAAAAATAACTAAATAAAATTTGGGCCGTACTGTTCTAATCACTACATTTGCGAAGCATTG
>JAFGGY010000106.1 GCA_016930365.1 Prolixibacteraceae bacterium | reverse complement strand
GTTCCATGGTTATCCGACCAATAATTCCACGATGCTACGCCGGGTTGTATCCAGTCGGTATCGGTAAGTACCGAAGGTTTCGAAACATCGTCAACCAGTGTTGATTCAACAATGTCGGACAATTGTCCCATGATGATAACGCGCCAGGGTGATTTCCAGGGCAGCGAAATTTTCGTCAAAGCCTCGCCTTCGCCTTCGTGTTCCGAAGGCAAAGTAACTTTATATGCTGAATTTTGGAGATGATTACTCAATTTAGAAGCACAATACGTACGATCGACATCGGCTTCGTGAACCAGGTACCAGCAATTGCTTTCGTTTGTATTGAATAAGGCCGGGTAAGTCCAGTCGCCTTTGTCGTTCGCGTTATTTGTTTCGTTGTACAAACCTTCGTTCGATAAATCGAACTTTTGAAGCCAACGCACGGTGGTTTCGGGAATTGTATAGGCTGTAAACTCATCGTCTATGGTAAAATCTCCTTTTTTATCGGGAAATTCGTACCGAAAAGCCAATCCATCGTTGTAGGCCCTGATAATAAGATTCATTTTAGCTTTCGACGGATTTTCGAAAGCCACCACCAACTCGTTGGCCTGGTTGCTGCATTGGCTGCGCTTACCATGAATGGCTGTGTATTGCTCGTCAATAAACGTTTGCTTTCCTGCTTTCAAAAATTTCAGTTCGTTAGAAAAATCCTGATCGCTACGCGATAAACCCAGTTTTATTTGAGGAATAGCCTCAACAGATTCTTCTTTATCGGAGTATTTAACTTTCAAAAACCACTCACCTATTTCAGCTTCCTGTTCATTCATTAGAGAAACCTCAATTTTTTCATTGGGTGATTTAACAAAAACCTGTTGAGAATAGGCAAAACAAACATTCATCAACAGAAACACAGTAATCATTAATATTTTAGACATTTTCTTCATTTTAGTTTATTTTTTTTGTACCACAGCATTTTAATGGACAGAAATAGATTGTTAGTGTTTCTAATCTTACATGATTGATGATAGATTGATAGGAGATTGAAAAACACTAAGTTTACTCCCATATAAATCAATCTTTTTCAATCTGCCGTAGGCTATCAATCTTTTTAAGTCTAACAATATGAAACATTTATTATTCTTTTCCAAAAAACTTGTAATAGAACCATTTTTATTAAAAATCACTTTTTCATTAACGTTATATATCCAAACCTTGCTATTACCACAAAACAAATAAATGGTAATAGAAACGAGAAATTAACAGCAGGCATCCCGGCCACACTGCCTAAATCGATAATTGCACCTTGCAAAGGTGGCATTAAAGCACCGCCAACAATAGCCATAACCAATCCGGCAGCACCAAGTGTTGCATCTTCGCCAATTCCTTCGAGCGATATTCCATAGATAGTTGGGAACATCAACGACATAAATGCCGATGTGGCTACTAAACAATAAAGCCCTGCCATACCTTGGATAAAAATAACGCCTGTGATGGTTATCATTCCACCAATTGCAAAAATCATCAGAAGTTTACGAGAGTTTATAAAACGCATCAGGTATGTGCTGATAAAGCGGAAAGCGATAAACATAGCCATAGCTATAATATTGTATTGTTGCGCAGTAGCTTTTGGCACACCAAGGTTTTCGGCATAATGAATAATAAAAGTCCAGCACATGATTTGTACCCCAACATAAAAAACCTGTGCAACAACACCATGCATATAAATTTTATTCTTTATCAACCGCTTAAACGAATCGAATGCAGAAGAATTTGGGTCATCGGTTTTCGTTTTTGGCATTTTTGCAACCATAAATAATACTATCATTGCCAGAACTACAAAACCTAAAATAACATACGGGTTACGGATGATACCCAAATCATGCGTTCGAACAGCTGCTTTCTCAACCACATCTAAAGATTCAAAAATCAACTCACCGGCAGCATTTCGTTTTTCGGAATCGAGCGAAGCAAGTATCACATTCGAGGCAACAAACATTCCCAGTATTGACCCCATGGGATTAAACGACTGGGCCAGGTTTAATCGTTGTGTTGATGTTTTTTCATCACCCATCGACAAAATATATGGATTCGCTGTAGTTTCAAGAAAAGCTAAACCGAAAGTGAGTATGTACAACGAAGCCAGGAAAAAACCAAAAACTTCGAAGCGCGCTGCCGGGTAAAACAGCAAAGCCCCGGTGGCGTATAGTGCCAAACCCAGTATAATGGCTTTTTTGTAGCTATACTTTCGTACAAACAATGCGGCAGGAATTGCCATGGTTGCATATCCACCATAAAACGCGAATTGAACCATTGCTGCTTTGGCGTTCGAAATTTCCATAATGGTGCGAAATGCAGCCACCATGGGGTTGGTAATATCGTTGGCAAATCCCCACAGAGCAAACAAACTGGTTACAATGATGAACGGAACCAGGTATCTTTTTTCTACTAATTTTGCTTTAGAGCTCATTAAATATGAATTAAATTACTGTTTAGCAATAAATGTATATTCAGTTCCTTTTACAGTCTCAACGTCGTACATATTGGTTTGTGGCAATTGAAATGCATTTACTTCTGCCGACTCCGAAACCAGAGGTTCTTTAACGCCAGGAAGCTGATAGAATGGGTTCTCGTTTTTACCACTGGCCACTGCTAATTCTTTATTACCTTTCATGGTAAGTTCATTGGCCGTACGAATTCTCAAATTGCCCCCCAGGTTTGATTTAATGGTCAGCTTGGTTACCTGGTGGTTCTCCCATTCGAGTTCTACAATTTCGAAACCACCCCGGGCACGAAGTCCTGTAACACGCCCACTACCCCATAAGTCGGGCATTGCCGGCAGCAAGTGTATTGCACCATCATGACTTTGCATAAGCATTTCGGTTAAACCCGATGTGAAACCAAAATTACCATCGATTTGAAACGGTGGATGGGCATCGAACATATTGGGATAGGTACCTCCTTGTTGAAATGAGCGCCTGCCTCCACCCCGACCTACAAGTTTTATCTGCTCGCGCATAAGCTCATAGGCATGGTTACCATCGAGAAGCCTTGCCCATAGATTGATCTTCCAGTTAATCGACCATCCGGTTGAAGGGTCGCCCCGGTGTATTAACGAAGTGCGCGATGCATCGGCAAGTTCGGGGGTGCGGTATGGAGATATCTGGTTGGATGGGAACAAACCATAGAGATGTGAAACATGACGGTGTTTGTCATTTGGATTGTCCCAATCGTACATCCACTCTTGTAGCTGTCCGTGCTGGCCAATTTGCATTGGAGGCAACAACTTCAGCACACTTTCCATTTCTGCTACAAGTTCATCATCGACATTTAATATTGAAGCCGCCTTAATGGTTTTGGTAAGCAAGTCGAATACCAGTTGGTTATCCATTGTGGTACCTGCCGAAGCCGAAGATGCTGAATGATGAGCGGGTGAATTCTCGGGTGAATTGGAAGGCACCATAACCATCCAACCGTTTTCAGGTTCTTCAACCAAATAATCGAGGCAAAATTCCGCAGCTCCCTTCATTACATCATATACCGAACGCAAATATTCTGTATCGCCACTATATTCATATTTATCAAACAAATGTTGGCTAAGCCAAACACCGCCCATGGGCCACATGCCCCAATACGAGCCATCAACTGGGCCGCAAATACGCCAAATATCGGTATTGTGGTGCGTAACCCAGCCATCGGCACCATACATTGTTTTTGCTGTTTCGCGCCCAGCTTCCGATAGTTCTCTAATCATCTGAATCAATGGCTCATGCAGTTCGGGTAAATTAGTAGGTTCGGCTGGCCAATAATTCATTTCGGTATTAATATTTACGGTATATTTACTATCCCACGACGGAAAAAGCTGATTGGCCCAAATTCCCTGCAAGTTAGCAGCCTGAGTGCCGGGTTGCGACGAACTGATTAACAAATACCGCCCATACTGAAAATAAAGCGCTGCCAACGACGGGTCGTTTCCTTCGCTAAACTGCTCTATCCTTGTGTCGGTCGGGTTTTTTATCGAATCGGTTTGCCCCAGGTCAAGCGAAACACGGTTAAAATACTTTTGATAGTCGCTAATATGGCTCTTCAGCATCTGCTTGTAGTCATTTTTAACAGCTTTCGACAGATAATCTTCGGCCATTTTACCGGCATCGCCGCTAATATCTTTATAGTTCACAAAGTTGGTACCTATCGAAACAAAAATCGTTGCACTGTTCGCACCGGAAACAACTAATTTGTTATCCTCTGATACCAAGCTTCCACCATCGTTTACAACCTTGCTCAAAACCTCAAATTTCACTTTTCCTTCAACTGTTTCGTGATTGCTTGAAACACCAGTCATCTTCAGCATATCGCTTCCATTTGTCGATACCTTAACATTTCCCTCACGGGCTAATGTAGCAGAAAAGCTTAACGCTTCGGGCTCACTGGCCGTTAAACGTACAACAATAACATCGTTGGGGAAAGATGAAAATATTTCACGCGTATATTCAACCCCTTCAACGGTGTAACTTGTAGTTGCAATTGCACGTTCGATATCGAGTTCGCGATATAAATTATCGTAATTATCGTGCCCTTCGAAATCGAGCAATAAATTACCGGCGGTTTGGTACGACATACCATGCGATGCCTTTGATATTACCTTCTCGTTGATTAAATCCTGTGCTTCATTATACTTACCATCAAAAATCAATTGGCGTATTTCAGGCAGGGCTTCCAGTGCATTGGGATTATCATTCCGGTTTGGGCCTCCCGTCCAAATGGTATTTTCATTAAGCTGAATATTCTCTTCGCCGGGAATTCCAAATACCATTGCCCCGAGCCGTCCGTTGCCAACCGGCAAAGCTTCTTCCCACATGCTTGCAGGTTCATCGTACCACAGTTTAAGGTCGTTTTCTGCTTGCTCGTTACTACAAGAGCAAACCATCACTATTAAAAAAAAGACAATTAGCGTTCTCATAACAATATTTTATTTAGTTTGTATTATACGTAGTTGGTTGCTATTTTTTAAATCGCTGACAATGAGTTATTTATATTTTGTCGATTTAGTTATCT
>JAFGGY010000105.1 GCA_016930365.1 Prolixibacteraceae bacterium | reverse complement strand
AGAAATATACTCTTGTATATGTTTACGTCTGCAAATATAAGAGCTTTTTTTATTCCCACCAAATACTTTTACACTTTTATCAAATAAAAATGCACTTTTAACACCTATATCATGACGTTCGTCAAGTATTTGACACATTTTAACACTTTAAAGAGTTCTTCATTTGTTTTTCTCGTCATTTTTACTTTAACCACTTATCAAGCCAATCGAAAAAGGTTCGATGCCACAACAACCCGTTTTGTGGCTTTAGTATCCAATGGTTTTCGTCGTGATAATGCAAATACTGGGCGGGTATTCCACGCATCACAGCCGAATTGTAGGCCGCCATTCCCTGGGTAAAAGGTATCCGAAAATCGTTTTCGCCATGTATAACCAGTATTGGGGTATCCCATTTATCAACAAAGCGATGCGGCGAGAAAGAATAAGAGCGCTGTGCCGTTTTATTTTCTTTGTCCCAATAAGCACCGCCCAAATCCCAGTTCACAAACCACATTTCCTCGGTTGTAGCATACATTTGTTCAAAATTAAAAATACCGGCATGGGATACAAAGGCGCTGAAACGTTTTTCGTGGTGGCCGGCCAGATAAAACACCGAAAAGCCGCCATAACTCGCACCAATAGCGCCAAGCCGCGTTTCGTCAACATATGGTTCGGCCGCTACGGCATCGATGGCCGAAAGATAATCGCTGATGTTTTGACCTCCGTAATCGGTACTGATTTGCTCAAGCCACTCCATGCCAAATCCGGGCAAACCTCTTCGGTTGGGTGCTACAATAATATAATCGTTGGCAGCCATAAGCTGAAAATTCCACCGATACGACCAAAACTGGCTAACCGTACCCTGCGGACCGCCCTGGCAATAAAGCAATACCGGGTATTTTTTCGATGCATCGAAATGTGGCGGGTAAATCACCCAAACCAACATGTCTTTATTATCGGTTGTTTTCACCCATCGTTTTTCAACTTTACCAAAAGTAAGCTGCTCCAGTATTGGTTCGTTAACACGGGTTATTGCCTTATCCACACCACTTTCGGCATCAACCAGGTAAAGTTCATCGGGTTGCGACATCGATTGCTTACGGGCTAAAAGCTTCGTTCCAGCCAACTGTATCGATTTATAATTGTGTGTGCCGTTGGTAATTCGTTTTATTTCGGCACTTTCAACATCAATTTTAAAAATCTCGTCGGTAGCCTGAATGTCGCTTATGAAATAAATGGTTTTTTCATCGTCTGACCAGCTTATCGATGCGGCACTTTCTTCAAAACCTTCGAACAGGTTTCGTCGCTGCCCTTTTTCGATATCGGCTACCATCAAACGAGCCTGATCCGATTCGTATCCGTCGCGCTCCATGCTTTCCCATGCTAAATATTTACCGCTGGGCGAAAAAACCGGGTTTACATCGTAGCCCATTATGCCTTCGGTGAAATTCCGGGTGCTTTTCTGCTCCACATCGTATAGCCATATCTCCGAATTGGTCGAAAATGAATAGTCCTTACCGGTTTTCTTTTTGCAGGTATAGGCAATGGTATTTGCATCGGGGCTCCATGCAATCTGTTCGAGGCCACCAAATGGCTTCATAGGCGAATCGTACGGCTCGCCTTCCATAATATCTTCGGCTTCGTAAATGCCATTTTCGTCGTAAGCAGCCACCAAAATATGCTGGTAAGTGTAATCGTGCCACGAGTCCCAGTGTCGGTACATCAAATCGGTTTCGATGCGAGCATTTGCCTTGGGGAGGTCGGGATAAATATCGTTTACCGAACGACCAAGCTTTATGGCTTTTACAAATAACACTTTCGAACCATCGGGTGCATAGGCAAACAGGCTGATTCCGCCATCGATAAAACTTATCTGCCGGCGTTTCGAGCCATCGATGTTCATCTCCCACAACTGGCTACTCCCCGACTCGTCGCTGACGAAACCAATTTTTTCACCCCCGGGATGCCAAACAGCCCCCTGCTCGTTGATATTCGTATTGGTGAGCCTCAACGTTGTTTCGTCTTCCATATTACACCAATACCAATCTTTGTATCCTTTGTCGTCTTCAATTTTATAATTTGTTACCGCATACAGCAGCTTTTTGCCATCGGGTGACAAGTTTTCGCCACTAATTCGCCCCAACTGCCACATTATTTCAGGAGTCAGCCTGTCGGATTCGAGCTGTGGCACTCCGGGGCTATACCCCAACTGTTTTTCGTTTTGTTCATTACATGAAACCATAATTGTTGCTAAAAAAATGAATAGATAGATGTAATTTTTCTTCATCGCCGTACTATTTAAAGTATAAATATTTTCAACAGACCTTGTATATACCTCGGAGGCCGTTATTCATCGTGTTCGATACGAATTCGGGCATCGACCGCCACAATACGCTCGCCATTTGCAAGCAATGGGTTTATGTCCATTTCTTTTATTTCGGTTGCAAAGCGTAGCATTGCCGACAGTTTAACCAGTTGTCGGGCAAACTGTTCGATCTCAACAGCCGGTGTGCCCCTGTATCCTTCGAGTATTTTTCTTGCTCTTAAATTTTTTATCATCGAAACCGCTTCGGGCATACTCAGCGGAGCCAGACCCGAAGTTACATCTTTCAGCGCTTCGACAAAAATACCGCCCAGACCACAAAGCATTACATGTCCAAAATTATTCTCGTATTTTGCACCAATAAACAGCTCGGTACCGGAGTGCATCTCGGCCATTAATACCGAAGTAGTATCTTTAATATGCATCAAACGGTCGAATTCTTTCTGAACCGTTTCGAACGATTTAATATTCAGGCTCACCCCGTCAACATCGGTTTTATGCAATGGGCCAATCACTTTCATCACCAACGGGAAACCAATGCTACGAGCGGCATCCAGGGCTTTATTTTTTGTTTTCACACAAATCTCCCTTGCCCGTTCAATGCCGGCAATGTCGAGCAATTGACCAACAATTTCGGGCGATTGAAAACCAGAAACCGTTCGGTTTATAATTTTCCGAAGACGAGCAACATCTACTTCGTTCAGGAACTCCGGACTACCAAAAGGTGGTGGCGCATTAAAAACCTTTGTGAGCGCTTTTCCCAGCAATACTTCGTCGGGAAAATTTACGTTTCCGTGCGAAATGAAATACGAAAGATCGTCGTGCACATTAACCACCGAAGGCAAAATCGGGTAAATCGGTTTGCTGCATGTTTTCATTTTTTTCATCAGTGTTTTATACACTTCGCGCACGGGAAACAATCCGGGGCTGCCATAAATAACAGCCATTGCATCGATCTCGTCGAAATCGTTTTCACAAGCATCAATAATGGTTTCGAGATGCTGAGCCGTGCCGGTAGCCAAAAAATCGATGGGATTTTCGACCGACGAGCCGGGCAGCAAGGCCTCCTTAAGTTTTTGTTTTGAAGCCGATTCACTTAAATGTGGAATTTTAAGTCCTCCCGCTTCAAGTGCATCGGTAAGCATAACCGCAGGTCCACCGGCATGGGTAATAATAGCAATGTTATTCCCTTCGAGCTTTTTGGTACTAAAAATACATCCAACAGTGGTGAGTTCTTCGCGCCCGTAACAACGTACAATCCCGGCCTTACGAAACAAGGCTTCAACCGCCAGGTCGGAACTGGCCAGCGCACCGGTATGCGACGATGCCGCCCGGCTTCCGGCTTCGGATGAACCCGCTTTTATGGCCGCAATTCGACATCCTTTGCGAATAAGCGACTGGGCATGAAACAGCAAACGATCGGGATTGCTGATATTTTCGATATAAAGCAGTTTAATTTTCGACGATTTGTGTGGATCGAAAGTCTCATCCATGTAAGCCAGCACATCTTCGATGCCGTGTTGTGCCGAATTACCGACTGAGACCACCGAATGAAAACGTAAGCCTTTGGGAATAGCCGATTCCATAATAAAAACAGCTGTAGCCCCCGAACCCGAAATAAAATCGGCACCCTTTTGGCTAAGCCCCGGCACCGGTGTGGTAAAAACGCTGGCGTGATTAGGAGCCAAAACGCCAATGCAGTTGGGACCAATAAGGCAAGCCTTGTGTTGGTTCGCTATATCAACCAACTGCTTTTCAAGGACAGCTCCGGCCTCACTTTCCTCGCTAAAACCGGCTGAAATTACGATAAAAGCCTTAACACATTTTTCTTCGGCCAAAATTTGCATTACCTGTGGACAAAGCTTGGCCGGAATGGCCAAAACCGCCAAATCGACACAGGGAATATCAACAACATTGGCGTAGGTTTCAACCCCCTGAACCAGTATATCGTGAGGGTTAACGGCAATAAGCCGCCCCTTAAAATTGGTATCGATAAGGTTTTTTAGTAATTTTCCACCCGGTTTTTCAATATTGTTTGATGCTCCGACAACCGCAATACTTTCGGGATAGAACAATTTATCGTTTATCATTTGTTTTTATTTTTTACGAATTTATACATTTTGGCTTCCGGTAGCGATGATTTTTAACAGCAAACACAATACGCACCACAATACACTCGTACAATTATATGGCTAAAATACAAAATCAAAAAATAATGGTTTGGTGCAAACAAACCCATAATTTAAACACAATCATCATGGATGCCTTGCGTTTGGCTTCGATATTCGACCTGGAAGTTTGTTTATTTGGCTGTTACCACAACAAAAAAAAACATAAAAAGTTACAACATATCATTCAACTTTATTCATCGCTTATTTCGAAAAACGTACCCTCGGCCAAACTATCGGTGCTGATACTTGAAGGGAGGCTTCAAAATTTAGTGCAGACACTTGGCGATGAATACGACACCCTTCTTTTTTGTGCCGGCTCAAAAATGAACAACGAAATATGGAACGCTTTTTACAAAGCACAATTCCCGTTTTATTTTTCGGCCAAAGGTGCATCGTCGGCACAAAAGAACTTCGAAAAGGTTTCGGTACCTGTCGATTTTAGAAAAAGCACCCAGGACGCTCTTTTATGGTCGAGCTACTTTGCCCGCTTTCACCAGTCGAAAATCACCCTGCACGTAGCCAACGACTCTTCAAACTATCGCGAAGCACAGCAAACCAATGCTAATCTTGAATCGGCATTAAAACTTTACCAAACTTTCGGATATAGCCCCACAATAAAAAACAGCACAAACAGCAGCTACCGTATCCACTCTGAAGCCCAAAAAGTTCTTTGCGACCTGTTAATTTTCTCGGCAAGTTCAAACATAACCCTACCCGACAAGATTTTTGGAACTTTCGAAAAGAAAATAATCAACCGTAAAAAAAGAAATGTATTGCTAACGAACCCCAAAAAAGAAATGTACGTTATGTGCGACTAATTTTTAATCAATAAAAAACAGCCGTTCATCAAAGCAAAAAGGCCATTCATCAAAAACACATGCAAAAAGCTCAAATTCAGCACAAAATCATAGAATTTTATTTTTAAAATCCTCATTTCTTTTGTACTTTAGCAACTGTTTAGAATTATTTCTCCCCTCCCTGTTTTACAATATTATCCTAAAAGAAATGATTGCACCCGCGGTCATTTCTTTTTTTTTATTTCAATACGTTAACAACAATTCAATCTATTACTACCATCAATTAACAAAAAGCATTAAATTCGTGCACTTTATTTTACGTTTACTTTACAATTCATTAAAATTAATATTGCAAAGAAAAACGAAAAATAACAACAGAAGTAAAACAAATCGGATAGCACTATGAGACAAAATCAATACATAAAATTTCTGTTCTTACTGCTCTTTTTATCAGCCATAATTTCGTGTACACAGGAAGAAGGAATTGGTGGAAGTGGCAAGATACAAGGTGTTGTAGTTGAAAAATACTACAATCACGATTTTTCTGTTTTTCAATACGAAGCACCCGCAAGCGATCAGGATGTATTTATTCAGTTTGGAGATAATAATGTTGTTGACGATGATATAGAAACCAGCCACACCGGCAACTTCGAATTTAACTATTTATGGCCGGGAAATTATCGCATTTTTTATTATTCAGATGACACAAGCCTTCAAACCCTTGAAGATATTGCTATGGTTCACGATGTTAAACTGGGCAAAAGTGAAACCTACACATTGGATACACTTTATACTTACAAAGCACTAGACTGGGACGACGGCACTTCAAAAATTAAAGGACGAGTAATTCTAATCAACTACAAAAACAGTTCGACGCCCGACAATTTGGTTATAAAAGATATTACCCCAGCCCAGGAACAGGAAATTTACCTGACATACAATAACGAGGATTTTTATTGTGAAAGAATTCGCACACAAGGAGACGGAACCTTTGTGTTTTCGAACCTTTTGATTGGGAAATACACCATTTTTGTATATTCCGAAGATGTAGAAACCGGCGATTCCGACGATGTGGTAATAGAGGTAGAAGTTGAAATAAGCCACCCCGGTCAAACCATCAAAATTGAAGACGATATCATAATCAAAAAAATATAAACCGAGGAATTATGAAACGAGCATGTAAAACGATCGCATCCAAAAGGATGATTAAATTCATGCGAGTTCCCCCGAAAAATCGGGGCAGGCTATACGATACCATAAAAACAAACAATTTAATCTTATGAAATATTTACTATTTATAGCATTTTTCAGCCTTGCGGCCTGCCATGTTTCAGCACAAGGCAAAACCGAAATCATTACAAAAGGAATAGAGGCCCGAAAATATTACGAACAGGACATTGAAAATGGCGACAAGGAACGGTATATCTTTAAAGAAGAATACTTTAATCACCAGGGCGAAATTATAGAGATAAAAACCTACAAAAACCGGGGTAAGGAAATTGATGAATGGTTTAAATACAAATACGACGAAGATGCCAACCTTGTTGAAGAGATAGAACTGGACGCCAAAGGCGAACAAAAAGAACGCATGGTTAGCATTTATAAAAATGGCCTTAAAGTTGAAAAATTATACTACGACGAAAAAGACAGGCTACGACAAAAACGAACTTATGAATACGAGTATCGAAAATAACATACGAAAGGCAATAGCTAAATTTGCTCCCATTTCGCTCGATCAGATGGACGAGGTTCGATTGATGCGCCGCACCGACACTAAATTTGTGTTTCCGGTTATGCATTTACCCGAATTGCTAAACCAGGTAACCGACTTGTATTTTATGGTTGAAATCGAAAACGAACGCGAACAAATTTATAAAACTACTTATTTCGATACCAACGATTATATGATGTATCGCATGCATCACAATGGCAAACTTAACCGCCATAAAGTTCGTATTCGTAAATATGTGTATTCGAACCAGGAATTTCTGGAGATTAAGAATAAAAACAACAAAGGCGAAACCATAAAGAAACGCATCGAAAACCAGCAAAACAACCCGTCGAAAATTAGCGATTCAGCTTATTCAAAACGTTTTATTGGCAAAAATACGCCTTACGATGCCGATTTATTGTCGCCTACCTTAGGCAACAAATTTATTCGTTTAACCCTGGTAAACAAAAACCTAAAAGAACGCATAACCCTCGATTACAAAATAAAATTTACCGACTTAAAATTCAACAACGAAACAACAAGCAACGACATTTGCATTGCCGAAATAAAAACCGATCGCGACAACCGTTCATCGTCGCCTTTTATTACGCAACTTAACGCAATGCGAATAAAATCGATGGGGTTTAGCAAATACTGTATGGGCTTAGCCTTGCTGAATCCCGAAGTAAAAAACAATATTTTTAAGCAACGATTAAGAACCATAACCAAACAATATTAAACCAGAATGGAAATCTTCAACATCAAACTCATCGATTCGGAAGACTTTTTTGAGCTTCTCCTGCGTTTTGCTCTCAACTTTACAGTAGTATTCATCGCTGTACGCTTTCTGTATTACAGGGTACGGCAACGCCGCGATTACCTGTTTACCTACATTTTAATTGCAACCGTTGTGTTCCTTTTATGCTTTCTGCTCGAAAACGTAAAACTGGAACTGGGGTTTGCGCTTGGACTATTTGCCATTTTTGGCATCATCAGGTATCGAACCCAGCAAATACCCATTAAGGAAATGACTTACCTGTTCCTGGTTATTGGTGTTTCGGTTATCAACGCCTTGTCGAATAAAAAAATCAGCTATGCCGAATTGTTTGTAACCAATGCCCTGTTGCTAATGGTTACATACGGACTCGAACGCATGATGATGCTTCGACACGAATCGCGAAAGGCAATTATTTACGAAAAAATCGAAATGATAAAACCCGAGATGCACCAGGAAATGCACCAGGATCTGGAAGAACGAACCGGACTTAAAATTAACCGTTTCGAAGTTGGGAAAATCGATTTTCTGCGCGACACAGCCCGTGTTAATATTTATTATTACGAAGATGAAAACTATGAAAATTTAGCCGACGACGAGGATCTCAGCAACGACGACGATGATGATTAAATGTTTAAAATACTTGCTGGCAATTAGCTTTTTAGCTTATGCCAACAACGCATTTACACAAAACTACGATACAAAACTCAGGCTATCGGCTGGCATCGATGGTGATATTAACAAACAACTAAAAGCGGGGCTTGAATACGAACATCGTTTCGACCGAAACATCAGCGCTTTCGATAAAGCTTTTATCGAACCTGAAATTGAATACGAACTTATCGACGATGTTAACATCGGGGTAAAATACCGACTGGGCATCGACCAAAAAAGCTCGGGGAAACGCTACGCCCACCGCTATTCATTTTTTGCCAATTACGACTACAATCTTGACGATTTTGAAGTTACCGTACAGGGAATTATGCAATATGGTTTCGACGATATCGACAACGCCGTTAACCCTATTGAGAATGCCCTGGTTGCCCGCTATTCGATTTCGGTTGATTACGATTGGTTTGGCACTAAAATAGAACCCTACGCCAAATACGAACTTTACCATCACCTTAACCATCCCAACGGTAATATTCTGAACGAATGGAAATTAAAACTGGGAATGAAATACGACTTAACCCGTAAATCAGGCTTAAATATTTTCTATATGTTCGAAAACGAATTTAACGTTGCAAATCCCGACAAAGCCAGCATTTTGGGCATTGGCTATTCATACTCACTTTAATAGCTCAACTTTTTCGAATTCAGTTTTTTGTTAATAATCAAAATATTATCTACATTGTAACTGATTTTATAAAAAAATCGTGGCTCTCACGATTCATTTCTTGCACATGTGGAGTTCAGAAACCACTTCAAAAACGGGGCGTAACCGAAAAGCCTTACGAGTAGGAACAAAACTCTTGAACTATGGAAGAACAAAACAATTCTTCGGTTGTAAAAACCAGCGATTGGGTAATCACCCTATTACTTTTAGCAATTCCTTTAGTCAATATCATTATGCTGTTTGTATGGGCATTTGGATCGGGCACAAACCCAAGTAAGGCTAATTTTGCCAAAGCGTCCTTAATTTGGGTATTAATTCTCATTGTAATTTATGCATTTATAGCTTTAGTTTTTGGAGCAGCAATGTTTTCAGCCTTTTCATAAAATTTGTACATAAAAACACAATGTTGTCCTGTTAAGCAAAAACTATTTGTAAAGATT
>JAFGGY010000104.1 GCA_016930365.1 Prolixibacteraceae bacterium | reverse complement strand
TACCAATTGAAGCAAAAAGGGTATAACCATGACTGGAGAGAGATTGTGCGTACCATGAATACCCAAAAATGCGTTTCTACAACTGTCGAAAATATAAAAGGGGAAACAGTATCTGTCCGCCAATGTACTGAACCCACACAAAAGGTTAAACAGATCTATAATATGATGGGATATAAAGCAGTCCCATTCTACCGGAAAAAATCCGTAGTGATACCTGCGGAAATTTTTTAAAATGATACTTCTTAATATTAGACAGTTAGGAGCTTATGGCTGCAATGTGGGTTAAGTGTTAGAATAAAGGTTTTTGGGAAGGTATTTAGGCTTTTGTGTTCTTCCGTGCTTGCTCGTTCAGTACTTTTTCCGAAACCAGAAATACCACCGGTTTTTTCGAAACCGGGTTTTCTCGGGTAACAACCACCGTTTGATACACCTCTTCGATGGTTTGATAGTTTAAAACATCTGCCGGTTGACCAATGGCATGAATAGCTCCGTCTTTCATCATAATCAGAAAATCGCAGTATTCGCCGGCCATATTTAAATCGTGAATAATGAGCAGAACCGTGAGTCTTAAATTGTGATTTAGCTGCTGTATGAGGTTCAGAATTTGCACCTGGTGGGTAATGTCGAGGTGCGATGTGGGCTCGTCGAGAAGCAGTAACTCAGGTTCCTGGGTTAGCGCCCTTGCAATAGCAGCCAGTTGTTGCTCGCCACCACTTAACTCGGTCATGGGCTTGTGTCGTAAACGCAAAGTATTGGTCAGTTTCATGTATTTTTCGGCAATAAGCATGTCGTTCTTCGTTTCGAAAAATGAAAACCGGGGGCGGTAAGGTGTTCGCCCCATTAAAACATATTCTTCAACGCTCATGTCGGTTATTTCGGTGTACTGCGTTACCACGGCAATCTTTTGGGCTTTTTCTTTAAGTCGAATTTGGCTAAGGTCGGTGTTGTTCAGTTGTATCGAGCCCGATTTGATGTTGAGGTCACCGGCAATGCCTTTAAAAAGGGTTGTTTTTCCCGAGCCGTTTGGACCAATTATTCCGGCAAAAGCACCTTGTTCGATGCAAAAGCTGATTTGTTTCAGGTTGAAATTGCCGGGATAGCCGCAAACCAGGTTTTCGACATTGAGATAATGTTTCATGGCTAACTGATTTTTGATTTTAACCCGGTGCGTGCCAGTACGATAATGAAAACGAGCCCGCCCACAATGCCGGTGATGACTCCAATGGGCAATTCGTTGGGCGAAATAATGGTTCGGGCAATTATATCGCTTACAATTAAAAAGAAACTGCCTCCAAGAAACGAGCTACCCAATAAAATACGGTAGTCGGAACCAGTTATATTGCGCATAATGTGCGGAATAACCAGCCCTACAAATCCTATAATTCCAGCTACAGCCACACAAAAACCGGTGAGCAGCGAGGCTACAATAAATAAAATGCGCAGGGTGGCGTTGGTGTTTATGCCTAAATGGCGTGCTTTTTCTTCGCCAAGGCGTAATGCGTTTAGCGGACGGGCAAATAGGTAGGCTATTACAAGCCCTGCTAGTGCCGAGTAAAACATAATTCGGATAAGCATTGTGTTGGGTTCGTCAAGCGAGCCCATCATCCAAAAAATAATGCCGTGCAGGTTTTCTGAAGAGCTTATCGCCATCAAAAACATCATGCCCGATGAGGCAATAAAGCTGATCATTACGCCAATGAGCAGCATACGGCTAATGTTGATTACGCCTCTTTTCAGGCTTAAAAAATAAACGGCAAAAATAGTTACTATCGAGCCTGCAAAACCGGCAACCGGGAGCATGGCCGAACTTATCGAAAGGTGTAATCCGAATACAATGATAATGGCAACGCCCAGCGCGGCACCGCCCGAAATACCCAGGGTGTAAGGCTCAACCAACGGGTTGCGATAAATGCCCTGTAATATGGCACCGGTTAGGCTAAGCGCACCTCCAATGGCAAAGGCAAGTATAATGCGGGGTAGCCGAATGGCGGTTAGTATCGAATATTCAATGCCCTCGCCACTTCTCAATATCGAAGGAATTTCTTTTAGGGGAATTTTGCTTTCGCCGGTGCTGAGCGAAACCAACATGGCTACCATAACCAGCAACATCAGCAATACGATGTGTAGTATCCATTTGGCCGGTCGCTTATTCATTTGGGGTGCTTTTTAAAAGTGAAACCAGGGTGTCGAGGGTTTCTACAAAAGTTACCGGGGTGGGGCTGCATGCTTTATCGGCATCGATAATGAAAATATTTTTGCTGCGGGTGGCTTGCATGTCTTTAAATGCTTGCCATTGCTGGTATTCTTCCTGCCCGGTAATGCCCATGGTTACAATAAAAATAATGTCGGGATTATTGGCAACAACGCTCTCGCGGCTAACAGCACCGGTACGTACATCGTTCGATACATTTTCACCCCCTAAAAAAGTAATGTAGTCGTTCATAAAAGTGCCCGGAAGTACGGTGAAGATGGGTTCGGCGCCAATTTGGAAAAAAATCTTTTTATTAAATGCCGGCAGTTGTTTTTTAATGCTTTCAATTTTAAGTTTTGCATCCGAAATAATGGCTTCGGCTTTGTTTTCGCAATTAAGCATTTGCCCCATTCTTATAAACTGCGTGAATATTTCGTCGGTGTTTGCCGGCGTTTCAAACACTTCAACCCGTATGTTGAATTTTTTTAGCAGTTCAATGGTTTCGGGCGATGTTATGGTGGTTACCAGTATAATATCGGGCTTTAAACTTACCGTTTTTTCGATATTGACTTTTATGGCTGAGGCTACTATTTCTTTTTGGTCGGCTACGGCTTCGGTACAATAGCTGGTGCATCCAACCAGTTGATTGTCGGCTTCGAGGTAGTATATATTTTTTGTGAGCGATGGCGCTAACGAAATAATACGTTGCTTAGAGGCTGCATGTGCCCCAAAGACCAATATCAGCATAATAATGACGGTAAAAGCAATACTTTTTTTCAAGGTATCTATGTTTAAAATTGATGAATGGCAGAGTATTGAGCTTGTTTGCCCAATTAATTCTGACAGGTACAAAAGTAGGCTTTACTCGATGTATTGCCAAATAAGGCGGATGTTTCGGGCGTGCATTTCTTTCGCTTCGTTGTTAAATCGTACAATGTTGCTGTATTGGCTGAAAAACGATTCGAAGGGCTCGGAATCCTGAACGGTTTCCATTGTTTTGCCTTCGGTTTTGGCTTTTTTTACAGCATCGCGTACGGCTTTGCAGTATTCGTTTATGAATACGATGTTTTCGCGAGTAAACGGTTTTTTGCCGTGTGTGGTAAGTACATAGTCAATGTCGTTATGCGTATTCAGAAAAGTACTAAGCGTTTCTATCCATTTGTCAATTTCGTTAACACGGTTGAGATAAAAGCTGGGCATTTCTTCGTTTTTGTATGCGCCCAGGTGAAAAAGATTGCCGGTACAAAGGGTTTTGTCTTCTTTTATATAAACAATAATATCAGCATTGCCGTGCCCTTTGCCCATGTAGTTGAGTTCTATAGTTTTATTTCCGGGCTTGAGTTCAAGGTTTTGTTGGAACGTTAAATCGGGATACCTGACCCGGTAGTTGTTAATCAGGTCGGCTTCGAAAAATTTATAACGGTCGATATCTTCATTTATTGAATCGGTGAAGGCATTTTCGGCACGAACTGTATCGAGAACACTGTTTTGATATTGAATTCTTTTACGAAGAAACTCAACAGTTTGCCCCAGGAAAATATCGTCGTAGTTTTTGATTTCGTCGGCACTGTTAACATGAGCTACAATGCGGCTTTGGTCGAATATGCAGTTTCCGCCAGTGTGTGCCGAGTGTCCGTGCGTATTAATAATGTAGGTAAAGGTCGAGTCGTTAAAGTATTCGATTACTGCATTTTTAACAAGTCGGGCATTGGCTGGCGAGTTTTGGGTGTCAATCAAAACAATGCCTTCGATAGTACGAAGGGCTACCGAGTTGATGATGTCGTTGGGCCACCCAAGCAATTGAAGTTGCTTTTTGCTTGGCGTAATGGTTATTACATCGTTGGTAATTTTATTAATATTGGTGTTTTTCGCATTGGTATTAATGTGAAAAAACACCAAAAATATGGTGATGTAAAGTAATGATCGTTTCATCGCTATAAAGTTGTAAACGTGGTAAAACTAAGAAAAAAATAGTATCCACAAAAAAACAATTAATTTATATCGTGTTTTGCTATGGTGTTGTAAAGCTGATGTTTACTTTTTTAATTCTTATGATTATTTAGTCGATTCGTACTTTGATGCCAGTTGGCGCAAATCGTGCCCCGATGGTATTTGGAAAATGCGTAGGCCAAATTCAGGTAGCACTGCAATAATATGGTCGAAAATGTCGGCCTGGATGGCTTCGTAATACGCCCATCGATTGTCTTTGCTGAATACATAAATTTGCACAGGTATTCCTTTTTCGGTGGGTTGTAAATGCCTTATTAAGAATGTCATATCTTGTCTTATCATGGGGTGGTTGTGTAAATAGGCATCGAGGTATTTTCTGAAAACACCCAGGTTGGTTTGCCTGCGTCCGTTAAAATATTCGTCGGGCGATACTTCGTTGCGTGCATTGAATTCTTCAATTTCATTTTGCTTGCTAATTACATAATCCTTTATCAATCTGAATTTTTCAAATTTTTCGAGCATCGGGGTGTCGCAAAACTTCACACTGTCCATATCGATGTTGATGGATCGCATAATGCGTCGGCCACCCGATAGTTCCATGCCTTTCCAGTTCACAAACGATTCTGATACCAGTGAGTAAGTGGGCAGGTTGGTGATTGTTTTATCCCAGTTTTCGACTTTTACCGTGGTGAGGTTAATTTCGGTAACCGTACCATCGGCGCCGCGAGATGGCATTTCAATCCAGTCGCCAATTTTAACCATGTTGTTCATGCTAATCTGAAAACCGGCAACAAAACCAAGTATCGAATCGCGGAAAATCAGCATCAGTACAGCTGCCATAGCTCCCAATCCGGCAATAAGCTTACCTAACTTAATATCGAATAAAATTCCTACAACAATCAGTATGGTAATAAAATACATCAATATCTTCATCAGTTGAATAAACCCGGCAATGGGTTTTTCTTTCGAAAATGAAAAACTTTTGTTGTAGATTTCGTTTACCGACGACAGGAAGGCACTCAGGGTAAAAACCGCGGCAAATAGGAAGTATAGATTGCAGGTATTTTCGATAAAAGGTTCCAGTTTAGGGTAAAAAGAGTTACCAAAATCGGAGGTGAAATATATAATCGACGCAGGTACAAAGTGGGCAATGCCTAAAAATACGTTGTGTTTTAACAGAATATCGTCCCATTCGGTTTTAGTGCTTTTTGCCAGCCGGTGTGCCAAAGCACGCATTATTTTGCGTACAATGTACAATAATAAAAATGCTACGATTAAAATTCCTATCCCGATGGTTGCACTCGAAATAAATTGGGAAAGTTCTTCACGATTACTAATTTTGAAAAGCCAGTCGAATAAAAGCTGATTGAGATTTTGCATGATTATTTGTTTTTTGTTCTGCTTCGCAAATTTGAAATTATTTCCTGATATTTAATAACTATTTTTGAAATCAATCAACAAGGATCCATTTTATGAAACGCTTGATATTGGTATTTATCTTTGCATTAGTAGTATGGCAGCTACATGCCACCGATTCTCTTTTTTTTGAAGAACATGGTGCTATACGTTACGATTTTGAATTGGTTGGTGGCAATAATCGCATTGAAGTTGTGAAAAAGCAAGTGAAATATCTGCCGCACCAGGGTGATAATTTCAGTCAGCACTTACAAATGCCCGATTATGGTTCCTGCCGTTATAGTATTTTCGATGCCGATAGTGATACGCTGCTTTTTAGGAAGGGCTTTTCTCCTTTGTTTAAAGAATGGCAAATAACCGATAAGGCAAATAGTGAAATTCGCTCGTACTACCAGGCTTTGTTTTTTCCAAAACCCAAGAGCGATGTAGTGCTCAAAATTGACGAACGAAGTTTCGAAGGGAGTTGGCAAACCATTTGGATCGATACCATACGAATTGACGATCCGTTCATTATTAACGAGAAGTATCCTGTAGGTTCGATCGACACAATTATGTTTCATGGAGAGCCCGGAAAACATGTCGATTTGGTAATTTTGGCCGAAGGATATACCAAAAACGAGCTTGAAAAATTTTCGCTTGATGCACGCCGTCTCACCGATTCGCTGTTTGCTGCCGAGCCATTTAAAACCCATAAAAACCGCTTTAATGTGCTGGCAATGCAAGTATCTTCGGTCGAGAGTGGTACCGATATCCCTGGTGAACATATTTATCGGAATACAGCATTTAATTCTCATTTTTACACTTTTGGTTCGGCGCGGTATTTAACCACATCCGACATGAAAAGCGTGTACGATGCAATTGATGGGGTCGCGTGGGATCATATTTATATATTAGTGAATGAAGAACGTTATGGCGGAGGTGGTTTTTACAATTATTTAAGCATTTGCACTTCGGATAATGTGCAGTCGCCCTTTGTGTTTTGTCATGAGTTTGGCCATGCTTTTGCTGGTTTGGCCGACGAATATTACACGTCTTCAACTTCGTACGAATCGTTTTACAATCTGGATGTTGAACCATGGGAACCCAACATTACTACAATGATGGATTTCGATAAAAAATGGTTCAGCCGAATAAATGAAGGTACGTCGGTGCCAACACCCCGCAACGATGAATATGCCGGTAAGGTGGGGGTTTTCGAAGGGGGTGGTTACGAAGCCAAAGGAATATACAGCCCCGTTATGAGTTGCTGGATGAAAGAACAAAAAGCTGGTGCTTTTTGCCCGGTATGCCGAGATGCTATCGAAAAAACAATTTTGATGCATTGCCAGTAATCAATAGTACGTTAGATTTAGCACCCCAGCCGCTTTGCGTCATATTCAAAAAACTAACGCTTGCGAGTTAGATATGAGACTGTGAGATTGTGGGGCTGTAGGACTGTGAGAATGTGGGTCTGTGAGATTTTGTTTGCAATAAATTGATTGTTAGCTATTTGGATAATCGAGTTTGCAAGATGCAAGCAACTAATTGACAGCGAATTAAAAAAATAGTAACGAACTATTGTCATAAATATTGAAAAAAAAGCACCTACAAATGCACAAACACAAAAAGCATTTTTCTTGGTGGGCTTAGTGGCTTATTGGCTTAGCGGGATTATAAATTAATGCTGCATAATTCATTCAATAATACGTTAGATAAAAGACATGAGATATGAGACTTTGCTTATTATAAATTAAATATCAGTAGTTTGTATAATTAAATTGGTAAGACATAAACGGCTAATTGTTAATAACTTAAAAAATATCAACGAACAGCTTAGTCTAAGAGTAAACGGCTTAAGCGTGTTTTTGGCTATACATTTTTTTGCGAATGAAAGCATAAATCAAGCCAGCTAAAATGAAGAAAAGCAGCGGAAAAGCGGTATTGATGAGCTGCCACCTTAGCTGTTCTTCACGTATCTTAACCTTATCGAGCATTCGTAGTTTTATAACCCTTGAACGCAATTCCATAATTCCAATGTCGTCGGTTAAATAATCGATACAGTTTTTAATAAAATCGCGGTTGCCAAATGTAATTCCTTTGTATTCGTCGTACCCCAACGGAAGTATCTGGGCTTTGCCGTTTCGTGTTCGCACTTTATTTTTTATGATACTTCCATCGGCAATAACAATCATTTTAGAAGCCGGGCTCTCTTCAATGATTTCAGAAATGCCGTATTGACGGGTCATGCGGTTTTTAAAAGCCGATTCGAAACTTCCTTCGAGCAGTATGCCTATTGGGATATCGGCTTCGTTAAACAAGCGCTGGTCGGGTGGGTTAGTAGCCGAATACAGGCTAACTTCGACTGGTGTTTGTATTTTTCGGGCATAGGGTGATGTACTTAATACCGGAGTAGCTTGCGTGTTTTCGCCTACAGCGTTTACTGAACTGGCAAATTCGGTAATTACATTGTTTAAATTTCGGCTTAGCGGATGATTGGGGTTGGGCACAGCTAACGGTGTATAGTAAAAAGGTGCCGGGGTAAACTGACTTGGTTTTCCCGGTGGAGCCGTGTTTATAGGGTATTCAAGGCAAAAGGCATCTTGCAGTATGTCGGGGTTTATGCGTACGCCATATCTGAAAAGCTGGTCGCGCAGGTTTAATCCTTTTTCAAAAGCAAGGGTTGAATGTCCTTTCGATAATGAATCGATGCTAACAAATACCGGATCGATACACCAGAGTACTCTTCCACCTCTCATTATAAATTGATCGATGTGCAGCTTTTCAGTCTCAGTAAAAGCGGCATTCGGAGCTGCAACAATCAGTGTTTTTACGGTATCGTCGGCATATAGTTCGTTCGATGTGCGGTCAACAACTTCGTAATTCTCGTTTAAAGTATAACGAATATCGCCTGTTTCGTATAAGCTGGCATTGCCTTCTTTTTTGAGAAAGGCAACGCGTGGTTTGCGCTCGTGTTGCAGTGCTCTTATTGCAGCTGCAAATTCGTATTCAAGCAGTTCAATCGAATGTTGGAGGTTCTCATCCGAATGCAGTAGCGGGTTGTTTTGTAAAATATTTACCACAACCGACCGGTTTCGATTCGATAGTACAATGCCCGGGAATATTTGGCGGGTTGACATGCCCTCGGTGGTTTTATGCTCAAAATTTACGGGTTCAATTCCAGCGTTAATCAATGCTTCTATAGTGTTTTGCTGCTCTTCGGTGTTTGTTATTTTATACACATCGATTACCTCGTGAAACAAACGGTAAGGCGAGTAAGCGTTTAGGTCTTCAATTTTTTCGATTATCGATTCCTGGAATTCTTTCATGCCCGCGGGCAGGTTTCCGGCAAGATAAACTTCAATGCCCAGTGGTTGATCTTGTTTCGAAAGTATTTCTTTGGTAATAGTGCTTAATGAATATCGTTTTTCGGCTGTGAGGTCGATTCGGAAAAGACGCTGGCTGATTGTAGTGTAGGCTCCGATGAGCAATACAACTAGTAGAGCTGCTCTTTTTACATTCCATGTGGCAAATAATCGGGTTTTACGAAGCATGTTGCGTGTTAAGAGCAGGAAAACAAAAGTGGCAAAAAGAAAGTAGAAAAAATCGCGCGAATCGATTACTCCCCGGCTGATGGAAAGGTAGTGCTCGTGAATGCCCATTTGCAATACAAAATTTTGCAAGGCCAAGGGCATGTTGAAACCGGCTATAAAATGAAAGCCGTTGTAACATATAAACGATAGTGTAATGGCTGTAAGAAAAGCAACAACCTGGTTGCTGGTTATAATGGAAGCAAAAAGCCCAATACCAATGTAAACCGATGCCAGCAGAAGTAATCCGACAAACGACCCCCAGGTAGCTCCGGTGTCGATATTGCCCACCGGGTTGCCTAACTGATACACCGAATAAAAATACAGCAGGGTAGGAATCAGCGAAATACAAACTAAAATGAAGGCGGCCAGGTATTTTGCAAAGGTTATTCTGAACGTTGTGAGTGGGCGTGTAATCAGCATTTCGATGGTGCCGGTGCGTTTTTCTTCGGCAAACATGCGCATGGTGATGGCCGGAATCAGAAACAGGTAAAGCCATGGTGCCAAATCGAAAAATACTTTCAGGGTTGCCCGTTGCCCGTCGATAATGTTAAAACTGCCGGGTATAACCCATAAAAATAAGCCGGTGGCCAATAAAAAAATAACAATAACCAGGTATCCGGTAATGGAACCAAAAAACGAATTAAGTTCTTTTTTTAAAAGGCTAAACATTGATTTTTACTTTTTAATCGATTCAACAATATTACGTGCGGCTTTTTTGGCTGCTCCTTCGGAGTGCAATTTATCAATTATCTCGTTGTAGCCTTGCATAATGCCCGAACGATATGCCTTGTTGTTTAGTATGTTTTCAAGCTCGTTATTCATCATTTCGGCGCTAGCCTGGCTCTGAAAGAGCTCTTTAACTACTTCTTTTTCGGCTACAAGGTTTACCAGTGAGAAAAAATCGGTTTTTAGAATTACGTTTCTGAATGTTTCGAGAAACCAGCCCATGCCCATTTTGTAAACCACAACTTGTGGAATTTTAAGTAACGCCGTTTCGAGTGTTGCTGTTCCCGATGCAACTATGGCGGCCTCGCTGTTTCGCAAAAGCGTGTAGGTTTGTTTGAAAACCACGGGGATATTTGTTGTTAACCTGTTGTGGTAATAAATTTCGTCTTTTCCCGGAGCACCGGCTATTACAAATTGATAACCGGGCCTTAAGGCTGCTACTTTTTCCATTTCAGGTAATAAATGGTTAATTTCGTCGTTTCGGCTGCCGGCCAGTAATGCAATAATGGGTTTGCTGCTTAGCTTGTTTTGTTTTCTGAATTGTTCGGCATCAACAGGTTTTTCGTGAACTTTTTGTATCATATCCCAAACCGGGTTTCCCACGTATATTACCGGGTAATTATACTGCTTATAGAATTCGGTTTCAAACGGGAAAATGGTGTACATGTGGTCGATGTACTTTTTAATTTTATATACCCGTTTGGTTTTCCATGCCCACACTTTTGGCGATATGTAGTAGGCTGTTTGGATGTGGTGTGTTTTTGCAAATTTTGCCATTCGCAGGTTGAAGCCCGGGTAGTCGATGAGTATCAGTATATCGGGTTTGAATTCGATCAGGTTTTTTTCGGCAAAACGGAAGTTATGATTTATTTTGCGCAGGTTCAGTAGTACAGGCAAAATGCCCATATAAGCCATTTCGCGATAATGCATTAACAATTTTCCACCTTCGGCTTGCATCAGGTCGCCGCCAAGGTAGCAAAATTCGGCCTGAGGGTCGTTGTTCTTTATTTCGGACATAAGCGTGGCGGCATGCATGTCGCCCGATGGTTCGCCGGCTATTAAAAAGTACTTCATTGGGTTACATTATAATTCGATAGGCCATTACAGCCAATGCAAAGATAAAACAAGCCATTACAATTCCACGTGCTCCGCGCATCCATTTAAACTGCAAAAAGAGATAAAAAACCGGAAGGTCGGATAATACGCACAGACTTAATACTTTAAAAAGTAATTTGTAGTGATGCATTGATTTTATGTAGTCGAAGAATTGTAAGTCGTTAAACTTGAGCCAATAATAAATGTAAAAAACAATAATCGGGAAAAGGAATCCTGCAACAAAACCCGATATTTGCCGGTCGAAAATGGGCGTTTTTTTATTCTTCTTTTTCAAAATTTCCAGTTTTTAAGTTCTGCAAGAAATTTATGATGGGTCATGTCAATATTAATGGGAACAACCGAAATATTGCCGGTTTCGAGTATGTGGTTATCGGTGTCGGTCGATCCGTTATCCATGTTTTTGTAGAATCCTGTAATCCAGTAGTATTCGCGGTTTTGAGGGTCGGTTCGTTTTTCGAATTCTTCAACCCAGCGCCCATGTCCCTGGCGGCAAACTTCAATTCCCTTAATTTCACCTTTAGGTACATTAACATTGAGACAAGTGCCGGTTGGAAGCCCGTTTTCAAGTACCTGTCCGATTATTTTACGGATAAAAGGCAGCATAGGCGTAAAATCGGCATCGGGATGGTGGTCGCATAAAGAGAAGCCGATAGAGGGAACCTCGTGAATGCATCCTTCGATGGCAGCTCCCATTGTGCCCGAATAGTGTACGCTAACCGATGAGTTGGAACCATGGTTTATGCCCGATAAAATAAGATCGGGTTTCTCGTCGAGCAACTGGTCGAAAGCCAGTTTTATACAATCGACCGGGGTGCCGGTGCAGCTGTACGATTTAAAATTGGTATCGCTTTCGTATTCTTTGAGTCTTACCGGCACTTCTACTGTAATAGCATTCGACATACCCGAGCGGGCTGTGTGTGGCGCAACAACCAGTACGTTGCCAAATTCGCGGGCAACTTTGGTAAGTTGGTGAAGCCCTTTAGCGTGTATGCCATCGTCGTTGCTAATCAATATTCTCTTTGCACGCATATTATTATCCTTATTTTTCGTGTTGAGCGAATGTAGCTAAAAATGCTGGTTTTATGACAAAATAAGCCTTAAAAATTCATGGTTCATAACGATTTTAAAAGAAGAACATTGCGTATGTTTTGTTTATATTTCTGAATCTTTATCGTATTTTTAGCCTTTTATTTATTTGGCTTAAACGTTATAAAAATGAAGATTTTTATGAAATATATATTGATATTGTTATTTGTTTCAGGTTTTTTGCCTGTTGAAGCTCAGCACACCGAACTCGACTGTCGTTTTTACAATTTGTATATAAAAGGCGATATGGAAACCT
>JAFGGY010000011.1 GCA_016930365.1 Prolixibacteraceae bacterium | reverse complement strand
TCATGTCTCAAAAATAACAATTTTAAGGCTTAGCCTAACGGAACATAACCACCACCTAAGGAGGTGGTTTTAACGATTACAATAAAACCAACTGCATACTCTTGACAATGTGCTTTTAAATCACTATTTTATAGTTATTGTTTTAAACTAATTTTAAATAGAAAAAGATGAAAAACACAGGATTATTCTTAACCGGATTGCTAGTTGGTGCTGCTGCCGGAGCTGCACTTGGATTACTATACGCGCCCCAGTCGGGCAAGGAAACGCGTAAACAAATAGGTCAAAAAATTAAGGAGATGGAAGCAGAACTCGCGAAATTGCGTGATAAGCTAAAAGAAAAAGGTGTAGAAATGAAAGATGAGATTAAACAAAAAATCAAGGAGCTTGAAACACGTATTGAAAAGATGAGGGAACAATACAAAAACGCACCCGAAGAAGCTTAAAAATGATTCATCCATTCAACATGTAATTATGCACGAAAAAATCAACACCGAGTTCAAAGCGCTGAAGGAAGAGCTTGAAGAATATGCAAAAATTCAGACCGATATTACCAAACTTCACCTAGCCGGTGAACTATCGCAGTTTACCTCAGGCTTCATGTTCAAAACATCGATGCTTTTCATATTTTTGTTTGTATTGCTGTTCTTTTCGGCTGCAGCCGCTTTATTTGTAGGTAAACTATTGCATTCGTACGTAGCCGGGCTTCTTATTACAGGTGGATTCTACCTGCTGATTGCACTTTTTATATGGCTCGTTCGGAAACCACTTTTTGAGAAGCCTGCCATTCGTCGGTTTATGCATTTAATGTATCCAAATACAGGCAACCATGAGCAATAAAAACAGAAAATATAGCCATATCAAAACATACAACGATATCCAGTCTGAAATAATGCAGTTAGGCTACCAGTCGCGCATCAGCAAAAAAGAGCTCGAGATACGCAGCATGCAGCTCAGGCACGATTTGCACCCGGCGCGACTGATTCCTTCGCTTATTGCCCAATGGGCAACACCTATGATGTTCGAAATGAAAAATCAAATGTTCGATTTATTGCTAAAACTCATCAGTAATCCAAAGAGAGGAAAAAGCACATCATAGAGACTTAAAATTAATCACAAATCATGGTTCAACTCAATAAACACAGCAGATGTTTTAAATTGATATCTTTGTGGTTTAAAAATCATTTAAACCATGAACCAAAAGAAAACCTTAATTCAAATTAACTCCGACCAAATGGGAGTGGGATCTCCCGAACTGGGCAAAACACTCATCGATAATTACTTAAAACTCATAATACAGGAAGAAATACTCCCGTCGGTAATTGTTTTTTACAACAGTGGAGTGAAACTCACCTGCGAAGATTCGACAGTACTGGAAACTCTACGTCGTATTGAAGAGTGTGGCGTAAAACTGGTTTCGTGTAAAACCTGCCTAAACCATTTCAACCTGGGTAATAAAATGCAGGTGGGAATGGCCGGCACAATGATTGACATTATTGCATTGCAGAATGAAGCAGGAAAAGTGATTACACTTTGAAATTTATTGAAACACAAAAAACCCGGGGTTGCCGGGTTTTTATCGATATTATCACAAACATATAAGCCATTGGCGGTTAACAACGAGTTAATTTATTCCGATTTTGGGATAAAAACCACATCGGCTACATCGGCATCGGAGATAAATTTTTTGGTAAATTTTTGAATGTCGCTTTGAGTCATATTTCGAAGTAAATCTTCGTAATTTTCGGCTTTCGCAATATTAATTCCTGAAAAATAAAAACTATAAAGTGAATTGAGCCAGAAGCTGTTATGTTCGCGCGACTGTTCACGATCTTTCAATAAGTTCTTTATGATTTTATCAAAATCGACTGCTGTTGGCCCTTCGTCAATAATTTTATCAATTTCGCGATAAATAATTGCTTTCAGGTCGTTGGCACGATTTGGATCACAATCGAACACCATACGCAGTGTGCCCTGATTCACAGGATATTGCTCCATACCCGAACCAACACCCACACCATAAGTTCCACCTTCGGCCTCGCGAATGGTCTCGGTGTAGCGCAGGTCAAGAATTCCTTCGAGCACTTTCATGGCCAGGTTGTTCTTGGGCGTGAAGTCAACGTCGTTTACAAAGCGAATATTTACATTCGTTTTCGGTGTGGTAAAAGTAATCGGGATAACTTTTTCGACCTTGCCTTCGGGAGCTCTCACTCCGCGATCTTTCCAAATTTCCTGCCGGGGATCGTCGCTTAACGAGCCCAAATATTTCTGAGCCATAGTTTTTGCGGTTTCTTCATCGATATTTCCAACAATAAACCATGTGAAATCGCCGGCATCTTTTACCCGATCGTTGTATATTTTCTGAATATCGTTAAAATTTATTTCGTTCAAGAATTCAGTATCCAGTGTACGCACACGTGGGTGATAGTCGTAAAAAATATACGACAACGAGTCCTGCATGATTTTACTGGGATCTTTCTGCATATTGGCCACAAAAGCTTTGTACCTTGACATTAGGGCATTATGTGCTTCCTGGTCGAAACGAGGTTTTTCGAAATACAGGTAAACTAGTTGCATCATGGTTTCAAAGTCTTTAGGTGTTGATGAGCCACTACAACCTTCGGTAAGCGAACCCAATGAGAAACTAAGTGAAACTTTTTTCCCTGTAAGCATCTTTTGAAGCGTTACGGCATCATAATCACCTACACCATAAGCCTCAATAAATGTTGCAAGCATCTCGAGCTCGGGCACATACTCGTCGTCCCACAACGAGCTTCCGCCATTGCTGTATGCCATTAGCGAAACATTATCTTTTTCGTAGTCGGCATGGCGATATACCACCTTTGTATTATTAGCCAGCGTCCATTCAACGGCATCAAAATCTTTAAGTTTCTTCTCCGATATAATTTTTGATCCTTTCAGCTCTTCCGATATCAACGATGACCCGGCAGCAGCATCAACATAAGGTTTCACGTCCATAGCTTCAACCTTTGCAATAATGGCTTTAGCCTCGGCTTCCGAAAGATGTTCTGCTTCGGTAGGGCCGGTAATTATAATGGCACGATTCTTTTGAGTAATCCATTCGTTTGCTTTGGCCGAAACCTCTTCGACTGTAATGGTTGGCAAAATCTCTTTAGCGAAGCGAAATTCCTCTTCGATGCCTGGCACGGGCGAGGCAGTCAAATAGTTCTCAGCATATTGGCTGCAAAACTGGTCGTTGCTGATTTTTTCGCGTTCGTTGTAACGGCTCTCAATACGTGTAAGAAGGTTTGTTTTTGCCCGTTCGAGTTCGGTTTCAACAAAACCATGCTGTTTTACCCGCTGAGTTTCGATCATGATGGCTTCCAAGGCTTTGGCTTCTTCACCATCGTTGGCCGTAGTACCAATCATATAAGCATCGTAACCACGCACAAATCCCCCGTGTTGCGTGCTACCATTAATGAAAGGGGGTGTACCTTTTTGCAACAATTCGCTAATGCGCTGGCTGGTCATCGAATTGTATAGCGAGTTTATGTACATTTCACGCCAATCGTTGTACGTTTTTTTCTCTCCATCTTTGTTCTCATCGAAAATATACATATTGATGCTCGATTGAGAAGCTTCATCGTCGGTTGCAAGTACAAAATACGTTTCGTCGTGTTCCGGAATTTTAAAGTCAGGCCGTTCTTTCGGGTTTTCAACTGCTTCAATTTCGGAGAACAGTTTTTTCACCTTGGCTTCTATTTCGTCAACATCAATATCGCCAACAATGGCAATTGCCTGCAAATCGGTACGATACCAATCGTGATAAAATTTACGTAGGGTTTCGGGTTCATGATATTTTATAACTGTAGTGTCGCCAATAACATCCCGAACTGCCCATTGTGAACCTTTGAAAACCACAGGAAACCACTGATTACGAATACGAAACGAAGCAGTGCGGCGGGTGCGCCATTCTTCTGAAATAACCCCACGTTCTAAATCAATCTCTTCTTCGGTAAGCAAAAGCCTGTCCGACCAGTCGTGAAGTATTAAAAGGCAGGTATCGACCAGACCTTCGTGGGTTGTGGGCACTTCACTAAGGTTGTAAACAGTTTCGTTAAACGAAGTATAGGCATTAATGTTACGTCCAAAAGCCACCCCGTGCTTTTCAAGCGTATTCAGAATACCTTTCCCTTTGAAATTTTCGGTACCGTTGAATGACATATGCTCCAGAAAATGCGCCAAACCGTTTTGATTATCCTCTTCGAGTAAAGCGCCTACATTTTGAATAATATAGAAACTTGCCCGTTCTTTCGGTTCTTTGTTGTGCCTGATGTAGTATGTTAAACCATTGTCGAGAACGCCGGTTCGGAGTTCAGGTTCAAGAGGTACAGTCTGACTTAGTTCGGTTTGTGCAATTCCTGCCTTAACCAATATCGTTGCAAGAATTACCGCCAGATAGAAAAATAGTTTGCTCATTCTTATTAATTTTGAGATTTGTTTATAAATTGACGAATCATTAGTAAACGATCAACTTAACTAATTACAGTTTTTTGTGTTCTTTTAAGCAAATAAAAGTTAAAAATCAAATCAAAATGAATATGAAACAAATTCGAATCGTAGCCTTTATCGCCCTGTTGCTTAGCGCAGTTTCGTGCGACGTATTGATGCAAACCGCATCTCAGGTTTTGACACAGGATCAACCACTTACAAAAGAAGAAGTTGCCCGGGGACTGAAGGAAGCCCTACGCGTAGGAGCCGATTCGGCATTAACTAACCTGAATGCAGTAAATGGTTATTATAACGACCAGCTGGTAAAAATCAACCTTCCTCCCGAAACCGACAAAATTATCCAGTACGCTTCGAAAGTTCCGGGCATTAGCGATATGATTGATGATGTAGTACTTCAGATTAACCGATCGGCAGAGGATGCAGCAGCACAGGCTATGCCTATTTTCAAAAATGCTATAACCTCGATGACTATTGAAGATGCCTGGGGAATTTTAAGAGGCGAAAACAATGCCGCCACTCAATATCTAAACGAAAAAACGTACAACCAACTGGTTAGTCTTTATATGCCCGTAATGCAAAAATCACTGAACAAACCAATTGTTGGCAATGTATCGGCGGCAAAAACCTGGGACGAATTAACCACCAAATGGAATAAATTTGCCAACTCGGTAGCCGGCAGGTTGCTCGATGTGGATGCTGTTGACACCCAGCTCGACCGTTATGTAACCGAACGCGCACTCGACGGTGTGTTTTTAAAGGTTGAAGACCGCGAACAGGACATCAGAACCAAGGCCGAAGCACGCGTAAACGACTTACTGAAACGAGTTTTCGGAAGCAACCCATAATATTTGGTCAAAAAAATCATTTGAGACAAAAGGCTTTTACTATTTTTGCAGAGTTCGAAATCGCTTCGGTTTCGGCCTGTTCAAAATAAATTTTAAAAGGATTCATCATGTTAACACTGAAATTCATTCAGGAAAATACCGATTTAATTATAAAACGGCTCAAAGTGAAAAATTTTGATGCCACCGAAATCATCAATAAAGTTATTGAGCAAAACAACCGCCGCAAAGAAACACAAGCCAAGGTTGATTTGCTGAAAGCTGAGATGAATACGATTTCAAAAGAAATTGGGAAGCTTTTTCAAGAGAAGAAAATTGAAGAAGCCAATGCCGCTAAAGAAAAAACGACATCGCTTAAAGAAGAAATCAAATCGCTCGATGCTGCTTTTGCCTCCATCGACGACGAGGTAAATAAACTATTGGTTCAACTTCCCAACATACCACACGAACTGGTAGTTCCCGGACGTGATGAAACCGATAATGTAGAAATAAGACGCGGCGGCGAAATTCCACAATTGCCCGAGACTAAAAAACCACACTGGGAAATCATTAAAGACCTGGATATTATCGATTTTGAATTGGGCACTAAGCTTACCGGGGCTGGATTTCCGGTTTACAAGGGAAAAGGAGCAAAACTGCAACGAGCACTTATTTCTTTTTTCCTCGATGAAGGTGAAAAAGCTGGCTACAACGAGGTATTGCCTCCCATAATGGTAAATGAAGATTCGGGCTTTGGTACCGGACAGTTGCCCGATAAAGAAGGCATGATGTATCATGCCCAGGCCGACAACTTGTACATGGTTCCCACGGCCGAAGTGCCGGTTACTAATATCTACCGCGATGTAATTGTCGATGAAGAGCAACTCCCGATCAAAAATATTGCTTACACACCCTGTTTTCGTCGCGAAGCCGGTTCGTGGGGAGCACATGTGCGTGGCCTTAACCGTCTGCACCAGTTCGATAAGGTTGAAATTGTACAAATAGCGAATCCAAAAACATCGTACCAACAACTCGACGAGATGGTGGCACATGTAGAAAACCTGATAAAAAAACTTGATTTGCCTTACCGTATTGTGCGGCTTTGTGGAGGCGATATCAGCTTTACATCGGCTATGACCTACGACTTTGAAGTGTATTCGGCAGCACAGGAGCGCTGGCTGGAAGTAAGTTCGGTGTCGAATTTTGAATCGTTCCAAGCTAATCGATTGAAATGCCGCTACAAAGCGAAAGACATGAAGAAACCCGAGTTGGTTCATACCCTCAACGGTAGTGCGTTGGCTCTGCCCCGTATTGTAGCAGCAATTATTGAAAACAACCAAACCGAAACAGGCATAAAGATACCTCGTGTGCTCATTCCTTATACCGGCTTCGACATAATCGAGTAAGCTAAGTTGTTCAATCACAATAACGAGCTAAAAATCCGAAAAAAAAATGTCTTTTTTTTTCGGATTTTCTTTTGGCAGAAAAGAAACCTTTTCTATTTTTGCATCGCCTTTGACAACAAGGGCAGCTGTTCAATAAAAGATGTAACAATTTTCCCTAGTAGCTCCCCGATGTACATCGGGGTTAGAGCGGTTCACGATGGATCCGCGACGTACGTCGGAAGGATTAATCCGTAGGTCGTTGGTTCAAGTCCTGCAGATTACATTTGAAATGAACCATTTATTTTCCCTAGTAGCTCCCCGATGTAC